>DASUII010000030.1:0-9628 GCA_036279835.1 Pseudonocardiaceae bacterium
CTGCCGGCGTCGACGTTCGGCCAGAAGACCAGCGCCTGCATCCCGATCGACGAGATCGCGCGCAACGTCGCGGTCATCTGGTCGAGGCCGTGGCCGTACTCGGTGGTGACGCCGTGTTGCATCACCAGCAGGAAGGGCTTCCCCGGGTCGATCGGCGAACCGGTACCACAGTGGTTGATCAGTGCGTCGCGGCCCGACCCCGGGCGGGCGCGGGCGGCCAGGTCGATCGACGGGCAGCCGACGTTGAACACATACCGCGGGTCCTCACCCATCGCGATGACGCGGCGGGCGCTGAGCTCGGTCGCCGGGAAGTGCAGGTGCGACAGCTTGGTGATCGCGTGCCGGACACTCTCATCAATCGATCCGGACACCTCGCCACCCTGGGTGTGGGCGACGGGAATGTTCATATAGGCACCGGCGATGGCTGTGGCGATCGTCTCGAAGCGGTCGGCGACGGTGACCACGACGTCGGGCTCCAGGCGCTCGAGCGCCGTCGGCAACTCCAGCAGGCCCAGGCCAGTGGATCTGGCCATCATCGCCGGCGTCTGGCCCTCGACGATGAACGGGACCTTGGCGTCAGGGATGAACCCGGCGGCCTCCAGAACCTTCACCGCGCAACCGAACCGTTCGAGCAGCGCGGACGCGGCGGCGATCACCTGCAACTCCAGGGCGGGATGATCGCGCACCGCCTCGAGGACCGTGGTGATCCGGGCCAGATTGGCCCGGCTGGCGACGACGACGCAGATCTTCTTGCGACGATCAAGCACGTCGGTGACTCTAGCGGCCGCAACGCCGCTCCCAGTTAGCTGATGTTGGCGACGAACTGCGCTGCGCTGGCCGCTAGTGCCGGCCAGTTGGGTTCGCCGGCGGGACCCTGGGTCAGCACGAAGCCTCGATGACCGTCATCGGTGAGTCGCTCAGCGATGATCGTGAAACCGGTGAGAGTGAACAACGCGGCAGCGGTGGCGCGGGTCAGGTAGTACGGATGATCGATCTTGACCGCCCGTTCGATATCGCCGGTCCGGTCCACCAGGACGTCGACGTCGACGATGTCGACGAACGCGCGACCGCCGGCTGCTGTCATCCGGTGCAGCGCCGCCAGCGTTCCGCGGACGTCGAGGAGGTGGTCGATCGTCTGGCACAGCAACACCAGATCCCAGCTGCGCTCACCCGGATCGAAGTCCTCGACCAGGCCCGCGATCGTCTCCATACCGCCGGCCCGCGCCACCGCGAGTTCATCCGGGCTCGGGTCGAGGATGGTGGCGCGCGCGTTGCAGCGTGTCGCCAGTACGCTGGCGACCACTCCGGTTGAGCCGCCGATGTCGAGGATCGTGCGCGGCGTCGACGGCAGCAGGGGGAGCAGGAAGGCGGCCAGCCCGGTGGCGTAGTCACGCTGCTCCAGCTGCACGGTCTCGGCGTCGATGCGGCGGCCGTGGTAGGCCGACACCAGCGGGCGATAGATCTCGGAGTAGAAGTGCGCGTACTGGGTGGCGCTCAGCCGGGGGCAGAGGTAGCCAAGCCCGCACCGCCGGCAGACCACGAAGGTGGCCGGGTAGCCGTAACGGTCACGTTCGGCGACCTCGACGGCGTGTTCCCGCGACTCGCAGAGATTGCACTCCGCTACTCGCAGCGCCGCCTGGCCGCCATAATCGTAACCGAGCGCTGCAACTCGCTCACTAATCACCGTTTGTGTCATGTTTTTAATCCATTCGAGAAGACTGGATACTGCGTCGCGTGACTGTACTCGACTGGAACCACCGTGTCGCGCTAATCGGAGAGGTTGGCCAGGCCCACGACGGCAGCCTGGGCACTGCGCACGCGTTCATCGACGCGATCGCGGACGCGGGTGCCGATGCGGTGAAGTTCCAGACCCACATCGCGTCCGCCGAGAGCCGGACCGACGAGCCGTGGCGGGTCAAGTTCAGCTACGCCGACGACACCCGTTACGAGTACTGGAAGCGGATGGAGTTCACCCCGCAGGCCTGGGCGGGCCTTCGGCAGCACGCGCAGGATCGCGGTCTGGCGTTCTTGAGCTCCCCGTTCTCACTGGAAGCGGTCGAGCTGCTACGCCGCGTCGGCGTCGCCGCCTGGAAGGTCGCTTCCGGTGAGGTCGCCAACCCGCAGCTGCTGGATGCGGTGGCCCAGGCCGGGGCGCCGGTGCTGCTGTCCAGCGGGATGAGCGGCTGGACCGAGCTCGACGGCGCGGTCGCGCGGCTGCGCGACGGCGGTGCCGGGCCGCTGGCGGTCCTGCAGTGCACGTCGGCCTACCCGGTCGCACCGCAGCGGATCGGCCTCAACGTCCTAGCCGAGATCCGGGAGCGATACGGCTGCGCCGCCGGGTTATCCGACCATTCGGGGACGATCTTCCCGGCGCTGGCCGCGGTCGCGCTCGGCGGGCGGGTGATCGAGGTGCACGTGACGCTGTCTCGCGAGATGTTCGGCCCGGACGTAGCGGCTTCGGTGACCACCAGCGAGCTGCGCCTGCTCGTCGAGGGCGTCCGCTATGTCGAGTCGGCGCTCGCGGCCCCCGTCGACAAGGACGAGGTGGCGACCGAGCTCGCGCCGATGCGTGCGTTGTTCGGCCGTTCCCTGGTGGCTCGCTGCGCATTGCCGGCGGGGCACGTGCTCGCCGCGAGTGACCTGACCGCCAAGAAGCCCGCCGGCGGCATTCCGCCGGACCACCTCGAGTCGCTGATCGGCCGACTGCTGCGCCGCGCCCTGAACGCAGACGAACCCCTACACGAATGCGATATCGACACCTCGTAGGTCTGGCCCCGCAGTCCGTCGCGCCGGACCTCCAGTGCACTGACGTTCCCGAACTCCACAGCAGAGCTGTCCGCGCGGCTGTGATGAGCGCTGCTGTGGAGTTCGGGAAGTGGGGGGCTGCGCGCCAGGGGGTCAGGACAGTGCGATCAAGGTGGCGAGCAGGGTCGCGGCCAGTGTGAGGGTGATCCGCAGGGCCCGCTGGTGGTGCTGCCACTGGCGGTCCCACCAGGTGGCGTCGCCGCTGTGGTGGCGACCCAGTGCCATCGCGGCGCGTCCGAGGCCGAAGCCGAGCCCAGCAACCACCGCCGCGGCCCAGTTGGCCACCAGCAGTACCGCCATAAGCGGCAGGTAGGGCAGGTTGCTCGGCATATGGGTGCGCACGCCGGTGCCCATCTCAAAGCCGAACTGCAGCGCTCCGGCTTGCTCGCCGGTGCCGATCACCGTCGAGGGCACCTGGGACCGACGGTGCGGCAGCGCCATGCGATGCAACCCGCACTCACCGGCCAACACGAACAGCGCTGTCGCGACGATCAAACCTGCCCGCACCGCCGGCGGCATTACCGGCCGCACCAGGCTGCCCAGTGCCACCGCCAGCGTGCTGATGGCCAGACCGCCGGCGAGCAGCCCGACGGTGAAGTACGCCCGTGACGAACCTCGCCAGACCGGCGAGCTCAGCAGGTACGCCGAGTTAGTGCTTCATGCCGAGCCGGACAGCGCGTAACCAGCAGTCAGACCCAGCAGCAGCCAGGCCAGTAGCCAGCCTTCGCGCATCACCGGCGCCGCCGCAGCGAGCACTGACACCGCACCGGTCACCAGCACGGGACCGAAGGTGGCGCGTGGCAGGCGCGGGGTGATCAATCTGGGGTGATCAATCGCCGGACAGCGTCGCGCTGCAGATCAGCTGTTCTAAGTTCGGCGCTCCGCTGTAGTGGACCTCGCCGTCCGCGCAGCGGTAGACGGTGTCGCCGTCCTTCCAGCGCCAGCCGTTGCGGGCCTCGCCGCCGGCACGGCAGATCGTGCGCGGTTGGTAGCAGTCGAGCCCGTCTTTCCAGTTGCCGTAACAGCCGCTCTTGAACCACCGATCGGAGCCGCAGTAGGAAGCGGAGTAGGGCGCGCCGTAGCAGATCGGTGAACCCGGACGGTGGCGGTAGTGCCCGCAGTCGAGATACTCGCTACCTTGCTCCGCTCTGGCCGGACGGGCCAGCGGGATCCATCCCAGCACGGTGAGTCCCAACGTCATGCCGGCCGTGCCGACGACGGCCAGGAACCCCCGACGGCGCACCGTCGGCGATGCGTCGCGGAACTGCACACTGCGGGGCGCTGCGTCGGAGCCGGGCTGGTCGATCCGGGGGATGTCAGCTTGGATCATCACGCTCCTTGGCGGTGCAGGGCGGTGTTCAGCAGGCTCGTCACCTGCTCGTCGAGAAGCTCCGGAGAAGACACCGGCTGCCCGGCCAGCACCGTGCCGTCGGCGCCGACGTGCAGCAGCGCCGGTGCCCAGGGCAGGTCCAGTTCCTTGACGAGGTCGGGGTCCACCCGGGACCGGATGTTCGGTGTGTCAGCCCACCGGGTACGCGGGGACAGCACCTCGAACCGGGTACCGGGATGCTCGCCGGCCAGCCGGGTGAACGGCTCGTGCACCGCGTCGCAGAAGCTGCACCCGGGGTCGAGGACCAGCAGGACCAGGGGATCTGTGCCGGCCAACTGCGCCACCCGGCGACCCGCCGCGGCACGCCAAGGTGGCGCGCTGAGCTGAGCCACCTCGGCCTGCAGCTCCCGCAGCTGCCGCAAGATCCCGGCCATCGCCAGCGCCAGCACCGCCAGGCAGCCCCAGCTCAGCACCAGTGCCGCGGTGAGCGCGCTCACGCTGCACGCCCGTCGACCGCGGCCGGCAGCGTGTACAGCAGTACGGCCATCACCGCAGCGCAGGCGACCAGCAGGACCGCGATGCCTCCGCCGGGCAGCGCGACGGCCGGATACACCGTGGTCGCGGCACACGTGGCGGCCGCCAGCACTACGGCCCGGGCGATCCCACCGGGACCGACCTGGGTACCCATCCGGTTGCAGCCACAGTCCGACTCGTCACGCTGGTAGCGGCGCCACGACAGGTGGGCGGCGAAGGCCACGTACATCGCGGTCTGGGCCGCGAGCGCCCACCGCAGCTCAGCGGTGCCGAATACCACCGCGGCTACCGACGGCACCCCGATGACGAATTCGACGGCCGCGATGGCACGCGCGGCCACCAACCCGGTGCCTGCCGCGCGAGCCAACATCTCGGGTGCCCTGATGTGCTCGAGGCCCGCCTCTACGAGGAGGAATGCACCTGCGAGCACGGGCACCCCCAGCAGGATCATGCGGGCTCCCAAATCACGCTCAAGTCGTCAAGAAAGGCTAACGCTTCGTTGGGGTCCGCGGTGTCGGTCGGGCCGGGAACCAGCCGGGTGATCGCTGTGGGCGTAGCCAGGATCAGGGCGTCGGAGCGCGACCGTCCCTGCGCGCCGGACCCGAGCGGCTCGCGCCACAGCTCGCCATGCTGGGTCAGATGGCCCCGGAAGTCGGGGACCAGGAGCTGGCTGGCGCCGGGACGTTCGATGGTCAGATAGCCGATCCCGGGGATCTCCTTGGCCACCCGCACCGGTTCCAGCTGGGCCTGTCTCGCGCTGCGTGGCGCAGCGAGTAACCCCAGCGGGGTGTCGGTCAGCCGGAACGCGTCGAAAATCGTGCTGATCCCGTCCGGGGACCCGCTGCCTCGGGTGTGCAGCTCAAACCACGGTCCACGCCAGGCCGCCCGATAATCCTCGGCCTTGTTCCGGATGCCGATGACCAGCTCGCCGGCGTTGTACGGCTGGCGGAGCAGCTGATCGGGAATCGTGGTGAAGGTGGCGTGCCAGTCGAAGGCGCCGGCCTCGGCGACGGTGAACGATCGGCGGACACCACGGACCAGGGCGATGAACCCGCACGACCACGGTCTGGACACGTCCAGCGCGCGGCCGCGCAGGACGACCTGGGAGCCGTCCGGGGTGACGAATCCGGGACCGCCCCGCCACGGCCAGTCGTACCGCCCGCGTTCCAGCGACGTCGTCATAGCTAACTCCCGCTCCGGGACACTGCGAGTGATAGTCGCACACCCACCGTTATCGCGGGGCCCACGATCTGTTACGGCGTGTCCCGGACGTGACTAGCTCGCCACCAGCTCGGTGGGCACGGTGATCACGTCGACCATGGCGCCGTTGCGCAACACGGTGATCGGCAGGGTGATGCCGATGGCGTCGGAGAACAACTGGCGCTGGATACCCTGGGCGTCGGTGACGGGCTTGCGGCCAGCACTGAGCACGATATCGCCGGTGTGCAGTCCGGCCCGATCGGCGGGACTTCCCGGGATGACCTCCACCAGACGCAGCCCCGACGTCTGACCGGTGCGTTGGGCGACCGGTCCGGGCAGCGGGGCGGGCGTCCCGACGAGCCCGAGGTAACCGCGGCGCACCCGGCCATCGGCCAGCAGCGCGCCGATGATCCGGCGGGTCGTCGCGTTGATCGGCACTGCCATCCCGAGCCCGACACCAGCGACGGCGGTGTTGATCCCGACCACCTCGGCGCTGGCGTCGGCCAGCGCGCCGCCAGAGTTTCCAGGGTTGAGCGCGGCGTCGGTCTGGATCACGTCCTCGATCACCCGCACGGCCCGGCCCGAGCGCACCGGCAGCGACCGGCCCAGCCCACTGACCACTCCGGCGGTCACCGATCCGGCGAGCCCGAGGGGATTGCCAACGGCGATCACCAACTGTCCGACGACCAGACCGTCGGCGTCGCCCAGGACCGCCGCAGCCGGCGTGGCGCCGCGGGTCCGGAGCACCGCCAGATCAGACAGCGGGTCGACGCCCACTACGTCGAAGCGGCGCTCGGTCCCGTCGGTGAACGCCGCGACCCCATCGCGGGCGGGGCCGACGACGTGCGCGTTGGTCAGCAGCAGTCCGTCGTCGGCGAACACGACAGCCGACCCGGCGCCCGGCCCGACCCGCAGGCTTGCGACGTGCGGGGTGACCGCTGCCGCCACCGAGCTGACCGTCCGCGAGTAGGAGTCCAAGGGATCCACCGCAACCACCGCCTCTTTTCGAGGATTACACCGTTGCTCAAGCAACGTCACCACACCACCTCCTGTTCCGCCAGCTTCTCGGCTTGAAACCGCCATTCGGAGCCAACGACGTGGGCGCTGCGCGCCGCCCTGAGGTGTGAATGGGTTCTCTCTCACGGTATGTCCCCCGCTCTCAGCGGGGGAACAGCCTTGGACAGCTGAGTCGCCGCCGCGACTGAATTTCGAAGCGAATGGCGGTCGCAGCCACATGCGTACCATTCGGTCGCACTGCGAGTAGTGCACATTGGGTCAAAGAGGTAGCATCACTGGTGTGAAGCTGAGTGTCAGCCTTTCGGAGCAGGACGTCGAGTTCCTGGACGACTATGCGAGGTCTCACGGCGTGCGGTCGCGCTCGGCCACGGTGCAGCGGGCGGTTGCGTTGCTGCGCGCGCACGTCCTGTCCGACTCCTATGAGCACGCGTGGGCCGAATGGGAGGCCGGAGAGGACGCATCGCTATGGGAAGCCGTTGCGGCCGATGGGCTTGACAGCTCCCAATGAGACGTGGGGAGATCCGGATGGTTGATCTCGGCCCCGTGCTCGGCTCCGAGGCGGACGAGGTACGGCCAGCGGTGATCGTGAGTAACAACGGCGCCAACGCGGCAGCGGAGCGATCCGGGTCCGGTGTGTTGACCGTGGTGCCCGTGACGTCGAATGTCACCCGGATCCACCCGTTCCAGGTGCTGCTTCCAGCGGTCGAGTGCGGCTTGCGACGAGACTCGAAAGCGCAGACTGAACAGGTCCGGCCAGTCGCCGTAGTTCGAATCGGCCGCTGTGTCGGCGTACTACCTGCCGATCTGGCGGTTCAGCTCGACCGCGCACTCCGGCTGCACCTCGGTTTGTGAGTAGCGGCCACGCGAATGGTCTACCACGGCCGTCCGACCGTACGGTTGAGCGCAGCGGCCGTGCGTGCTCAGTCGTCCGGACGGACCGCGGCGGGGTCCCAGCTCAGCCCGGGCTCGCCCCAACCTTGAGCCTTGAGCATCTTCTTCGCCTCGCGGGCGTGCCGGCCGACCAACCGGTTGAGGTAGAGCACGCCGTCGAGATGATCCGTTTCGTGCTGCAGGCACCGCGCCAGCAAGCCGGTGCCCTCCACGGTGACCGGCGCGCCGTCGGCATCGACGCCGGTGACCCGCGCCCAAGCCGCCCGCCCGGTGGGGAAGGACTCACCCGGTACTGAAAGGCAACCCTCCCAGTCATCGTCGGGATCGGGCATGGTCTCGGGACGCTCGCTGGTCTCCAACACCCCGTTGGCCACCACACCCCGCTGGCGCACGCCCTGCTCGGCGCAGTCATAGACGAACAGGCGCAGGTCCACGCCGATCTGGTTGGCGGCGAGCCCGACGCCCTGGGCGGCCGCCATCGTGTCGAACATGTCGTCAACCAGCGCGTGCAGCTCCGCACCGAACTCCGTGACGAGCCTGGTGGGGTTGTGCAGCACCGGGTCGCCGACGATCCGGATCGGACATACAGCCATGATGGGGAACAGTAATCGTTGGCGTTCGCCGACCGGCATCCTGGGCACGTATCGGGGCGCCCCGGTCCGTCCCTGGCCATCGCATGGTTCAATGCTGGCCAGAATCACACCGCTGTGATTCGCATGGTTGGGAACCGAGGAGCGCGATGGACGCCGCACAGGCGATGCACCTGATCGACGACCAGCCCGAGGGCCTGAGCGCCCAAGAGAGCGAGATGTTGGCCTTCGAGCGTCAGTGGTGGAAGTACGCCGGTGCCAAGGAGCAGGCCATCCGCGAGCTCTTCGACATGTCCGCCACTCGCTATTACCAGACCCTCAACAGCATGATCGACCGCCCCGCGGCGCTTGCCGCCGACCCGATGCTGGTCAAGCGACTGCGTCGGCTGCGGTCCGGTCGTCAACGTGCCCGGGCCGCCCGCCGACTCGGCGTCGGGCCGAAGTAGGCCATGGGCACGCCCGGTAGTGGAGGTAGCAGACGGCTGCGCACCGCCGGACTGGCGCTGTTCGCGCTCGCGGTCGTCGCCGCCGTGATCGGGTTGGTGCTGGCGGTGACCCGTGGAGAGCGGACGGCGGCGAAACCCGCGGTCACGGCGACCCATGCTCCCGTCAACACATCGACGGTGCCGTCGGTCATTCCCTATCCGCCACCGGTGATCTCGCCCTCCACTGAAGCACCCTTCGCTGAAGCACCGGCAGTCTCTCCGCCCGGTCCGCCGAGCACCGCCGCAGGCCCTCCCGCCGGCGACAACGGCGGTAGTGCCATAGCTGCTAGTCGCGGCGAGGTGCGCGTCTACAACAACAGCACGATCCGAGGCTTGGCTGCGCGAGCTGCGCATGATCTCAGCGCTGCCGGGTGGACGGTGGTCGAGGTCGGTAATTACGCCCGTGGAACCATCCCGACGACCACCGTGTACTACCAGGAGGGCACCGATCAGCGCGCCGCGGCTGAGACCCTCGCTGCCGAGCTCAAAGTACGTGTCGAGGCTCGGTTCCCGGGTATCGAGAACGCCTCTCCTGGCCTGATCCTGATCGTCACGAACGACTATGCATCCCCGTGAGTGCTAACCACAGTGATCTTGCACTCAGGCTCCGGCTGCCGCACCTGAAGTCGCTGGGCAGCTCGGCGCCGCCCTGGCAGCGCTGCCTACGAATGTTCCACACGGCGTGCGACTTCGTCTGACTCGCGCGCCGCGGAGTGGTGAGGCTTCCAGTGCCGGTCGGCCGAGGGGTTGCCGGTGCGGTAGCCCTGTATGACGGC
>DASUII010000031.1:0-2237 GCA_036279835.1 Pseudonocardiaceae bacterium
GTGGGTGACTCGGGTGCCCGCCTCGGTCGGTGACAGGTTCAACATCCCGGCCAGCAACTGTTTGGTGTTGCGGAATCCAGCGGTGACCGCAATATTGCGGGATTCTAGTTCCGCGACGGTATCCAGCATCACCGAATACACTATCCGCGACACCGCTTCAATATCCCGAACGTGTTCCGGCAACCCCGCGTCATCGCACCCGACGATCGCATGACGCCACTGGTCGACGCAGGCAGCTATCGCCTGCCTCGGCTCCAGCTGCGTCTCGATCACCTGACCATTGTCGCACCCACCCCTGACAACTTCAGGGCTCACGCCCCTTGCCCGGCATCAATATTCCAGTGATGCGACGAGCGGTCGAAACGTAGGTCGACGGCGTTACCCATTTGCCGCTGCTTACTCTGCTCGGTGCTCATGCGGCTTTCCCGCGGCACACGGCGGAAGAAAGCGGGAAACAAACCTGAAGCTGCGTGGTTGCCTTCAGGGACGCGGTTTACGCTCCTGGCAGGACGTACGAGGAGGTCTCCGGCATGGTCGACTACGACGTGGTGGTGGTCGGATCCGGGTTCGGTGGCAGCGTCGCGGCGCTGCGGCTGACCGAGAAGGGCTACCGGGTCGGCGTGCTCGAGGCGGGGCGGCGCTTCGCTGACGACGAGCTGGCCAGCACGTCATGGCAGCTGCGCAAGTTCCTCTGGGCGCCGGCGCTGGGTTGCTACGGCATCCAGCGCATCCACCTGCTGCGTGACCTCGTGGTGCTGGCCGGCGCCGGCGTCGGCGGCGGGTCGCTGAACTACGCCAACACCCTTTACCGCCCGCCGGACGCGTTCTTCGACGACCCGCAATGGGCGCACCTCGCCGACTGGCGCGCCGAGCTCGCCACCCACTACGACGAGGCGCAGCGGATGCTCGGGGTGACCACCTACGCCGGACACACCGCTGCCGACGAGGTGATGGTGCAGGTCGCGCGGGATATGGGGGTCTCCGAGAGCTACCATCCCACGCCCGTCGGGGTGTTCTTCGGACCGCCGGGCGAGGAAGTCGACGACCCCTACTTCGCCGGCGCCGGCCCCCGGAGGACCGGCTGCACCGAATGCGGTTGCTGTATGACCGGATGCCGGGTCGGCGCGAAGAACACGCTGGTGAAGAACTACCTCTACTTCGCGGAGCGGGCCGGGGCGGCGGTGCACCCGATGACCACGGTGACTGCGGTGCGCCCGCAGCCGGACGGGACCTGGCTGGTCGACACCGTGGGTACCGGCAAGCTGCATATCGGGCCAGTGGGGCGCCGGACGATCCGGGCGAATCAGGTGGTGCTCGCTGCCGGCACCTGGGGCACCCAACAGTTGCTGCACCGGATGCGCGACCAGCACGTGCTGCCCCGGCTCTCGCCCCGGCTGGGGCAGCTGACCCGGTCGAACTCCGAGGCGGTCGTCGGCGCCAGCCGAGCCACTGTGGACCCGGCGCGTGACTTCACCCGCGGGGTGGCCATCACCTCCTCCTTCCATCCCGACGAGCACACCCATATCGAGCCGGTCCGCTACGGGCGAGGCAGCAACGCGATGGCGCTGCTACAAACCTTGGCCACCGACGGCGCGTCGGACACGCCACGATGGAAGCAGTTGCTGCGCTTCGCGGGCCGGCACCCCACCCGGACGGCGCGGCTGCTGTCGGTGCGACGCTGGAGTGAACGGACGGTGATCCTGCTGGTGATGCAGAGCTTGGACAACTCGCTGACCACCTACCGCCGCCGCGGCCGGCTGACCTCGCGACCCGGTCACGGCGAGCCCAACCCCACTTTCATCCCCGCCGCTTACCAGGCCAGCCAGCTCGCCGCCCAGCACATCGGCGGGACCGCGGGCAGCACCTGGGGCGAGCTGTTCGGGGTCCCGTTGACGGCGCATTTCCTCGGTGGTTGCCCGATGGGCGCAACCGCCGACGACGGCGTCATCGACGCCCACCACCGGGTGCACGGCTACCCGGGCCTATTCGTGGTGGACGGCTCAGCGGTCAGCGCGAACCTCGGCGTGAACCCCGCGCTGACCATCACCGCGCTCGCTGAGAGGGCCTTCGGCCTTTGGCCAAAGGCTCGTGAGTGCCATTAAGTGCTATAACACTGTTTCCCACTCACGACCGGTTCTGGTCGTCGACTTCGGGGCGCAGTACGCGCAGCTGATCGCTCGTCGGGTCCGTGAGGCGCAGGTGTACTCCGAGGTGGTGCCGCACACCACGCCGGTGAG
>DASUII010000032.1:0-3281 GCA_036279835.1 Pseudonocardiaceae bacterium
ACACCCCGCCGGCCGGTCGGCACCACAAACGCGGGTCGCTCCGGGCAGCCGACAAATCAACACCAAGGCACCACGGCCAGTCGAGTTCAGAGTCAGACCACCCGAAACGATCCACCCCACCATCATCACTGTCGAGTTCACGGCGATGGGCGCGCGGTGGAGATTTTGGGCGGCAGCTCGGGCTCATCAGCCGCGGAGCCGAGCATGGGAACGTAGCGGCCTGCCCCACCGCCAGAACCACGGCGCCGAGTTACACGCGCTGTGGGTGTGTAGTGCGGGCAGATCAGCGCGATGTCAGCTCAACTGCGGGGGCACTGTGAGTTCGGAGCGCGCGGCGAGCAGCGCACTGACGGTGGCGCACGCCTGGCCGCCGCGCATCAGATCGATCGCTGAGCGAAGATCGGCGATCGCGCCCGCCGGAATGTCGTCCCAGTACTCCACCGCAGCAGCGATCCGGTTCGTGATCTCTATGAGCTCCGCCACCGGGGCATCGCCCATCAGGGCGGCGACCAGAGCCTCGACGTCATTGAGGAGACTCTGCTGGGCGGTTGTATGGGATGCGCTCACGCGCGCTGACAGTACTCGGCCGTCGGGCCGCATCGGCAAGAGATAAGTATGACTGTCACTCACTCGTGCAGAGCACCACCCGCCCGGGCTTCGGCCACGTCTGCGTTGGGTAGCCAGCGCGGCCGCGTAGGCTCGCCGCGTGGTGAACGGCAACGCGCTGATCCGGGTTCTCGGCCTGTGCTTGCTCGCGGGCCTACTGGTGGCGGGCCTCCTGTTTCCCGCCGTGGGCAGTATCGGTCTGGCGTCCAACCAGGCCAGTGACACGGTCACCAGTGTCTCGTCCAACCTGGTCCAAAGCCAGGTGCCGGTGGTCAGCACGATCACCGACAAGGATGGGGTACCGATCGCCTACCTGTTCGACCAGAACCGGTTCAACACGCCGCCCCAAGCCATCGCCGACACGATGAAGGCGGCGATCATCGCCATCGAGGACCGGCGGTTCTTCGAACACAACGGGGTGGACTGGCGGGGCACCGCCCGCGCCCTGATGACCAACCTGTCCTCCAGCGGCAGCGCACTGGAAGGTCAGGGCGCCTCGACGTTGACGATGCAGTACATCAAGAACTACATGCTGTATGCGGTCGCCCAGAACGATGCCGAGCGTGCCGCGGCCGTGGAGAGCACCCCCGCCCGCAAGCTGCGCGAGATCCGGGTGGCCCTGCAGCTGGAGAAGCACCTGTCCAAGCAGGAAATCCTGGCGCGGTATCTCAACATCGTGTTCTTCGGCCACAACGCCTACGGCGTCGCCTCGGCCGCGCGGACCTACTTCAACACCACACCGGACCGGCTGACCATCTCGCAGGCCGCACTGCTCGCCGGCATGGTGCGCTCGACCACCACCTACGACCCGGTAGAGCACCCCGAGCACGCGTTAGAACGACGCAACGTCGTCATCGACGAGATGACCAACGTCGGGTCGATCACTCCCAATCAGGCCGACGCGGCCAAGGCTGAGCCGTTAGGAATCCAGCGCCCGCTGACCGGGTTGACTAACGGATGCGTCGGCGCCGGTCCCGCGGACGGTTTCTACTGCCAGTACACCCTGGACTACCTCGCGACCGTGGGGTTCCCCGAGGACAAGCTGCGCCGCGGCGGGTACCTGATCCGCACCAACCTCGACCGCCGGGCCAGTGACATAGCCAAGCGCGCGGCAACCTCCGAGGTGCCAACCCAGACCCCGGGAATCGCCGACGCGATGGCCATCGTGGAGCCCGGTAGTGACAAGCACCCGGTCCGGGCGCTGGTGGCCAACCGCGACTACGGAATCGACGCCGACGCCGGCCAGACGTCCTACGCGCTGCCGTCGCTCGTGCAGGGTTTCGGCGCCGGGTCGATCTACAAGATCTTCACCGCCGCCACCTTGCTTGAGCGGGGTATGGGAATCATGAACCCGGTACCGGTGACGGATGCGTACACCTCGCGGGTGTTCCGCGACAACGGCGGCGCCTACACCGTCACCAACGCAGGCAAATACCGCAACGGTTCGGTCACCCTGCAGACCGCGCTGGCGATCTCCCCGAACACCACCTTCGTCGCCCTGGAAGACCGGATCGGATCGATCGACCCGGTGGTGAATATGGCCTACCGGCTGGGCATGCGGCAAAGCCTCAATTTCAAGGACGCCTCCGGCCGCACGATCGCCGACGCCGTCAAGAAGGAGCGTCGGGGCTCCTACACCCTGGGACCCGAGCCGACCAGTCCGCTGGACCTCGCCAACGTCGGCGCCACCTTGATGAGCGGCGGGAAATGGTGCCCGCCGACCCCGATCGATGCGGTGCTCGACCGCAATGGTCACCCGGTGCCGGTGCCCGAGGCACCCTGTGAGCAGGTCGTTCCCGCGGGACTAGCGAACTCCCTGGTAATCGGATTGAGCAAGGACGACCAGCCCAGCGGCACTTCCTTCGCCGCCGCGCAGGCTGCGCACTGGACGCGCCCAATCCTCGGCAAGACCGGCACCACCCAGAACAACCGCTCGGCCGGCTTCCTCGGCGCCACGCCGCAGTACTCCGGTGCGGTGCTGGTGTGGCCGGACGGATCGCGGCCGAGCGGGATCTGCGACTCAGACCCACCCCGGCTGTGTAGCAACGGCGATATCTTCGGCGGCAAGGTGCCCGCCCGCACCTGGTTCAACGCGATGGTTCCACTGCACGAAGGCCTCCCGGTGATGCCACTTCCGCCCACCGACCCGCGCTACGTCAGCGGCGCCGGACCGAACGTTCCCAACGTGGTGGGGCAGGGCGAGAACGTCGCCCAGCTGACCCTGGAACGGGCCGGGTTCCGGGTGAAGCGGGTGGTGTCGTCGTCGGATCAGCCAGCGGGCACGGTCGCGTCCGAGGCGCCCACCACCGCCCAGCCCGGCGACGTGATCACACTCTCGGTGAGCGATGGGACAGTTCGGCCGAATCCCGCCCCGAGATCACCTCCCGCGGCAGCCCCCTATCAGCCGCCACAACGGACTGGTCAAGATCACGTGGGTCAGCCGGGTCAGGCCACGGATGGGCAGCAGGGCCCCGATGGACAAGCTGGGCCGGCAACGGACCCGAACGCGGACCCGACCACAAGGCCGAACCGTCATCGGGATCGGCGGCACGGCGGCTAGTCGGTGTCACTAACGCGGATTTCCGCGCAGTTGGTTGGGGCAAGGGTCAGGCGAATTCGTAGTGCAGGGTGCGGTTGCCCCACCAGGGGACGGTCGTTGCGGGTAGGTCGGCTTG
>DASUII010000033.1:0-8991 GCA_036279835.1 Pseudonocardiaceae bacterium
GTAGATGAGGTCCTGGCGGTTGTCGTCGGCCACCTCGTATTCGTTGGTCATGGTCAACGAACGGGTCGGGCACGCCTCGACGCACAGGCCACACCCGATGCACCGCAGGTAGTTGATCTGGTAGATCTCGCCGTACCGCTCACCAGGCGAGTAGCGCGCTTCCTCGGTGTTGTCCCCACCCTCGACGTAGATCGCGTCCGCGGGGCAGGCCCAGGCGCACAGCTCGCAGCCCACGCATTTCTCCAACCCATCCGGGTGCCGGTTGAGCTGATGGCGGCCGTGATAGCGCGGCGCGGTGATCTTCTTGACCTCGGGGTACTCCTCGGTCACCACCTTCCTGAACATCGTCGAGAAGGTGACTCCGAAGCCCTTGACTGGATCAAGCAATCCCATGGCCGTCCTCCTGCCTCGTCGGCGGCGCGCCATTGGCCGACACGGCAGCGCCCGCACCCACTGCGGCGCGCCGAGGCGGCGATGGCGGCACCACCAGGTCCAGCGGGGGCAACGGGTAATCCGAACCGGCGGTGGTCACCTCATGGGTTCGCTCGACCCGTTGGCCCTTTGTCGAACTCTGGGGCAGGAGGAAGGCGACTACCAGGAGGATGACCAGGACGAAGCCGCCCACCACGAGGATCTCGCCGGGCGTGACGGCGGAGCTGCGCAGCGCCCGGGCAGCGAAGACCAGCACGATCCACACCAGACTGCCCGGCACCAGCACCTTCCAGCCCAGCGCCATGAACTGGTCGTAACGCATCCGGGGCAGGGTGCCGCGCAACCAGACGAACACGAAGAGGAAGGCCAGCAGCTTGCCGATGAACCACAGCGGTCCCCACCAACCGCGGTCCAGCGCGGTGCCGCCCAGCGGCCACGGGGCGTGCCAGCCGCCGAGGAACAGCGTGGTCGCCATCGCTGAGACGGTGACCATGTTGACGTACTCGGCGAGGAAGAACAGCGCGAACTTCAAGGAGGAGTACTCGGTGTGGAAACCACCGACCAGCTCCGACTCCGCCTCGGGCAGGTCGAACGGCGCGCGGTTGGTCTCGCCCACCATCGACACGCAGAACACCGCGAAGCTGGGGAACAGCAGGAAGACGAACCACCACTGGCTCGACTGCGCGGCCACGATATCCGCCGTGGACAGCGAACCCGAATACAGCACCACCGCGACGATCGACATCCCGAGCGCGATCTCATAGGAGATCACCTGGGCGGCCGACCGCAGCGAGCCCAGCAGCGGGTATGGCGAGCCCGACGCCCAGCCGGACAGCACGATCCCGTAGACGCCCAGCGACGAGGCGGCCAGCACGACCAGCACCCCGACCGGCAGGTCGGTGATCTGCAACACGGTGTGTTCGCCGAAGATCGACACCTCACCGCCCAGCGGGATCACGGAGAACGCCGTGAACGCCGTGATAGCGGAGATGATCGGAGCCAGGATGTACACCCAGCGATCCGCCATCGCCGGCATGATGTCCTCTTTGAACGCCAACTTCAGCCCATCGGCCAGGGACTGCAGCAACCCGAAGGGCCCGACCCGGTTGGGGCCCGGCCGCTGCTGCATGCGCCCGACCACCCGGCGCTCCATCCAGATCATGAACAACGTCATGACCATCAGGAACACGAAGATCACGACGACCTTCACGATGATCAGCCACAGCGGGTCGTCGATGAGCAATGCTTCGGTGGGCGTCATGACCTGCCTCCCCACGCCGTCTTGGCTGCTCCCGCGGTGCCGGCCGGGCCGCCGTTACCGCTGCGGACGGTGACCACGGTGCCGTGGCCAGCGCCGAGGCTGCTCCGGACCGTAGCGGGTCCGGAGTTACCCGGGACCCACACCACGCCCGGCGGCAGGTCAGCGGCCGCAGCCGGCAGCGTCACCGAGCCCCGCTGGGTGGATACCGTGACCCGGCCGTCGAGGTGCACTCCGAGGTCGGTGGCGGTGGCTTCGGACATCAACGCGACGGCAGTCCGTGCGGTGCCCGCCAGGTGCGGCTCGCCGTCCTGCATCGACCCGTTGTCCAGCAGTCGCCGCCAGGTGGCCAGCAACGCCTTGCCCTCGCCGAGTTCCGGGACCGGTGCCGCGGCCACCTGCGGTGAGCCCAACCGGGCTCCGGCATAGGTACCCAGCGCGGCGAACCCGGCCCACGCCGCGGCCGGGGTCTGGGTGAACAGGTCGACGTCCATCTCGACGGCCAGGCTGTCCAGTACCCGGCAGTCCGGCATGGTCGCCCCTCCGCCCCGGGCCGGACCTATCCCGGAGCTGATCGTGGTGCCGAACTCCCGGCGGCGACCCTCCCAGTTCAGGTAGCTGCCCGCCTTTTCCAGCGCCGTCGCGATCGGCAGCACCACGTTGGCCGCCCTGGTCACCGCCGAGGGGCGCATCTCCAGGCTCACCACGAACCGGGTCCGGCTCAGCGCCTGCTCGGCCAGCCGCGGATCCGGCAGGTCGGCGGAGCCCACACCGCCGATGACCAGCCCACCCAGCTGCCCCGCGGCGGCGGCCGCGATGATGCCTTCGGTGTCCCGACCCGGCCGGCTCGACAGCGTCACGCCCCAGGCGCTCTCGATCTCCGCGCGGGCAACCGGGTCGGTGACCGGCCGGCCGCCAGGCAGCAACGTCGGTGCCGCCCCGGCCTCCAGCGCACCCCGCTCACCGGCTCGCCGCGGGATCCAGGCCAGCCGGGCACCGGTACTCGCGGCCAGCCGCGCCGCCGCGGAGTACAACCCGGGCACCTCGGCGGCGCGCTCACCGACCAGCAGCACCGCTCCCGGCGCGTCCAACGCGTCGCGGGCCGGACCGTCCAGCCTGTCCAAGGCATCGGGCTCACCGCCGGGCGCCACCCGCAGCAGCGTGCCGAGGGTCCGGCGCACCGCGGGGGTGGTGAACTGGCCGAGGTGCCACACCGGCAGCTGGCGATCGCGGGCGGCGCGCCGCAGCCGCAGGTACACGATCGGCGACTCTTCCTCGGGCTCGAAGGCCACGCAGAGCACCGCGGGTGCGGCGCTGAGGTCGTCGTAGGTCACCCCGCCGGTGTATGGCCCGACGCCGACCACATGAGCGGCAAGGAAGTCCAGCTCCTCCGCCGAGTGCGGCCGGGCCCGGAAGTCGATGTCGTTGGTGGCCAGTGCGACCCGAGCGAACTTGCCGTAGGCGTAGGCGTCCTCGACGGTCAACCGGCCACCGGTGAGTACTCCGACACCGGAATCCCGGGCCGCCAGCAGCCCGGTGGCCGCCGCCTGCAGGGCCTCGGTCCACGACGCCGGCCGCAACTCACCACCGAGGGAATCCCGCACTAGCGGCCGGGTGAGCCGATCCGCGGCACTGGCGTAGGCGAAGGCGAAGCGGCCCTTGTCGCAGTTCCATTCCTGGTTAACCTGCGGGTCGTGACCGGCCAGCCGGCGCAACACAATGCCGCGGCGCCAGTCGGTGCGCTGCGCGCAGCCGCTGGCGCAGTGCTCGCACACCCCGCGGGTGGAGACCAGGTCGAATGGTCGGGACCGGAACCGGTAGGCGGCGCTGGTCAGCGCGCCGACCGGGCAAATCTGGATGGTGTTGCCGGAGAAGTAGGACTGGAAGGGCTTGTCAGCGGCTACGCCGACCTGCTGGTCAGCGCCGCGTTCGAGCATGTCGATGAACTCGTCGCCGGCGATCTGCTCGGAGAACCGGGTGCAGCGCGCGCACAGCACGCAGCGCTCGCGGTCCAGCAACACCTGTGTGGAGATCGCAATCGGTTTGGCGAAGGTGCGTTTGGCCTCGGTGAACCGAGAATCGGCCCGGCCGTTGGACAGCGCCTGGTTCTGCAACGGGCACTCGCCGCCCTTGTCGCAGATGGGACAGTCCAGCGGGTGGTTGATCAGCAGCAGCTCCATGATGCCTTGCTGCGCCTTGTCCGCCACCGCCGAGGTGTGCTGGGTCTTCACAACCATGCCGTCGGCGACCGTGAGGCTGCAGCTGGTCTGCGGCTTGGGCATCGGCCGCCCACCCATCTCCACCTCGACCAGACACTGGCGGCAGGCGGCGACCGGGTCGAGCAGCGGGTGATCGCAGAACCGCGGCACGATGATGCCCAGCCGTTCGCAGGCCCGGATCACCAGCTCGCCCTTGGGCGCGTCGACCTCACGGCCGTCGATGGTCAACCGGACATGCCCCTCGGGGACGGCGCGGCTGCTGTCGGTCTGCTGTGCCAGCGTCATCGGTGCGATCCTGCCAGGTTGATCTGCAGCCCCGGTTTGGCCTGCTGGCCAGGGCGTCCGTATCCGGGTTGCTTGGCGCACAGGTCCAGGAACTCCTGGCGGAAGTACTTGATGCCGCTCATGATGGGGCTGGCGGCGCCGTCCCCGAGTGCGCAGAATGACCGGCCCAGAATGTTGTCACAGACGTCCAGCATGGTCTCCACGTCGGCGGCGGTGCCCTCGTGGCGCACCATCCGTTGCAGGATCAGGGTCAACCAGTACGTCCCCTCCCGGCACGGTGTGCATTTACCGCAGGACTCGTGCTTGTAGAACTCGGTCCACTTCATCACTGCCCACGGCACACTCACCGATGTGTTGAACACCATCACGGCGGTGGTGCCCAGCATGGAGCCGGCCGCCGCGGCGCCCTCGAAGTCCAGCGGCACATCCATGTGCTGGGCGGTCAGCATCGGGGTGGACGATCCGCCCGGCGTCCAGAACTTCAGCGGGCCGCCCTTCATCCCGCCGGACAACTCCAGCAACTCCCGCAACGTGATGCCCAGCGGGGCCTCGTACTGTCCGGGCCGCTGCACGTGCCCGGACATCGAGTAGATCTTCGGACCGGGCGACTTCTCGGTGCCCATCGTGCGGAACCAGTCCGCCCCGCCGTTGACGATGTACGGCACGCTGCAGATGGTCTCCACGTTGTTCACCACGGTGGGTGCCTCGTAGAGCCCCGAGGTCGCGGGGAACGGCGGCTTGAGCCGGGGCTGGCCACGCCGGCCCTCCAGCGAGTCAAGCAGCGCGGTCTCCTCACCACAGATGTAGGCGCCGGCGCCGGCATGAATCACGATGTCGAGGTCAAACCCCGAGCCGAGGATGTCTTTGCCCAAGTAGCCGGCCTGGTAAGCCTCGTTGACCGCCTGCTGCAGCCGGCGGTTGCAGTGCAGCATCTCGCCGCGGACGTAGATGAAGCACTCGTGGGCCCGGATCGCGTAGCTGGTGATGATGCAGCCTTCGATCAGCGAGTGCGGGTCGGCCATCATCAGTGGCACGTCCTTGCAGGTGCCCGGCTCGCCCTCATCCGCGTTGATCACCAGGTACTTGGGTTTGGCCGCTGCCCCGCCGGCCTGCTCGCCTGGTTTGACCTGCGGGATGAAACTCCACTTCAAGCCGGTGGGGAAACCCGCCCCGCCACGACCGCGCAGCCCTGAGTCCTTCATGAGCTGGATCAACTGATCGGGCTGGGCGGCCAGCGCGGTGCGCAGCGCGGTGTAACCGTCAAGCTCGGTGTAGGTGTCGAGAGTCCACGATTTCGGCGACATCCACCGCCGGGTCAACACCGGGGTGAGTGTCCGCTCGGTCACGGCTCCTCCTGCTGTTGTGGTCACTTCTTGGCGGCAACGTCGGGTAGCGGCGGGGCCTGGTCGGGCGCCGCCGGCGCCTGCCAGCCGTTGTCCTGCGCGAGCTGGTTGCCGGCGAGCGTCTCGGGCGCCGCCGACGGCGCGTCCACCGCATCACGCAACTCCGAGGGCGCACCGAAGAAGCCCGCTAGCTGAAGCTCGGCGCTGCGCCAGTCGGTCAACGGCGCACCGCGGGTCGGCGCCGGCCGGTCCCCACGGCGCAGCGCCTCCACCAACGCCACGGCCGACTCCGGCGTCTGGTTGTCGTAGAACTCGTAGTTCACCTGCAGCACCGGAGCCAGGTCGCAGGCAGCCAGACATTCAGCGTGCTCGAGGGTGACCGAGCCCTTCGAGCCCGGCTGACCGGCGGTCTCCTCGTGGCCGACCCCGAGGTGCTTGCGCAACCGGGAGTAGATGTCATCGCCGCCCAGCGCCGCGCACAGCGTGTTGGTGCACACGCTGACCAGGTGCTCGCCGGTGGGTTGGCGTTTGTACATGGTGTAGAAGGTGACCACAGCGCTCACCTCGGCGGTGGTAAGGCCTAGCTGCTGGGCGCAGAACACGATTCCGGCCTGGCTGATGTGACCTTGGACGCTTTGCACCAAGTGCAGCATGGGCAGCAGCGCCGATCGAGATCGCGGGTAGCGCGCGATGATCTCTCCAGCTCGCTGCCAGGTCTGCTCGTCGAACACGCTGGTGTCCACCCGCACGGGTCGCTCCACCGGCACGTCCTGCACCGTGGTCAGGGTCGTCGGCGCGGCCTGGTCGGGCACTGCCGCCGCCGCGACCGGCCGTGCAGTGAACGCCGGGTTGCCTGCTCGTTTTTTGGCGCGGCTCATCGGTCCACGCCTCCCATCACCGGATCGATCGATGCCACCGCGGCGATGACATCGGCCACCAAGCCACCCTCGCTCATCGCCGGCATCGACTGCAGGTTGATGAAGCTGGGGTCCCGGATGTGCACTCGCATCGGCCGGGTACCGCCATCGGAGACCAGGTGGTAGCCCAGCTCGCCGCGCGGCGACTCCACCGACGAGTACACCTGACCCGGTGGCACCGCGAAACCCTCGGTGACCAGCTTGAAATGGTGGATCAGCGACTCCATCGACTGCCCCATGATCTTGCGGACGTGTTCCAGCGAGTTGCCCAGCCCGTCGGCGCCGATGGACAGCTTCGCCGGCCACGCGACCTTGGGGTCCTCCACCATTACCGGGCCGGGTTCCAGCTTGTCCAGGCACTGAGCGACGATCTTCAGTGACTGGTGGATCTCTTCGACGCGCAGCAGGTAGCGGGCGTAGCAGTCGGCGTCGGTGGAGGTGGGGACCTCGAAGGTGTACTCCTCATAGCCGCAGTAGGGCTCCACCTTGCGCAGGTCCCATTCCAAACCGGCGCAGCGCAGGATCGGGCCGGTGACACCCAGCTGCAGGCAACCGTCCAGCGGCAGGTAGCCCACATTCTGCAGGCGCTGCTTCCAGATCGGCTGGCCGGTGAGCAACTTGTCGTAGTCCGGCAGCCGGGAGTCCATCACAGTCAGGAAATCCCGGATCTTGGTTTCGTAGCCCTCTGGCAGATCTTGGGCGACGCCGCCGGGCCGGATGAACGCGTGGTTCATCCGCAGGCCGGTGAGGAACTCCAGCAGGTGCAGGACTTCCTCGCGCTCACGGAACCCGGCGGTCATCCCGGTGAGTGCGCCGAGCTCCATCCCGCCGGTGGCGATCGCCACCAGGTGCGAGCTGCACCGGTTGAGCTCCATGAGCAGCACCCGGATCACCTGCGCGCGGCGCGGTGCGGTGATGCCGAGCAGCTTCTCGGTGGCCAGGCAGTAGGCCGCCTCGTTGAACAGCGGCGCCAGGTAGTCCGCGCGGGTCACGAAGGTGACGCCTTGGGTCCAGGTCCGGTACTCGCAGTTCTTCTCGATACCGGTGTGCAGGTAGCCGATCACCGAGCGGGCCTGCGTGACGACTTCGCCTTCCAGCTCCAGGACCAACCGCAGCACGCCGTGCGTGGAGGGGTGCTGCGGCCCCATGTTGACGACTATGCGTTCGTCGTGTTTCCAGTCCTCGATCAGGCTGTCCCAGTCGCCGCCGGTGACGGTGTACACCCGACCCTCAGTGGTCTCCCGTGCCGTGGCGGCGTAGGGATCGGCCGAGCTGGTGGCGTCGCTGACCGTGTCGGCTGTGCCGCTGCCGACGGTGTGCGCTGGTTCCGTATCCCCCTGTTGCTGTGGCGTCATCAGGAGTACGCCCTTCGCTGGTCGGGCGGTGGGATCTCGGCGCCGCCCTTGTATTCCACCGGGATTCCGCCCAGCGGGTAGTCCTTACGCTGCGGGTGGCCGTCCCAGTCGTCGGGCATGAGAATCCGGGTCAGTGCCGGGTGGCCGTCGAAGATGATGCCGAACATGTCCCAGGCTTCCCGCTCCTGCCAGTCCGCGGTCGGGTAGACCTCGACCACGCTGGGTATGTGGGCGTCATCGACATCGACGGCGACCTCCAGGCGGATTCGCCGCCGGTAGGTCATCGAGGTGAGGTGGTAGACCGAGTGCAGCCGTTGGGCGACCTCGGTGCCGTAGTCAACGCCGGAGACCGTGCTGCACAGCTCGAAGCGCAGCGCCGGATCATCGCGCAGGGTGCGGCACAGCGCCAGCAGGTGCTCCCGGTGCACATAGTAGGTGATCTCACCCCGATCCACGGTGACCTGTTGGATCGCCTCGGCGGGTATGCCGCGCTCGCGCATCGCGGCCACCAGCTCGTCGGTGACCTCGTCGAACCAGCCACCGTAGGGCCGCTGCGCGGGAGGCGGCACGTACGCCGGCAGCGTCAGTCCGCCGTAGCCGGAGGTATCTCCGGAGCCGGCAACCCCGAACATTCCCTGCCGGGCCCGGCCGGCGACTACCCCGCCGTGCGCCTCGTGCTCGTCTTGCCGAGCTGAGCTCATCTCAGCCGAGCTGTACTGACCGGGCGCCAGGCTGTCATTATTCTTGTCCGTCACGATCACTCACTGCTTCCGAGCTTCGATGACCTTGGACCGGCCGCTCCCCGATGGCTTGGGGTTCTTCTGCGGGCCGTAGCGAACCGAGGAAGCCACCATCTCGGTGCGGTGGCCGGCCATCTCCGCTGCCCGCTTCGGACCCAGCGGCTCATCCATGATCTTGGCGTGCAGTTTGAGGATGGCGTCGATGAGCATCTCCGGACGCGGCGGGCAACCGGGCAGGTACATGTCCACCGGGACGATGTGGTCCACGCCCTGCACGATCGCGTAGTTGTTGAACATTCCGCCGGTGGAGGCACAGACGCCCATCGAGAGCACCCAGCGCGGCTCGGGCATCTGGTCATAGATCTGCCGCAGGACCGGAGCCATCTTGTTGCTCACCCGACCCGCCACGATCATCAGATCGGCCTGCCGCGGGGAGGCACGG
>DASUII010000034.1:0-4310 GCA_036279835.1 Pseudonocardiaceae bacterium
CCTCCGTGGTCGTTCACCCTGGCCAGACCCTGTGGTCCATCGCGTCGCAGGCTGAGCCCAGCGCCGACCCGCGCGTCGTCATGCAGCTGATCATCGAGCTCAACGCGCTCCACGGCACTAGCATCGAGCCAGGTCAGCACCTATGGGTGCCCCACGGGTAGGACGACACGCCGTCCGCGGCTTGGTCCCGGGCGAAGTGACCAGCAGCTTCGGCAAGGTCGGCACGTGTGCTGCGGCCGACACGGCCCGGCCGCTTGCGTTGGGCGCGGGTCTGAACTACGGTAAACACAACATCTAGTAGTTACATAGCTGTAGTTCCTCCACAAGTTGTGTAGTCAAGAGCCGGCTCACAGTTGTCATGGCCGGGGAGGTGATGGCGTGTTTTGCCCGTTTTGCAGGCATCCGGACAGCCGCGTCATCGACAGCCGGACCGCCGACGACGGCGCCGCGATCCGTCGTCGCAGGGGGTGCCCCGAGTGTGGCCGGAGGTTCACCACACAGGAGTCTGTGATCTTGATGGTGGCCAAGCGCAGCGGTGCCACGGAGCCTTTCACCAGAGACAAGATCGTTAGGGGTGTGCGCCGTGCCTGCCAGGGCCGCCCGGTGACGGAGGATCAGCTCGCGATCCTCGCCCAGCAGGCGGAGGACGCGATACGGGCCCGGGGATGCGCCGAGGTGCCTTCCCATGACGTGGGCCTGGCGATCCTCGGCCCGCTCCGCGAGCTGGACGAGGTCGCTTACCTGAGGTTCGCCTCGGTGTACCGGGGGTTTGAGTCGCTTTCGGACTTCGAGGACGAGATCGCAACGCTGCGTACGGCGCATCAGTCGGCCGGCGCGCTGACGCCCTGAATCAGGGCGAACACCACAAGACTGGATGGGCCAGGTCGGCCCAGCAGGCACAGGCCCAGAAGGGGGACGGCAATGACCGAGACGTCGAGCGGGTCCACGGCGCGGGGCAGCAAGGGCACCCGCAAAGGGCTCACGATGCAGCGCATCCACACCCGGGACGGCGTCCACCCCTACGACGACGTCACCTGGGAGCGCCGCGACGTCGTCATGACCAACTGGCGAGACGGCTCGGTCAACTTCGAACAGCGGGGAGTCGAGTTCCCCGGCTTCTGGTCGGTCAACGCCGCCAACATCGTGACGACCAAGTACTTCCGTGGCGCGGTCGGCACGCCACAGCGCGAGTGGAGCCTCAAGCAACTCGTCGACCGGGTCGTGGGCGTGTATGTGGCCGCCGGGCTCAAGCACGGCTACTTCGCCACGCCCAAGGACGCCGAGATCTTCGACCATGAGCTCAAGCACGCGCTGGTCCACCAGGTTTTCAGCTTCAACTCGCCGGTCTGGTTCAACGTGGGCACGTCCTCCCCGCAGCAGGTGTCGGCATGTCAGCCGTACGATGCGCTCGTCAGCACCCCGGCTGGGCTCGTCCCGATCGGCAAGCTCGTCGACGACAACGCGGTTGGCACCAAGGTCTACGACGCCGACGGCGTGACGCGGATCATCGCCACCAAGGCCAACGGGATCAAGGACGTGCTGCGCCTTCACACCAAGGCGGGATACACAATCGACGTCACTGCCGATCACCTCGTCTGGCGGTCAACGGGCGAAAGGACAGGGCGTTTTGTCCCTGCTGGCGCGCTGCGTCCAGGAGACAAGCTGGAATGGAGCCGACGGGCCTCCTTTGGTGAGGCCGAGATCAATCCGCAGGAAATCGCCGAGGCCGCCCTCGCGGGATGGCTGCAGTCGGACGGTTTCGTGGGCCAGTACGGCTCCGGCACCAACCGTTCACTGACAATCGAGGCGATGACTGTCACCGCTGCCGAACTGGCGTGGGTCACGGCAGCGCTCGACCATGTCTTTCCGGGCGTCCACAGCCATGAGCGGTCGGTGGCGACCCGGGACGCAAAGCTCGACTGTCGCCGGACCAGGCTCTACGGCGAGTCGTTGCGGCCGTTTATCGAGCGGTGGGGCCTGCTCGCACGCGGCGTGGACATGCAGGTTCCTGAGTACCTCTATGCCGCGCCGCTGCCCGTGGTGGCGGCCTACCTGAGGAGTGTCTTCCAGGCAGAGGGCTTCGTCTCAGCCCGGAAGGCGTCCACCGTCGTTGAAGTGGACATGATCGCGGAACGCCTGATCCGGGGAATGCAGCGACTGCTCCTCCGCTTCGGTATCTACTCACGGGTTGGGTTCAAGGACGACCCTCGCGCCGATCGCAAGGGTTGCTGGACACTGCGTATCCAGACTGCCGGCGACCGGCGGATCTTCGCCGATGAGATTGGTTTCCTGGATCCGGTGAAGGCGGAAAAGCTTGAGCACAGCTTCGAACTGCCAGGGCGTCCGGCGCGTGGCCGCAAGCGCTTGGAAATCGCGCGGATAGAGTCCATTGGCCCAGTGGAGGTCTACGATATCCAGACCGAGAGCGGAGAATACCTCTCAGGCAACCTCAGGGTGCACAACTGCTTCATCCTGGCCGTCGACGACACGATGGACTCGATCCTCGAGTGGTACAAGGAAGAGGGCCTCATCTTCAAGGGCGGTTCGGGTGCGGGCGTGAACCTCTCCCGTATCCGGTCCAGCAAGGAACTGCTGTCGTCGGGCGGCACCGCGAGCGGCCCGGTGTCGTTCATGCGCGGCGCCGACGCCTCCGCGGGCACGATCAAGTCGGGCGGTGCCACCCGACGGGCCGCCAAGATGGTCGTCCTCGACGTTGACCACCCGGACGTCGAGGAGTTCATCGAGACCAAGGCGCGCGAAGAGGACAAGATCCGGGTACTGCGCGACGCCGGGTACGACATGGACCTCGGCGGCAAGGACATCACCAGCGTCCAGTATCAGAACGCCAACAACTCTGTGCGGGTCTCCAACGAGTTCATGCGGGCCGTCGAGGCAGGCGGCAAGTTCGACCTGGCTGCCAGGCGCACCGGGGAGAGGGTCGAGACCGTCGACGCCAAGGACCTCTTCCGCAAGATGGCGCAGGCGGCCTGGGAATGTGCCGACCCGGGAATTCAATACGACGACACAATTAACAATTGGCATACTTGCCCGGAATCAGGAAGAATTACCGCGTCTAACCCATGTAGTGAATATGTCCATTTGGATAACTCTTCCTGCAATCTCGCAAGTATTAATCTCCTCAAATTCCTGGACGACGGCAATAACTTCGATATCAGGCGGTTCCGGCAGGTCACCGAGCTGATCATCACGGCGATGGACATTTCCATCTGCTTCGCGGACTTCCCGACCGAGAAGATAACCGCCGTTACCCGGGCCTACCGCCAGCTCGGCATCGGCTATGCCAACCTCGGCGCGCTGCTGATGGCCACCGGCCATGCGTACGACTCGGAAGGGGGACGGTCGATCGCCGCCGCGATCACCTCGCTGATGACCGGCACCGCGTACCGCAGGTCTGCCGAGCTCGCGGCCGCCGTCGGGCCCTACGACGGGTATCAGCGCAACGCCACGGCGCACAAGCGCGTCATGAGCAAGCACACCGACGCCTGCCGCGAGATCAAGACCCTCGGCGGCATGGACCGCGACGTCCACGCCGCGGCGGTTGCCGCCTGGCAGGAATGCCTCGCCCTTGGCGAGACACATGGGTACCGGAACGCGCAAGCCAGCCTGCTGGCGCCGACCGGCACCATCGGCCTCATGATGGACTGTGACACCACTGGTATCGAGCCCGACCTGGCGCTGGTGAAGTTCAAGAAGCTCGTCGGCGGCGGGTCCATGCAAATCGTCAACCAGACCGTCCCGCGCGCCCTGACCAGTCTGGGCTACCAGCCCGAGCAGGTGGAGGCGATCACCGAGTACATCGCCGAGCACGGCCATGTGGTCGACGCTCCCGGGCTGCGCCCAGAGCACTACGAGGTCTTCGACTGCGCGATGGGGGAGCGGACCATCAGCCCCATGGGTCACGTGCGGATGATGGCCGCCGTACAGCCAGCGCTCAGTGGGGCCATCTCCAAGACGGTGAACCTCCCCGAATCGGCCACGGTCGAGGACATCGAGTCCGTCTACCTGGAGGGCTGGAAGCTCGGACTGAAGGCGCTCGCCGTGTACCGCGACAACTGCAAGGTCGGGCAGCCACTGTCCGACGCGCGGAAGAAGCCGGAGGCCGAAGCCGCCGCCGCGTCGCATGACGTCCGCCCGGTGCGCCGCCGCCTGCCCAAGCAGCGCCCGGCGACGGTGACCCGCTTCTCGGTGGCGGGCGCGGAAGGCTACATGACCGCCTCCAGCTACCCGGACGACGGGGTGGGCGAGGTCTTCCTCAAGCTCGGCAAGCAGGGATCCACGCTGGCCGGCGT
>DASUII010000035.1:0-3338 GCA_036279835.1 Pseudonocardiaceae bacterium
TACCTGGGTCGCCCGGCACAGATAGCGAGCTACCTTGCGGCGTTCGGCATGCTGGCCCAGATGGCGCTGAGCCCCACACAATCGTCCCTTTTGATCAAGAGTGCAGCACTAGGTGAGTGAGTGATGAGCACACATGGCAACCGCACCCTGACCGGCGCCCAGTGGCGCAAGTCCAGCTACAGCAACGGCAATGGCGGTGACTGTGTCGAGGTGGCCGACCTCGACACGCACCGCGCCGTGCGGGACTCCAAGAAACCCACCGGCGCGGCACTGATGGTCACCGCGGTTGCGTGGGCCGCGTTCACCGCCGGTGTGCGGGCCGGCGAATTCGACCGTTGACCAAGCGGGTCCCGGCGGTCACGTCGAACCTGGCGAGCGCGTCGAAGTCGCCCTCGTACGCGAGATCCCTGGAGCGGTTAAGCCGGACCCAGCCCCCACGGCCGCAAACCCGTATCAGCTCAGTTGCGGTGACGCGTACCTTTGAAACAGGGGGCCGCGCCATGAGCCATACGTTGAACATCGCCACGACGTCGACGGACGCCAATGTCGACGCCTTGATCGGTAGCGTCGCGCACGATATCGAACCTGACCCGTTCCCGGTGATCGGCATGGATCACCTCCGGTTCGCCGTCGGCAACGCCCGCCAAGCCGCACACTTCTACTCGACGGCGTTGGGCATGACCTGCGTGGCCTACCGGGGTCCCGAGCAGGGCTACCGCGACGCTGCGGAGTACGTGCTGGTCTCCGGCCGGGCCCGGTTCGTGTTGACCGGTCCCATCCGGGCCGAAACGCCACTGGCGCAGCGGGTCGCGGAACACGGTGACGGGGTCAGCGACCTCGCCATCGAGGTGCCCGACGTGGACCGGGCTATCACATTCGCCCGCCAGCAGGGCGCGACCGTCCTGGCGGAGCCAGCCGACGCCACCGACGAGCACGGCACGGTGCGCCTGGCCGCACTGGCGACCTATGGCGACACCCGGCACACGCTGGTTGATCGATCCGGCTACACCGGCCCCTTCCTGCCAGGTTTCGTCGCGCAGCCGCCGCTGGTGACCCCCGGGCGCCGGCTGTTCCAGGCGGTGGATCACTGCGTGGGCAACGTCGAGCTCGGCCGGATGGATTTCTGGGTGTCGTTCTACAACCGGGTAATGGGCTTCGAGAACATGAAGGAGTTCATCGGCGACGACATCGCCACCCAGTATTCCGCGCTGATGTCGAAGGTGGTGACCAGCGGTAACCACCGGGTCAAGTTCCCGCTCAACGAACCCGCGGTCGGCCGCAAGCGCTCGCAGATCGACGAGTACCTGGACTTCTACGGCGGCCCCGGTGTGCAGCACATCGCGCTGGCGACCGGCGACATCGTCGGTGCCGTGACGGCGATGCGGGACCGGGGCGTGGAGTTCCTGGACACCCCGGACTCCTACTACGACACCCTCGGCGAGTGGGTCGGCGATACCCGCGTCCCGATCCAGACGTTGCGTGAGCTGCGCATCCTCGCCGACCGGGACGAAGACGGCTACCTGCTGCAGGTGTTCACCAAGCCGGTGCAGGACCGGCCGACGGTGTTCTTCGAGCTCATCGAGCGGCACGGCTCGCTGGGCTTCGGCAAGGGCAACTTCAAGGCCCTGTTCGAGGCCATCGAGCGCGAGCAGGCCCGCCGGGGCAATCTCTAGCGCCGGCCATCTGGAGAACCATGTCCTTCTACCGGCAGGCGGGCACGATCCCGCGCAAGCGGCACACCCAGCACCGCCGCCCGGACGGCTCGCTGTACTGCGAGGAGCTGATGGGCGAGGAGGGCTTCTCCTCGGACTCCGCGCTGCTCTACCACGAGCAGATCCCGTCGGCGATTGTCGACGCGCGGCCGTGGACCCTGCCCGACCACAGCACGACGCCCAACGAGCCACTGCTACCGCGGCACCTGCGGTTGCCCGAGCTGTTCGACAGCCAGGAGTGGAAACGCCACGACGTGGTGACCGCCCGGCGGCTGGTGCTCGGCAACGCGGACGTGCGGATCTACTACGTCGTCGCGGGTGAGGTGTCGCCGTTGTACCGCAACGCGGTGGGTGACGAGTGCATCTACGTCGAGTCCGGCTCGGCAACGGTGCAGACGGTCTTCGGTGCGTTTGAAGTCGGGACGGGCGACTACGTCATGCTGCCGCGCAGCACGACCCACCGGTGGATACCGGGCCCGGACGAACCGCTTCGCGCGTATTGCATCGAGGCGAACAGCCACATCACCCCGCCGCCGCGTTACCTGTCCCGGTTCGGGCAGTTCCTGGAACACGCGCCGTACTGCGAACGGGACCTACGGGGCCCCGGTGCGCCGGAGGTGGTGCCGGGCACCGATGTGGAGGTCCTGATCAAACATCGCGGCGGCGGTGCTGGGAAGGGAGGTCTCGCCGGCACCGTCTACACCTACCCGCGACACCCCTTCGACGTGGTCGGCTGGGACGGTTGCCTGTACCCCTACGCGTTCAACATCGCTGACTTCGAGCCGATCACCGGTCGCATCCACCAGCCGCCGCCGGCGCACCAGGTCTTCGCCGGCACTGGTTTCGTGATCTGCAACTTCGTGCCCCGCAAGGTCGACTATCACCCGCTGTCGGTTCCGGTGCCCTACTACCACTCCAACGTCGACTCCGATGAGGTCATGTTCTACTGCGGTGGGGCCTACGAGGCGCGCAAGGGCAGCGGGATCGGTCTGGGCTCGGTCTCCCTGCATCCCGGCGGTCACTCGCACGGACCGCAGCCGGGAGCGGTCGAGCGCAGCCTCGGGGTCGAGTCCTTCGACGAGCTGGCGGTCATGGTGGACACCTTCCGCCCGCTGGAGCTGGGTGAGGGTGGCACCGCCTGCGAGGACCCGGCGTACCCGTGGAGCTGGTCGGGTCGGGGCCCAGCCAGGTGACCTCCTGGACCGGGGTTGCGGCCGAGCATCCGTTCGGCCTGCACACGCTGCCCTACGGCGTCTTCACCGACGCTAATGAGCCGCAGCCGCGGGTCGGGGTGGCGGTGGGCGATGTCATCCTCGACCTCACGACAGCCACCCGGGATCTGCTGCCCGAGCACGCCGCGCTGTTTCGCCACGGCAACCTCGACGCGTTGCTGGCCGCGGGACGCCAGACCTGGACCATGGTCCGGGAGACGTTGACTCGCTGGTTGACCGACGATCGGCACGCCGGGGCGCTGGCGCCGCTGCTCCTACCGGCCACCGATGTCACGATGCAGCTGCCGTTCACCGTCGCCGACTACGTCGACTTCTACTCGTGCGAGCAGCATGCGACCAACGTCGGGCGGATGTTCCGGCCTGCCCAGTCACCGCTACCGGCGAACTGGCGGCA
>DASUII010000036.1:0-26092 GCA_036279835.1 Pseudonocardiaceae bacterium
TGGCTCTAGCAGCAGGTTGTGGCCCCACCTGTGGGCGAGATTTGGCCCCATCTGGTCGTGGTGGGGAGTGGGTTCGGTGAGTGTTGGCCCCACTGGTGCGGCCATGTGAGTGGTGGTGGGAAGATCGCCGCTCTTGTGTCGGCGAGGAGGCGCCGGGGGTGGCCAGGACCAAGGTGGAGTTGTTCGCGGCGATCCGTCGGGACTCGAGGTTGGAGGGCCTGTCGGTTCGGGCTTTGGCGCGTAAGTACGGGGTGCACCGGCGGATGGTGCGTGAGGCGTTGTCCTCGGCGTGGCCGGCGCCGCGGAAGAAACTCCCGCCGAGGAAGTCGCGGTTGGACCCGTTTAAGGACGCGATTGATCGGATGTTGGTCGGGGATCTGGATGCCCCGCGTAAACAGCGGCACACCGTCAAGCGGATCTTCGACCGGCTGGTGGCCGAGCATGAGATGGAGGGGGTCTCCTACGGCACGGTGGCCGATTACGTCCGGTGGCGTCGCCCGCAGGTGCGGGTGGAGGCGGGTCGGGGGCCGCTGGAGGTGTTCGTGCCGCAGACCCACCGGGCCGGCGCGGAGGCCGAGGTCGATTTCGGAGATGTGTGGATCAACTTGGCGGGTGAGTCCACGAAGTGTTACCTGTTCACCTTCCGCATGTCGTATTCGGGTAAGGCGGTGCACCGGGTGTTCGCCTCCTGCGGGCAGGAGGCGTTTTTGGAGGGCCACGTGCACGCGTTGAGCGTGCTGGGCGGGGTGCCGACCGGCAAGATCCGCTATGACAACCTGCGTTCTGCGGTGGCGCGGGTGTTGGGGTTGAGCCGGGCCCGGGAGGAAACCGATCGGTGGGTGGCCTTCCGTTCCCACTACGGCCTGGATGCCTTCTACTGCCAACCCGGCAAGGAGGGTGCCCACGAGAAAGGCGGAGTCGAGGGCGAGGTCGGTCGGTTCCGCCGCAATCGTTTGGTCCCGGTGCCCGAGGTCGGCTCGCTCGCCGAGCTGAACGCCATGATCGACGGCTGGGACGAGCAAGACGATCACCGACGGATCGGGTCGCGGGTCCGGACAGTCGGAGACGACTTCGCTGTCGAGCGGCCCTTGCTGCGGGCGCTGCCGGCCGAGCCGTTTGAGACCGCGCGGGTGTTCACCCCGCGGGTAGACCGCTACGGGCAGGTCACCGTGCGGATGAACCGCTATTCGGTGCCGGTTCGGTTGATCGGGCATCGGGTGCGGGTGCTGCTGGGTGCCTCGGAGCTGCTGGTCTTCGACGGCCGGCTGCAGGTGGCCCGGCATGAGCGGTTGGCCACGCGGGGCGGCACCCGCCTGGAGCTGGACCACTATCTGGAGGCGCTGCTGCGCAAGCCCGGCGCGTTGCCCGGAGCAACAGCGCTGGAACAGGCTCGGGCGGCGGGCAGGTTCACCCCCGTCCATGACGCGTGGTGGGCGGCGGTGCGTGCCGCCCGGGGGGACGCTGCGGGCACCCGAGCGCTGGTCGAGGTCCTGCTGCTCCATCGCAGCATGGGCCACGAGCACGTGGTCGCCGGGATCGCCGCCGCGCTGACGGTGGGTGCGCTGACCCCCGAGGCGGTAGCCGTCGAAGCTCGTAAGGCCGCCCAGGCCGACACGGTGCCCGACTCAGCGGCCATCGAAGACCACCACCCAACGCTGGGGCAGGTCAGCTCACTGACCCAGCGCCGGCTGACTGCTCTACCCGGCGACAGGCGACCGCTGCCGTCGGTGGCCGCCTATGACCAGCTCCTCCGCCGCCCGACAGCGGCCCGCCCAACTGATCAGGGAGGATTGTCGTGACCATCCAACGCCACCGTGGCCTCACCGAGCAGGCCGCCGACGCGGCCGTGGACACCGCCTGCCGGGTGCTGCGGCTGCCCACCATCCGCGCCCAGTTCAGCCCGACCGCCGATGCCGCCGAACGCGAACAGCTGACCTACCGTGGCTTCCTCGCCGAGCTGCTGATGGCCGAGTGCGAGGACCGCGAGCGGCGCCGCGCCGAGCGTCGGATCAAGGCCGCCGGCTTTCCCCGACCCAAATGGCTGGCCGACTTCGACTTCGAGGCCAACCCCACCATCGAGCCTGCGGTCATCCACACCCTCGCTACCTGCGAATGGGTCCGCAAGGGCCAACCACTGTGTTTGATCGGTGACTCCGGCACCGGCAAGTCACACCTGCTCATAGCCCTCGGCGCCGAGGCCGCGATGGCCGGACACCGGGTGCGCTACGTGCTGGCCGCCAAACTCGTCAACGAACTCGTCGAAGCCGCCGACGACAAGCAGCTGACCAAGACCATCGCCCGCTACGGGCGAGTCGACCTGCTGTGCATCGACGAACTGGGCTACATGGAACTCGACCGGCGCGGCGCCGAGCTGCTGTTCCAGGTCCTCACCGAAAGGGAGGAGAAAAACAGCGTGGCCATCGCCTCCAACGAGTCATTCAGCGGCTGGACCAAAACCTTCACCGACCCCCGCCTCTGCGCCGCCATCGTCGACCGGCTCACCTTCGGCGGCAACATCATCGAGACCGGCACCGACTCCTACCGGCTGGCCCGGACACGAGCCCGACAACACGCCACCACCTCCGCCACATGAAGATCAGCGAACCACCCTAGCCACGCTGACGACGACGCCTCCCGTGTCTCCGCGAGGCAAGCCTGGTGGTGATCTCCTCGCGGCGCGGGTCCTCCCTGCCAGGCCGAGGGTCCGGAGTGCAAGCCACTCTTTCCCGGCTTGCGCGGAGTGGCCCTTGGCCTGGCAGCCCTCGGGCGCGCCGCGAGGAGATCACCACCGACCCCCACCTCATCTCCGAAGCGGTGCCGGGTCCGGGCAGAGCCCGGCCTTCCTCCGACAGACACCCCACACACTGCAGAACCCCGTCACGAGCTGCAGGTGGGGCCAACACTCATCGGTAAACCACGCCCCCAAGATCGCTAAGTGGGGCCAAAACTCACCCACAGATGGGGCCAAAACTCACCCTTGAAGCCAAGCGGCGGGTCCACAGCTGCAGCTCAGCTGGATAGCCGGGGGCGAACTCCTGGCGGTGCGCAGCTTCGGTCAGAGCAACGGTGAGCCGCTGACGCATCGGCGCGCCAGTCGCCAGGATCAACAGCGCGCCCAGGCGATGCGCCTGCTCGGCGAGTGAACGCAGATGGCCGGGCGGCACCGGGCGGTGGCTCATCCGGCGCCGGTCGGTCCGCCGGCGGTGGATGGCCGGGAACAGGGCGGCGTCGGCGGGCTCGCCTGAACCCGGCCGGATCGCCACGGTGGCGAGGTGGCCCAGGTTCTCCGGATCGGGCAGGCGATCGACCTCCACGGCCAGCTCCCGGGCGGCGCACGCCACCTGCAGGTGGTGCAGGGCCGCGCCGCAGCTCACGATGAGATCGCGGCGATCCGGGTCGGTCGCGGGCAGGTGCCGGTTCCAGTCGGCATGCAACTCCACCACTTCGGGCCGGATCCGCCAACGCCAGGGCTGGGTGTTGTGGACCGACGGCGCGCGCAGGGCGCGCTCGACTACCAGACCCAGGTCTGTCTGGATCATGGTGCGCCTCCGCTTCTCCAGTGCCGGTCAGCGACAACCGGTGCGACCAGCATGCTGCCCTGCAGGCGACACGGGCAGAGGCGTTGGTCCCCGCGAGCAGGTCCTTAGACCGTGCCGTCGGGACCCGCGGCGCGACCAAAGATCCACCGGAGAGAAGGAAACCCTGAATGACGGTTGCACGGCGGTCGGTCAAAGCACGGCGTCGCGGCCTGCCTGGGACCGACGGCATCGCATCGGTGCGATGGTGGTACTTCTGCGGTTATCGAATCCTGTCGGTTTCAGCGATGTGGGTGTGGCGTGCGGCTTTGACGACTTCGATGGCGATCGCGGGCAGGGCGGCGACCGCGACGGCGATAGCGAGTTCGGTGCTTGACAATGTTTGGGTGCCCAGCAGCGTGGAAAGCCCGGGCAGGTACACCCCGCCGAGCAGCAGCAGCGCCGACAGCGCGACGGCCAGCAAGAGCAAGGGGTTGGCGGAGGCGTGGACCCGCCATACCGGCAGCCGGTCGGATCTGATCACCAGCGCGATGCCCAGCTGCGCCAGGCACAACGCCACAAACAGCATGGTCTGCCAGGGCCGCCCCTGGGTATGGGCCCACCAGGCCAGGCTGAGGCAGGCCGCGGCCACAACGGTGCCGATGAGCAGTACCGCAAGGGTGGTAGCTCGGGTCAGCACGCCCTCCTGGGGCGGGCGGGGTGGGCGCTGCAGTACGTCGGGTTCGGCAGCCTCGGCCCCGAACGCGACACCGGGCAGCCCGTGGGTGAGCAGGTTGATCCACAGGATCTGCGCGGGTAGCAGCGGCAGCGGCAGGCCCAGCAGTGGTCCGGCGAGCATCACCGCTATCTCGGCGGTTCCCCCGGACAGCCCGAACCGGACGAAGCGTCGGATGTTGTCGAATACCCGTCGGCCTTCTGCCACCGCGGCGACCACGGTGGCGAGGCTGTCGTCGGTCAGGACGAGGTCGGCGGCGTTTTTTGCCACGTCGGTGCCCCTACGGCCCATCGCCACGCCGATGTCGGCGGCGCGTAGCGCCGGCGCGTCGTTGACTCCGTCCCCGGTCATCGCGACCACGTGACCGGCGCGCTGCCAGCCGGCTACCAGATCAAGTTTGCCGGCCGGATCGATCCGTGCGTGCACCGGCTGCACTGTCCCGTCACCGGGCAGGATGCCCGTTGCCTGGGCTACCGCCTGTGCGGTCCCGGCGTGGTCGCCGGTGACGAGTACCGGGGTGATTCCCGCTGCTCGGCAGGCCAGCACGGCGTCTCGCGCTTCGGGGCGCACCGGGTCGGCCAGCGCGACCAGCCCCAACAGCCGCAGCTGCTTGTCGTGTGGCCTGGTGGCAACGGCGAGCACCCGGTTCCCGGCCTCGGCCCAGCGCCGGGCGGTCGCGTACGCCGCTGTCGCCACGGTGCCGGCGTCACACACCTGGCGTTGCACCTCCTCGGGGGCCCCCTTGACCAGCACCAGCTCACCGTCGGGGCCGCGGTGGCGAGATTGCATGCCGCGGCGCTGGGCGTCGAAGGCCACCCCGCCAGTGCGGGGGAAGGTGGCCCGCAGCGCGGGTACATCAATGCCGGCGTCCGCGGCGGCCCGCAACAGCGCGCCCTCGGTCCCCGCGCCGGTGCCACGGCGGGCCCCACCGGACCCGTGCGTCCCGGGATCCCACACTTCGTCGTTGCACAGCGCGACCGCTTCCAGCACGGGGCGTGGGTCGCCGTGCTCGCCGCCGGTGGGCGTCCACACCGCGACGCATTCCATCGCGCCCCGGGTCAGCGTTCCGGTCTTGTCCGAGGCGAGCAGGGTGACCGAGCCGAGCGTCTCCACCGCGGGCAGCGAACGGATGATCGCGCCGCGAGCGGCCATCCGCCGCCCACCGGCCGCCAACGCGAAGGCCACCACCGCGGGCAGCGACTCCGGAACGGCCGCGACGGCCAGGCTGATGCCGGTCACCGCCACCAGCTCCCAGGGCTGCCCGCGGAGCAGCCCGAGTACGACGACGAGCAGGCAGGCGGCGATCACGATGACCGACAGCCAGCGCCCGAGGCGAGCCAGGCGCCGCTGCAGCGGGGTGGCCGGAGGGCGTCGGGCAACCAGCAGGCTGGCCACTTCCCCCACTGCGCTGGCGGCGCCGGTGGACACCACCATGGCCTGCCCGATGCCGTGCGCTACAAGGGTGCCGGCGTGCACCATGTTCGTCCGGTCGGCCAGCGCCACGTTCGCCGCCAAGACGCCGGGAGCCCGGTCGGACGGCAGCGATTCCCCGGTCAGCAGCGCCTCGTCGACCTGCAGCTCGCGGGCGCTCACCAGCCGCGCATCGGCCCCGACGACGTCCCCGGCCGCCAGCAGCAGCACATCCCCGGGCACCAGATCCCGGGTCGGAACTCGTGCCGCCGCCCCGTCCCGGAGCACCCGCGCCGTGGGCGCTGATAGTTGCCGCAATGCGGCCACCGCTTGGATCGCCCGGCGTTCCTGGGTGACACCCACAGTGGTGTTGATCACGACCACCAGCAGGATCACGGCGGTATCGGTGATGTCACCGGTGGCGATGGTCAGTACCGCGGCCGCGAGCAGCACCAGGATCATCGTCTCGCGCAGCTGGTCAAGTACGGAGCGCCACAGCGGTGCGTCCCGTTCCAGCTGCACCTCGTTGGGGCCGTGGTGCACTAACCGTGCCGCAGCCTCGGCCGCGTCGAGCCCTACCTCGACGTCGACGTCGAGGTCATGGCCGAGCGCGTCGGCTTCGCGGGCCCACGGAGTGCTTTGCGGTGCCCTCACCGCGGCGGCCGGGGGACTCATCACAGTGCGCGGGCGGCGTCGTCGGCCACCGGGTCGGTTCGATCCGCAGGTGGCGGTCCGCAGCGGATCGCAGTGTCGACCGCCACCGCGCCGTGGGTGGCGACCCGCAGCGGGTTGAGGTCAAGCTCGGCGATCTGGGGGCAGTGCTCGACAAGTGCCCCCAGCCGTGCAAGAACGTCGGCGACGGCCGCGGTGTCCAGCGGAGGACTGCCCCGGTGACCGGCCAGCAGCGGGGCGCAGCGCAGCTCGGCCAGCATCTGATCGGGCACCTGCCGACCCATCGGGACGGTGCGCAGCACCCGGTCGTCGAGCACGGCCTGGTGCACGCCCCCCGCGGCCACCATCACCAGGCCCAATCCGCCCTCGGCGCGGACCACCCCCGCGGCCAGCTCCAGGTCTGCCGGCACCATCGGCTGTACCAACAGCGCCGGGGAACCGGTCGCCGCGATGATCTGTTCGGCCGCCACCTGCACCGCGGCCTCGTCAGCCAGACCCACCACGACCGCGCCCACGTCGGTCTTGTGCACCAATCCGGGTTCGGCGGATTTGACTACCGTGGGGAACCCCAGCTCCCGGGCAGCGGCCACCGCTGCGGCGGATCCGGTTACCACCTGGCTGGGGCAGTGCGGGATCCCGGCCAGATCGAGCACGCGAAACGCGGCGGCGGGCTCGAGCCACCCCTGCGCGCAGCGCTCAGCTGTGGCCAGCAGCTCCTGGACCGGTTCCGGATCGAACGGCAGCGGAGTCGGGTCGTCGCCTGCGGTGGAGTTGCGCCATCGGCCCAGTCCCCCGGCTCGGACCAGGGCGCGTACCGCCTGCTCGCCGAACTCATACCAGGGCACTGGGCTACCCGTGGGCGGATCCGCACCCAACAGGGCCCCCGCCACCGGTAGCCCGGTGCGCTGTGCGGCGGAGCCGACGGCGCTGAGTACGTGCACGTGGTCGACTGCTCGGGTACTGGCATGCAGCACGACCACCGCGTCCACCTCTCCGGAGCTCCGCAGCACACGCAGGGTCTCGGCATAGGCCCGAGGTGGGGCGGCGGCACCCAGGTCGATCGGATTGCCCGCGGCAGCAGCACCCGGCGCAGCGGCGCGCACCGCCGCGACCGTCTGCGGGCTCAGCGCAGGCACGGTGGCCCCGGCGGCGACAGCGTGGTCAGCGATCAGCGCGCCCGGGCCACCCGCGTTACCCAGCACCGCGACCCTGGTCCCCGCCGGCACCGGTTGACATTCCAGCAGCGCGGCGACGTCGAGCAGCTCGGCGGTGCTATCCACCCCGATCACTCCGGAGTCGGCCAGCAACGCACCGAGCACCGCATCGGGCGCGGCCGCGGCCGCGGTATGGGAGCGACCGGCCCGAGCACCGGGCGCCGATCGGCCGCTGCGCAACACCACCACCGGACGGGTCCGCGACACCTCCCGGGCGATACGCCGGAAGCGGCGCGGGTTGCCGACCGACTCCAAATACAGCGCGATCACCGCGGTGCGCGGATCCTCGCTCCAAGCCAGCAGCAGGTCGTTGCCGCTGACGTCGGCCTTGTTACCCAGCGACACGAACGCCGAGATCCCCAACCCGCGCCGCGCCGCGGCGTGCAGCACCGAGATACCCAACGCACCGGATTGCGAGGCCAGCGCGATCCGACCCGGCAGCGGCCGCGCCGTGCCGAACGTCGCGTCCAGCCGCACCGCGGGGTCAGTGTTGAGCACCCCAAAACAATTAGGACCGACCAGCCGCATCCCGTAACGATGCGCCCTAGCCACCAACTCCCGCTCGATATCGACTCCGACCCCGCCAGCCTCAGCGAACCCCGAGCTCAACACCACCACCGCAGCCACCCCGGCCTGCCCACACTCCTCGACCACCTCGGGCACCGCCGCAGCCGGAATCGCCAGGACCGCCAGGTCCGCAGCAAAGGGAACCTCCGCCACCCGCCGATAAGCCGCCACCCCAGCGATCGTGCCGACCGGCCGGGCATGGGAGTTCACCACCGCCAACCGGCCCGAATAGCCCCCCGCCAGCAGGTTGTCCAACACCGCGCGGCCCACACCACCGTAGCGGGATGCGGCCACCCGGTACCGGGATGCCCCGACCACGACCACGCTGCGCGGCGCGAGCACCCGCCGCAGGGAAGCGACCTCCGCGGCACGCTCGCGTTGCGCGACAGCCCGACGCAGCGCGCTACCCGGCTCGAGGTCCACGGTCACCTCGGCCACACCCCATGTGCTCTCGGTGTTCAACCGGAATCCCGCGCGCCGTAGCACGTCGAGCATCCCCACGTTGTCCTCGAGCACCTCGGCGACAAAGCGGCGGATGCCGTGGCGCCGGGCCTGTGCGGCGAGGTGCTCCAGCAGCAGGGTCGCGATCCCGGTGTGCTGCCGGGCGTCGTCGACCAGCACCGCTACCTCGGCGCATTCGGCGTCTGTGGGATTGGGTTCGGCGCTCGCTACGCCGATCACAGTCTCGCCGGCCACGGCGACCATCGCCAGGTGGTGGTCGGCCGCGGTGGTCAGGTGCTCGGCGTAGCTGTCCGCCAGGTCCCGGCGAACCGAGAAAAACCGCAACCGGACGCTGTCATCGCTGGCCCGGGCATGCAGCGAGCGCACCGCTTCGTGGTCCTCGGGACGCAGCATCCGCAGCCGCACCACCCGACCATCGGCCAGCAGGGCCTCGGCTGCCGGTGTCGCCTCCCCCACCAGGACAGCACACGGTGTGTCAGCCACGTCGCTCATCGCCGTCTCCTCCGCTCAGCTCGGGCTCCAGCACACCGCCTTGCCGAACCGGCGAGTAGGGGCGTGGGGGCGGCGCATCCGGGACCGAAGTCCCGCCGGGTTCCCGGAACAAAACCGGGACTTCAGACCCGCCAGCCACAGCCCTGGGACCGTGGCGCCGACGCACTGGTCCGGACACGGTGGAAGCAACGTGATGCATCGTGGACAAGGAGGCATGCAGTGAGCGGATCAGACCACACGCCACGCGTCGTCGTTGGCGTCGATGGATCAGCGGGCAGCCTGGCGGCGCTGCAGTTCGCCTTCGACGAAGCCAAGCGCCGCGCAATCGGACTACTGGTGGTGACCGCCTTCGACCTCCCGGACGTCTGGTCCATCACTTACGGGTTACCGGTGGCCTGCACCGAGGACGAGATACGCGACAACGTGCTGCAGAACACCCGGCGGGTGGTTACCGAGACACTCGACGACCAACTGAGTGCCGACGGCGCCCCCAAGGTCGACGTGCAGGCCCGGGGTGGCGGCGCGCCGCACGTGCTGGTGTCCGCCGCAGCCGGTAGCCCGCTGCTCGTGGTGGGCAGCCGGGGACTGGGCGGTTTCCGCCGGATGCTGCTCGGCTCGGTGAGCCTGCAGTGTGTCCAGCACGCGCCCTGCCCGGTCACCGTAGTCCGCTCAGCGGAGGACCATGACCGGTGGCAGGCCCCCGAGCTGACCGGCGCTCCGGCCGCCATCCTCTGACGCCGATGTCCGCCCTGGCGCCGCTGGCGGCCACCTCGCCAGATCTATTAAGCGACATCACCACGGTCCCGGTGGCCGCGGTGATGTCCCGTGACCTGCTCGTGGTCCACCCACAGGACCCGGTGGTTGAGGTGTGGCAGCGCATGCAGGACTCGGCCACAGAGCTCGCTGTGGTCTGCGACGGGACCCGGGTGGTCACCGTCGTCTCCCAACACACCCTGGCCATGCGCTGGCCTTCCGGCGGACCGGGCGAGATGCGCCGCCTGCGGGTGCGCGACGTGATCGAGCCTGGGACCCCGACGCTGCACACCGACGCCACAGTCCACGAAGCCGCCGACCTGATCACCCGCTTGGAACTCGAAGGGGTTCCCGTGGTAGCTGCCGGGGGACGACTGCTCGGCCTGGTCAGCCCCACCGAACTGGTCCGTCTGCTCGCGCGGGCGCCCTGAAGGCCCCTCCACCCGGCACGACGAGGAGACGAACATGAGACGGCTCATAGTCAGCGACGTTATGACCATCGCGGTGAGCACTGCCCGGGAAGCCACTCCGTTCAAGGAACTGGCGCGGATCATGACCGAACGGCGGGTCAGCGCCCTCCCGGTCTTAGACCCTGCGGACCGCCTGGTGGGGATCGTCTCCGAAGCGGACCTGCTGCCCAAGGAAGAACACCGCGACGACCCAACCGGCCGGCACGTGCTGAGTTTTGCTGGCGGGCGCGCCTCGCGAGTCAAGGCTGCCGGCGACACAGCTGGACAAGTGATGACAGCCAACGTGGTGGTCACCCACCCGGATGCCACCCTCGTGGAGGCGGCCAAGGAAATGGCACGCCACCACGTCAAACGGCTACCGGTAGTGGACACCGACAACCGGCTGGTCGGCATCATCAGCAGGGCCGACCTGCTCACGGTGTTTCTGCGCGACGACGAGGACATCCGGCGCGAGGTGATCAGCGAGATCCTCATCCGGGTACTCTGGGCCGACCCAGAACGCTTCGAGGTCCAGGTACGCGACGGAATCGTCACCCTGTCCGGTGAGCTCGAACAGCGCAGCCACATCCCGATCGCCGTGCAGCTCACCCATCGGGTAGACGGCGTCATCGACGTAGTCGACCAGCTCAGCTACGCCTTGGACGACACCACTCGCGCCCCGCACCGCTTCTGATAGCCGACGCGCCCCGCTAGGTCACTCACACCCCGGCTCAGGGTCCCCGTTCTGGGGGCTCCGCCCGACGAAAGTGATCTCGCCTGGGTGCAGGGGCAGGCGCCGGCCGGTGATCTCGTCAGCCGGCAAACGGATGAACACTCGATCGCGCAGGGGCGCCCACGGGGCGAGGTGAAGCTCTTCGATGCGGTGGATCTCAGCCGCGTTGGTAATCACCTCCGCGGCTCCGATGATCACGACACTCCACCCTGCCTGCAGCGCTGGCTCCAGAGCATCAACCTCGAAGGTCAGCACACGACCTTCGCGGGCAGCGTCAAGCTTGGTGCCCTCACCGGAGCTGAAGACGATGGTCTCACCATCGAGGACGAAGTTCACCGGGAGGATCATGGCGTGGCCATCGGGTGTGACCCACCCGACCCGACCAATGCTCGCGGTCGGCAACAGTACGAGACAGGTATCTCGGTCGAGGCTCTCGATGGCGCGCTTCCGATCGGTCGTCAGCTGAGGTCAGAGCCCACAGTGTCACGGCGATCCGTCAGCAGACCAGCGTCACACGCAGGAACCTTCGTCCCTAAGCGGTGATTCCCGCGTGCTGTCCTGGTGACATTGCAGGCACGCTGCGGCGAGGGCGTCGGATACGGATCCGCCGGTGGGGATCGGTGCCGCCTGCGGCCAGGGGTCGGCGTGGGCCGCGAGAGCGCGGCCGATCGCCTCGTCGGCGTCGGAGACCGACCCGGTGCGTTCCCGCAGCCGTTGGGCGACCACCTCTGATGGCGCCGTGCACTGCAACGCGACGAGTTCGGCGTGCGCCCTGCGAGCCAGCTCGGCAGCCGCGGCACGGTGCGCGGCGTGGGTCCAGGAGGCATCCAGTACGACCGACTCCCCTTGGCCCAGGCAGCGCGCGGCGCGGGCGAGCAGCTCGGTGTAGGTGCGCTCGGTGGCTGCCGGGCAGTACAGGCCCTGTTCGTAGGGCGCCGCAGCGGACTGGTGCGGCGCGAGCCCGTGCAGCTCCTTGCGGACCCGGTCGCTGGACAGTGCCACCATGCCCAGTTCCCCGGCCAGCGCGCCGCTCACGGTCGATTTACCGGTGCCGGGCAAGCCGCCGACCAGCACCAACCGGACCCCAGCGGCTCGCAGGTGGCGCGCGGCGATCCCGGCGTAGCGGCCGGCCTCTACCCGGGACTCGTCATAGAGCACGGCATCACCTTGCTCACTACGCAGGCAGGCCACCTTCGCGCGGACCGCCGCACGGTAGGCGACATAGTGGTGGCGCAGCGCCAGCGGGGCGGGGTCGCCAGCGAACTCGGCGTACCAGTCCATGAACTGGGCGCCCAGTTCCGGGGCACCCCGGTACTCCAGGTCCATGGCCAGGAAAGCGGCGTCATCGAGCCCGTCGACGTAGCGCAGCCGGTCGTCGAATTCCAGGCAGTCCAGCACCTGAGGGCCATCGTCGAGGCAGAAGATGTCACCGGTGAGCAGGTCACCGTGGCCATCGACGATGCGTCCGGCGCGCTGCCGGGCGGCCAACAGCGGCTCGCGCCCGTCGAGGAAATCTAATGCCCGGCGCTCGAGCTCGGCTGCCAGCTCGGCGTCCAGGACAGTTCCGCGGAACCGAGCCAGCTCCTCGAAACCTTCCTGCCACCGCGCGCGCAGCGCATCCCGCCCACCCTCGGCGGTGATCTCCGGGCCGCGTCGCGCACCGGCATGGAAGGTGGCCACCATCTTGGCCAGCCGCCGCACCGGATCGGCCACCGGTGCCCCGATGGCCAGCAGGGTGGCCAACCGCCGATCGTCGGGCATCCGGCGCATCACCACCAGGTGCTCGCAGGGTTGGCCATCGACGCCGGTGACCTCGGCCACGCCGAGGTAGACATCCGGGGCCAGCCGCCGGTTGAGTTCCACCTCCCGCCGACAGGCCGCCAGCCGCCGCTGCCGGGTGCTGAAATCCAGGAACGGGGTGCGGACCGGCTTTTTAAGCTTGTAGGCCCACTCCCCGATCAGCAACACCACCCCAATGTGCGTCTCCCGCACAGAGATGAACGGACCGGCCATGGGGAGATCCACCGTCATGACAGTGACCGTAAGCCCCGGCGGCGGAATCGGTCGAGGTTGCGCTAAGCCCGCACAGTGGGGACGCCAGGGCCGGCGGTGGGTGACCAACGACCCTGCCGCGTTCGAGATGGGTCAGCGGGCAGGCCTCGCCTGGCTACGCCACACCTGCGGGCAATGCCGGTACTACACCCGTGGAGGTGACACTCAACACCACGGCGATTTGAACCGCAACCGTAAACAGCAACAAGTCGTGGCGGTCCATCGCCTTACCGGCTATCCCGCAGCAGCTCACTCCGCCGCTTATACTCGTCCTCGTCGATCTCCCCGCGGGCGAACCGCTCGGCCAGCACCTGCTCCGGGCGATCCTGCCCGCTCGCAGACGTCAATCGACGGTTGTCCCGCGGGCCGCCGACGTAGCGGACGAGTGCGACGATGCCAGCGATGACCAGTCCCCAGAACAGGACCATCATCACGCCCATGCCGAGCCAATAACCTCATCCCCAGCCGTACCCCCACATCATCACAATCACCCCTTCCCGATAGGCCAACCCGCAACGGGGCAGCTAAACCACATCCCAGCGTGCGCGCCGCATCCTCTCCTTTGAAGAGACCTTCGACCTCCAGTAGGCGCCGATAGGCCCCGCGGACACCGCGGAGGGGAATCCTGGGTGAATCAGCGCCAGTAACCGCGGCCAAGCTGCCCAGCAAGCGAAACGCCGGGACCTTTGCCTCTGCGGTGAGCTTCTCGGGGGTGCCAACGTTGTGGGTATGGGTGCACTCGTCAAGACCTTGCAGGGCAAGTTCCGCGGCAGCGTTGTTGACGGTGTGTACGCGTTCCCGGGAGTTCCCTACGCGGCGACACCGTTCGGCGCGAATCGGCTCCGTCCTCCACGGCCGGTCGAACCTTGGAGCGGCGTGCGGGACGCGACTAGCTTCGGCCCCGAGCCTCCTCAGGTGTCTCCCCCGGAGACCGTGGGGCCTGCCATGGAATGCGCGGTGACCGGTGAGGACTGCCTGAATCTCAATGTCTGGACGCCCGACCCAGGGGCTGCTGGGTTGCCGGTCATGGTGTGGATTCAGGGTGGAATGTTCGAGATCGGGTCGCAGGCGTCGTACAACGGCAGTCACTTCGCCCGCGACGGCATAGTCTGCGTGGTCATCAACTGGCGTCTTGGGGCGGAGGGTTTCCTGTATCTGGACGACGGGCACACCAACCTCGGCCTGCTCGACCAGGTCGCGGCCCTGGAGTGGGTGCGGGAGAACATCGCCGCCTTCGGCGGTGATCCCGCCAACGTCACCATCTTCGGTGAGTCGGCTGGCGCGATGAGCGTCGGCACCCTGCTCTCCATGCCCCGCGCCGAGGGGCTGTTCCGGCGAGCGATCGCGCAGAGCGGAGCAGCTCACCAGGTGATCTCGGCCGGAACCGCGCGGCGGATCGGACGGTACCTCGCCGAGAAGCTGGGTGCTCCACCGACGCGAGAGGCGATCGCCGCGGTCTCCGTCGAGCGACTACTCAGGGCGCAGGTGGAGTTGAAGGCGGAGCTACTCGCACATCCGGACCCGGAGCGCTGGGGCCAGGAGGTGGTGACCAGCGTGCTGCCGTGGCAGCCGGTGATCGATGGGAAGGTCATTCCCGGTCCCCCGATCGATCGGATCGCGGCCGGCGCCAGCGCGCAAGTGGACATCATCGTCGGCACCAACACCGACGACTGGAAGCTGTTTTTGGTCGTCAGCGGCGCGATCGATCAGATCACCGATCAGATCTTGACCGGGCCCGCCGGCGTCTACGGGTATTAGGCTCTGGCTGCCTACGGGCTCCCGGTCGAGACGGCGCTCGCCGCATATCGAGCCGCGTATCCCGACGCAGGTCCCGGGGACCTGCTCGCGGCGGTGCAGACCGACTGGTGGGTCCGTATCCCGGCCATCCGCCTGGCCGACGCTCACCAGAACGCCATTTCGGGCACTTACATATACGAGTTCGCCTGGCCCTCACCGGAGTTCAACGGACGCCTTGGCGCCGGCCACGCGCTCGAGATCGCCTTCGTCTTCGACACCCTGAACAGAGATCTCCCGTTGCTCGGGCCGCTGCTGGGGGCAGAGCCGCCGCAGCAGCTCGCCGACACCATGCATGCCGCCTGGGTCTCCTTCGCCACCAACGGTGACCCGGGTTGGCCGAAATACGAGCTGAGCCGCAGGGCCACCATGCGCTTCAACACAACCTCACAGGTTGTGGCCGATCCCCGGTCCTGGGAACGGGCCCAGTGGGAAGGTGTCCGCTAGCTTGCGGTATCGGTACGGAGCTCCTGCAATGGCGGTGGGCCGAGCGTCAAAGCGACTACTTTAGGACCGAGCAGGCACCGAGATCGAAATGGCCGCCGGTTGCCGGCTAACTATCGCGCGGGACCTGGGTCGAGCCGGCGACCCATTCTTTGGCCGTGTTCAGCTCGGCGGTGGGGAACACCCGCATCTCACCGGGGATGAGCCAGGACATCAGGCGTACGAGCTTGTCCACCCACGCGAGGTCGGTCACGATCGCGAAGCGCTCCCATGCTGGGCGCCGGAAGACCCCGAACTCGATGTCGGCCTTCAGCGCCTCCAACATCGCACCCGGCTCCTCCCAGAAGTGGTCCAGCACCACCAGGACACGCATGGGTCGTCCGCTGTCCCTGATCTTCCGCAGGATCGGCAGCATGGTGATCGTGTAGTCCTCACGGGTCAGGTGGCCCGAGATCCGTCCGCCGAAGGTGTCCTCGGGCATATCGGAGAAGATTTCGATCATCACAGGCCACCTTCGTGTGTGGATTCGAGTACCAGGACCGACAATGCCGGATTCTCGCGTGCGGGGATCGGGGCCGAGGGCGGTGTTCGGGGGGACTTTCGGCACGTTGTGCCGCACGGCGAGCTCATCCGACGATGGTGAAGTCATAACGTCGGGAAAACCGCGCTGCCAGAGCTGATGTTGCTTGTGGCTATCCGGGCGGTCGCCGCAGGGTTGAACTCGTGGAGTGGGGGTGAACGGCCATGACCCACGCGGTCGGGGTGCGCGATCTCGTGGTGGTCCTTGGTGGCCGTCGCGTCGTGGAGGGTCTGACGTTCACCGTGCCGACCGGGGCGGTGACCGGATTGCTGGGACCCAGCGGCTGCGGCAAGACCACGCTGATGCGCTGTCTGGTCGGGGTGCAGCAGATCAGTGCCGGACAGGTCCGGGTGCTGGGGATACCGGCGGGGTCAGCTCGGCTGCGTCAGCATGTGGGCTATGTGACGCAGTCCTCGTCGATCTATACCGATCTGTCGGCGCGGGACAACATACGCTATTTCGCCGCTCTATACGGGATCTCACGCGCTGTCGCCGACCAGGCGTTGGCGGACGTGGCTCTTGCTGACCGCGCCGGGCAGAAGGTGAGCACGCTGTCAGGGGGAGAACGGGCGCGGGTGTCCCTGGCGTGTGCACTGTTAGCCGACCCCGAGCTACTGGTCCTCGACGAGCCGACGGTGGGTCTGGACCCAGTCCTGCGGAAGGATCTGTGGGACCGCTTCCACGCCCTGGCGGCCCGGGGCACCACTTTGTTTGTCTCCAGCCATGTCATGGACGAGGCCAGCCGCTGCGACCGGCTGCTGCTGATGCGCGACGGGCGCCTCATCGCCGACGACACACCCCAGGCATTGCGCGCGGCCACCGGAACCGCCGATCTGGAACAGGCATTCCTGCGCCTGATACCACGCGCCGGACGCACGGATACCCGTCATGTCACCGGGCAGGTGACACGGTGACGAACCTGGTCTTGTCGCCTGCCACCGCGCCGCGCGCTACGCGGCCCGGGCCGCCACGTCCCACCAAGCGCCATGGTCGAGCCGATGGCGCGGCGCCCCGGCTCCTGTCGGCGCGGATCACCGCGGCGACCACGCGACGGGTTTTGGCACAGCTGCGCGGCGATCGCCGCACGGTAGCGCTGCTGCTCGTCGTTCCGAGCGCGCTGCTAGTGTTGATCAATCGAATGTTCGACTCCCAGTCTGACTTTGACCAGGTCGCGTTGTCACTACTGGGGATCTTCCCGTTCACGATGATGTTCCTGGTCACTAGCGTGGCGATGCTGCGGGAACGCACCAGCGGCACCTTGGAGCGATTGCTCACCACCCCGATGTCGAAACTTGACCTGTTGCTGGGCTACGGCATCGCCTTCGCCGTGGCCGCCGCAGCGCAGGCCGGGGTCACCTGCGCGACCGCCTACTGGCTGCTCGATCTGTACACGCCGGGAAACCCCGCTCTGGTTGTTGGCATCGCGATCGTGAGCGCTGTGCTGGGCATGGCCCTTGGCCTACTTGCCAGCGCGTTCGCCACCAGTGAATTCCAGGCGGTGCAGTTCATGCCCGCCATGGTCATGCCGCAGATCTTGCTAGGCGGGCTGTTTGTACCCCGGGGACAGATGGTCGGCTGGCTCTACGCGGTCAGTGACGCGCTGCCGTTGACCTACGATATCGAGGCTCTGGGCGAGGTAGGAAAAACCTCCCTGGTGACCGCGAAGCTGGTACGCGACACGGGCATCATGATCGGCGTCGCGGTCATCGCGCTGGCCCTGGCAGCGGCCACACTGCGCCGCCGCGCCGGACCACTGAGCCGCACCGCGCGCCGGGCCCTGCTGGTGATCCCCCTCGTGGCACTCACCGCCGGCGGCGCACTCGGCGCGAACTATGCCCTCGACGCCAGCCGGTACGTCTGGACCGACAACGCCCAGATCAACGGCGATAAGATCCCGATCATCGCGTCCGTTGGCGGGACCCTCATCGACTGGCGCGCCACCCAAGGTGCCACTGTGCGCAAGAATCAAATCGTGGGCCGCATCCAGATCCAGAACGGATTCGCCCATCCCCAACAGGTCATCCGCGCTCCCGACAACGGCATTGTTGTGCTTGATAAAGCGGTCGAGGGAACCTTTGTCGCCCCCGGTACCCCGCTAGCCGTGGTCTATGACCTGTCGGAAATTTATGTGACCGCCAGGATCGAGGAGACAGTTATCGGCAACGTCCGACCCGGCCAGCAGGTCGATATCACCGTCGACTCCTACCCCGGCACCGCATTCACCGGTTACGTCCAGGACATCCAAGACGGTGCCGCGACGTTGTTCTCCCCTTCCCCGCAGCACAACTCCACTGGAGTTTTCCAGAAGGTCACCCAAGTGATCCCGGTGAAGATCACCATCCTCGATCGGAAGAACCTCACCCTCATCCCCGGCATGAATGTCACCGTCACGATCCATAAGCGCTGACCACGCCCTAGGATGGGGCAGAAAGGCTCCGTTGGCACCCGCCAGGTTGAAGACTCCCGCAGAGGTGCACCTCTGGGGGCGCACCAGCGTGACCAGAGCTACGGCCATCGCCGGCTGGACGTCGGTCTGTTTCGCCCACTTGATCAGGGACTTCGAGGACGCCGCCGAGTCCTGGCCGGATGCGGTCTGGCCAGCCCAGGCGCAGCGGGCGTTGCGCGGCCTGATCCATGCCTGGCACGCCCCCCGCGAGCAGGGACTAGGCGAGATCCCCTCCACCGTGCGGGACCCGCTGATCAGCGTGCTGGAGTTCTGCCGCGACCGCCAGGCCGACATAACCCGGTTTCGCCACGACACCCGAGTGTGGCCGACCAACAACATCATCGAGCGGGATTTGCGGCCCACCAAGACCCAACAGAAAATCTCCGGCAGGCTGACCCCTGGAAACCACCGCTGCCCACCACGGCCGGAAGCCCGTAACACCACCAGCGCAACCACCCCGCTACCCCACGAGCGCGGACAGCACCTGCATCGTGTCCACCAACCCGCTCAGGCACGCGGCAGCAGCCAGCGTCGCCGCAGTAACGGCGTGCTCGCAGGACCTCACCAACCCCGCCGGCAGCTCACCGCGATATTCATCCGCCCGCACCGCCGACGCCAGCTCCGCCGCGAACATCACCAGCGCCAGCCCGGCATCGGGCCGGCCCAGATCATTCCGCGCCGTCACCGCGATCATTTCGTCCACCATGCTCGTCGGTAACCACACGGGCATCGGGCCCGGGAAACACCATGCCGACGTGGTCGTCGGTGGTCCAGCGCACCCGATACGGCGGCTGACCATCCCCAGACAGCACCTCCTCGATACGTCCCCGAATGCTATGCCGGTCCAGGGTTGACGTCTCGACGATGAGCCAGTCACCCGGTTTGGCGTGCATGATCCCTCCCAGCTCAGCGGACCAACCTGCGGCCAGCACCCGGCCGCAGTCAACGCTGCCCGGTGCCGCCAAGCCAGGCAAGGCCGGATGCTGGCCGGATGCCGTCCAATACAGGTTCGGAGACAATTGTCCTACCAGCCATTTTACGTCACCAGGAAATCGTTCCAGCAAGGGCAGCGAAAGCTACGTTGCTACGGGGTGACGTCAAGCTCGGTGTACATCCCTGAAGCGTAGTGACCGGGTAAGTTGCACACCAGCTCGTAATGGCCGGGCTCCAGCGTCAGTGTGGTCCAGCCGGTCGCGCCGGGGACGATGCCGTCCCCAGGTCCCGCGCCGCAGGTGCGTGACGCTTCACCGAGGCTACCGGCCTCATCGACTTTCCCATCCGCGCCGATCGGTCGTTGCCCGATACCGTGTCCTGCCGGCAGCGGTAATACGACCAGTTCGTGTGTCCACGCTCCGGTATTAATTACCCGTATCGACACTGTCCCGCGGGGCACACTTTCCGGGGTAGCGAAGATCCGCATCATGCCGCCCATTCCCGGGTAGCGCCACCACGCAGGGTTAGCACCCGGGCCAGGTTGGTACGGCCCACGCATCATGCCACCCATGTCCGTCACAGTGGCGTTCACCGCCATCCCGGTCAGTGCCGGTACCTCGCATGGCGCCCCCCACGACGGCCTCGCCCAAGAGGGGGGATGGGCGAAGGCACCGGCGGCGACAGCCATTCCGACTGTGGACACGACGCCCAGCACAACGGCGGCTGCGACCGCAACGATAAACAGTCGCATTTCGTGGCGGCCCACTGTTCTCACCGGCCTCCCCGCAGCAGCTCACGCCGCCGCTGGTACTCCTGCTCGTCAATCTCACCGCGGGCGAACCGCTCGGCCAGCAGCTCCAGACCGTCTGTTGAGGTCGATCGACTAGCGTCCCGGCTGCCGCTGAGGTAGTGAACGAGTGCGACGATCGCGGCGATGACCAGTCCCCAGAACAAGATCATCACCACTCCCATGCCAAACCACGATCCCCAGCCCCAGCCATAACCACACATCATCATGATCACCTCTACGTCGGCGGAGACAAACACCCCGCTGGGGCGCACCTTCCAACCTGGGTCTCACAGCTCACCAATTGAAGAGACCTTCGGCCTGCAATTCGCGCCAAGGGGCCCGGCCCCGAATTCGCGTAGCGGGCTCGACCTGGAGGTCTTCGGGACTGTCCCGGGCGGGGCGAGCGCGATGTCCTCGGGCGGTGCACCGAGCAGGTCGACGGTGACCGTGACGATGCGGGCACGCAGTTCGGTCAGCGCGGCCCGCACCGGTTCGGTGTGTCTCGGCCAAAACCACCAGGCGTTCGGTGCCGCCGGTCTGCTCGGGAGTCGCGAACACTGCCACGCAGCCGGCGCGGAGGCCTGGGAAGTTGCCTACCGCACGGGCGACGGTGCGGCTTTCGTCATGGCCGCGCAGCTCGGCGGGTGTCAGGACGTGGCTCGCCAGCGCCGCGGGGTTGGCGGATCGGTCGCATCGTCCGTGTTTGCATCCGGGCGCAGCTGGTCGCCGAGGTGGATGCGGTGATCTTTGAGCTGCGGCGGCGTCCGCGCGGTGAAGCCCGCGTTGGCTCGTGCACGAGCTGGAACGTCAAGGGGTGTCGCCGGCGCTGTCGTGGTCGACGGTGTACCGGCTGCTGGTACGTCACCGGCGGGTGGATGCGCGGGCGCGTAAGCGCCGCTGTGAAGGCGGCGCCGCCCAGGAGCGCGAGCTCGCCAGCGCTCACCCGAGCTGGCGGTCCAGATTGTAGGCGGCGCTGATCAGCGCCAGGTGCGTGAAGGTCTGGGGGAAGTTGCGAGCTGCTCGCCCGTCGGCCCGATCTCCTCCGAGTACAGCCCGACGTGGTTGGCGTAGGTGAGCATCTTCTCGAAGGCCAGCCGCGCCCTCGTCGAGCCGCCCGGCCCGGGCGAGCGCCTCCACCCACCAGAAAGAGCACATCGAGAAGGTGGCGTCCTTGCCGGCGAGCCCGTCGGGCGAAGCTTGAGCGTCAGCGCCGAGCGATGCACCATCTCGCGCCAGCGCCCGCTGTAGCGCGAACAGCGCAGCCAGCGCCGCCAGAACGCCACGGTGGCGTCGAACTCGGCGGTGATGTCGGCATCGGAGTACGGCACCGGCATCTCGCCGGGCTCGACGCGGTCGAGCACGAAGGTGGCCATCTCCCCGGCCCGAACGGCGATGCGCGCGCGGAGGTCGCCGCCGTCGACGATCTCCAGCGGGTAGCGCGTCGAGAGGCTGAGCCCCAGCTCGGGAGAGCGGAACAGCGCGCCGTGCGGGGTGAGCGCGACCTCGTGGCGGGCGCGCGCGTAGTCAAACCGCGGGGCGACGTCGACGACGAAGCGCATCTGCCCGCGCACGGCGAGTACTCGGCGGATCACGCGGTGGCGCTGCGCCGCCTCGCCGGTACGCGGCGGGGGCATGAAGTCCTGCACCTCCCCCACTCCGCCGGGCATTAGGAAGCGCGTGATGAGAATGTTGGTGTCGGGAAGGTAGAGCTGCTTGGAGCTCCAGCCGTCGCAGTCGGGCGAGATACGGAACAGGCCCCCGTGGTCGGCGTCGAGGATCGCCGCGAAGACGCTCGGCGAGTCGAAACGCGGGCAGCAGTACCAGTCGATCGTTCCGTCGGTGCCAACGAGCGCGACGGTGTGCAGGTCGCCGATCAGGCCGTGCTCGGCGAATGGGCAGGTAGCGCGCCCGCGATGACCGCCGAACTCCACCGGACACGACCCGTTCTACTCGGCCAGCACGGCCGTCGCACGCCATCAGCCAGCGTCCTCGTCGGCTTATGGCACGAGCACGAGTTTTCCCGTCGCCGCCAAGCGCTCGAGCAGCTCGTGAGCGCGACGAGCGTCGGACAGCGGCAGGCGCTCGGCCACGACCGGGTGGATCTTGTCCGCGCGGAGCAGCTCGAGCAGCGCGAGGAAGTCCTCCCGGAACCAATCCGGGTAGCGGGGACCTCCACCCACGGGAAGCGCTCGGGGACCTCCACCCACGGGAAGTACTTGGTGGCGGTCGCCGCGCAGCTTCTGGATCCGGTAGGCGAGCACCCGCCGGCGGGGCGACAGCAGGCCCCACAGCCAGACGGTCGCGGTCGCCGCGTACCACTCGATCCACCCACGCCAGCTCTTGCGCCCCAGCACGAGCGTGTTGTAGTGGCCGTACACGACAAGCCTTCCGCCGGGCCGCAGCGCGCGGAAGGAGCGAAGCGACAGCACGCCGCCGAGCCCGTCGAGTGCAACGTCCACGCCTTGCCCGGTCAGCTCGCGCACCCGCGCCACGAAGTCCTCGTTGCGGTAGTCGACCGCCACCGCGCCCAGCCGCTCGACCGCGGTGCGGTCGCGAGCCGAAGCGGTCCCATAGATGCGAAGCCCGGCCAGCGCTCCGAGCTCGAGCACCGCGGTGCCCACCCTGCCGGCCGCGCCGTGCACGAGCACCGTCTCCCCGCTCTCTACCATTGCCACGCGGTGAAGCAGCTGGTAGGCGGTCATGTAGGGGAACACGAGGCTCACGACCTCGGCCGGGTCGAGGTCCTCGGGCACCTCGACCGCGTTCGACTCCGGCACGCAGACGCGCTCCGCGTAGGCACCCCACACCGTCAGCGCACCGACACGGTCTCCCTCGCGCAGCCTTGAGCAGCCCGGGCCCAGTTCCTCGACGACGCCGACGAGCTCGTAACCGAGCGTGAACGGCGGCTTCGGCACGCCGAGATACGTGCCGGCGCGCAGCTGGGCATCGGTGAACGACACACCGGCGACCAGGACCCTGACGCAGACCTCGCCCGGTCCCGGTCGGGGATCGTCGTCCTCGACCACCCTCAAGACCTCGGGCCCGCCAAAGCGGTCGACGACTACACGCTCCATGAGCTCAACCTACGCAGGCCGCACCATCGGGATAGAGCCTTCCTACTCGTCCCGGCAGGGTCGTTCGACCCGATGTCAGACGCCCTGTCCCTCAACCAGAGGAAGGAATTCCTCACTTTCCTATCACCGTCCGATGTGGACGGTGATATGGGGTCGGGATTGGCTCTGGTAGGGGGTTTGCTGAAAAGTCTGGTGCGGGCCTCATGTGTCCACCCGGCGTGGCGTACGAGGGTGTGCCGGTGGCACTGGGCACTCGGGTGCGCTGGCGACGGTGGTCGTTGCCGTCGACGGTCTCTTGGTCCATCAGCACGCTGGCCAGGTGGTCGAGAGCGGCACGGTGCTTTGTGAGCACAGCAACCGCGCGGTCTTCGGCTTCGCGGAGCAGCCGTGCGACTTCTTGGTCGACTTGGCGCTGGGTCTGTTCGGAGTACGGTCCTCGAGGGATCTGGCTCATCGCATCGGGAAGGAATGGCGATTGAGCCGGCTGGTAGCCCACCGGACCGATCGCGGGGGACAGGCCGAACTCGCTGACCATGCGGGTCGCGAGTTGGGTGGCGCTGAGCAGGTCGTTGGCTCCACCGGTCGAGCCCTCGCCGAAGACGATGAGTTCTGCCGCGCGGCCGCCGAGGCGAACGGTGAGTTGGTCGGTGAGGCAGCTTTCGCTGTAGAGATGCCGCTCGGCCTCGGGGAGCTGCTCGGTGGCTCCCAGTGCCACGCCGGCCGGCAGGATGGTGACCTTGTCTACCGGGTCGGCGTGCTCGCACAGCACGGCCAGCAGCGCGTGCCCGGACTCGTGCACCGCGACGGCATGCCGCTCCTCGGGGAGCAGCGCATTGGAGGTGTCCCGTCGGCCCAGCAGGACCCGGTCGCGGGCCGCGGCCAGATCGGACGCGGTAATCACGGTTCGGTTGGCGCGCACGGCGAAGATCGCCGCCTCGTTGACCAGGTTGGCCAGGTCGGCCCCGGAGAAACCGGGAGTCGCGCGGGCGATCCGGTCGAGGTCGACATCCGCGCCAAGGTGCTTGCCCACGGTGTGCACCGCCAGGATCGCGGCGCGTTCACGTTGGTTGGGCAACGGCACAGTGACCTGACGGTCGAACCGACCCGGTCGCAGCAGTGCCGGGTCGAGTGTTTTGGGCCGGTTCGTGGCGGCGAGCACCACCACGCCGCTGCTTTGGTCAAAGCCATCCATCTCGGATAGCAGCTGGTTGAGTGTCTGCTCGCGCGCTCCTCGTGCCCGCCAACGCCACTGATGCCGCGCCTGCTGCCCACCGCATCGATCTCGTCGATGAAGATGATCGCCGGTGCCCGTTCGCGCGCCTGGTCGAATAGGTCACGAACCCGTGACGCCCCGACTCCGACGAACATCTCGACGAAGGTCGAGCCGGTCACGGACAGAAACGGCACACTGGCCTCACCGGCTACCGCCCGGCCGAGCAGTGTCTTGCCGGTGCCCGGCGGGCCAACCATGATGACCCCGCGCGGTCCCTTCGCACCAGCCGCAGCGTACTTGGCCGGATCGCGCAGGAAGTCAACGATCTCGCTGATTTCCTGCTTCGCCCCCTCATAGCCGGCGACATCGGCGAACCGCGTGGTCGGCCGCTGCTCCTCGATGATTTTGGTTCTGGACCTGCCGAACCCCAGAACACCCCCGGCCAGCGAACGCTGCGCCTGCCGCCCCGACCACACGAAAAAGCCGATCAATAACAGCACCGGCAGGAAGACGAGCAACACGCCACCCCAGTCGGTCGACGACTTCTCCGCGGTGATCCGGACGTTCTTGGCTGCCAGCCGGACCTCGAGTCCGGCGTTGTTCAGCGCTGTCGGAATCTGACTAGTAAATGCGCTTCGGTCGCGGAATGATCCGAACACCGATCCCTGGTCATCGATTGTCACCGACATGACCTGGCCACTGTCCACCTTGGCCAAGAAATCGGTGTAGGACAACGACGTGGCCGGACTCGCCCAGCACAATCTGAATCTGGGCGATCGCGGCGGCGAAGCGCTCGGCACGCTCGCCGGCCACCGGCACCACGGCTTCCGCGGCGTAACGCCAGCGCTTGGCGAGGATGCGCACCGTGTGCAGCGCCTCGTCGGAGGGATTCGGCTCCAGCGCACGTGCCGCGTGCGCGAGCCGCCGCCACGGCCCGCGCACGAGCCTGGCTGCCAGCCCAACGCCGGGTTGCGCGCTTGCCTTAGCGGATCGGGGCTGGTGGGCGGCCGCTACCAGGGTCCCGACCGGGACACAGGGCTTCAGGTCGGGATTACCCAGGACGAAAGTCGTCACTACCTGGTTTGCCTACTTAATGGACGATCCCCACAGGCCGGAGGTCCCGCTTAGCAAGGTCCTCGGCCACTGTGGTCTAGCCACCCGCCGCAGCATCGTGGTAACTGCGAAACGGAGGTGACGATGAAGGTACGTGACTTGACGAGTAATCCAGTGGTCACCATCGGACCGGATACTCCGGTCCGCGCCGCCACGGAGCTGCTGGTCTCGCACAGTTTCACGGCTGCCTCGGTTATGGAGGGCGGTCGCGTGATCGGCATTGTCACCGAGGCGGACCTGATACGGGATCAGATCCACGTAGAACCGCTGGCTGCATCCTGCGACCCGGCAAACTTGTCGCAGGTGAGCCGCGCCGTACACGCCGCCCGCATCAACTCCCGCGCCACCAGCCGGCGCGACAAGTCGATCTCGACGGAAGCCCACGCGCGGGCGTCCGGGCCGGATGGGCCTTTCTACTGAGCCTTGGGCCTGGAAGCAGGGACCACGCTCTCGGCTCCCTAAGCGACGAGGTGACGGTCGTCGCTGGACCGCGAGAACATCGCTGCAGGACAAGACAATCGAGGAGACACCATGAACACCGCTGGTACACCGGGCACTGTGGTCGTCGGGGTCGATGGGTCGCAGGCGGCGCTGCACGCCGTTCGCTGGGCGGCGGTCGAAGCGCGAAGTGCACGGTGCCCCGTTTCCCT
>DASUII010000037.1:0-3990 GCA_036279835.1 Pseudonocardiaceae bacterium
GGTCTGCCCAAGCAGATGGCACTGGAGCTGTTCAAGCCGTTCGTGATGAAGCGCCTGGTCGACCTCAACCACGCGCAGAACATCAAGTCCGCCAAGCGGATGGTGGAGCGGCAGCGTCCGCAGGTGTGGGACGTGCTTGAAGAGGTCATCACCGAGCACCCGGTGCTGCTGAACCGGGCGCCGACCCTGCACCGTTTGGGTATCCAGGCCTTCGAGCCGCAACTGGTCGAGGGTAAGGCGATCCAGCTGCACCCATTGGTCTGCGAGGCGTTCAACGCGGACTTTGACGGTGACCAGATGGCGGTGCACTTGCCGCTGTCGGCCGAAGCGCAGGCCGAGGCGCGGATCTTGATGCTGTCCAGCAACAACATCCTGTCCCCGGCCTCGGGTCGTCCGCTGGCGATGCCCCGACTGGACATGGTGACCGGGCTGTATCACCTCACCAAGCTCCGCGAAGGAGACACCGGTGAGGGCCGCTCGTTCTCCTCGCCCGCCGAGGCGTTGATGGCGCTGGACCGCGGCACGATCGCGCTGCAGGCCAGAATCCGAGTCCGGCTGCGCAACGTGGTCCCGCCCGTCGCTGAGCAGGCGCACCTCCGGGAGAGCCAGGACTGGGAACCGGGACGCCCATGGATCGCGGACACCACCGTGGGCCGGGTGCTGTTCAACGATCTCTTGCCCGACGATTACCCGTACATCAACGACATCCTGCCCAAGAAGCGCCAGGCGGCGATCGTCAATGATCTCGCCGAGCGGTACCCGATGGTCGCCGTCGCCCAGACGCTGGACCGGCTCAAGGATGCCGGCTTCCACTGGGCCACCCGCTCCGGTGTGACGCTGTCCAGCTCGGACGTGGTGGTGCCGGCGGCCAAGCAGCAGATCCTCGATCGGTACGAGGCCAAGGCCGACCAGGTTGAGAAGCGCTACCAGCGTGGCGTGCTCTCGCACGACGAGCGCAACGGTGAGCTGGTGAAGATCTGGTCGCAGGCCACCGACGAGGTCGCCAAGGCGATGGAGGCCAACTTCCCGGAGGACAACCCGGTCTTCACGATCGTGTCCTCCGGGGCGGCCGGGAACATGACGCAGGTCCGGTCCTTGGCTGGGATGCGCGGTCTGGTCTCCAACCCCAAGGGCGAGTACATCCCGCGGCCGATCAAGCACAACTTCCGCGAGGGCCTGTCCGTGCTGGAGTACTTCATCGCCACGCACGGCGCCCGCAAGGGACTGGCCGACACGGCGTTGCGGACCGCCGACTCCGGGTACCTGACCCGGCGTCTGGTGGACGTCTCGCAGGACGTCATCGTGCGGGAGAACGACTGCGGCACCGAGCGCGGCATCCAGATGCCGGTCACCGAGGTGGGCTCGGATAGTCGGGCCATCCGGCATCGCTATGTGCAGACCAGCGTGTACGCGCGCTGCGCCGCGGAGGACGTGCTGGATGACTCCGGCTCGGTGGTCATGCCTCGTGGGGCGGACCTCGGCGATCCGGCAATCGACACGCTGTTGGCTGCCGGTGTGCGGCGGATCAAGGTGCGCTCGGTACTGACCTGCGAGTCCGCCAACGGCGTGTGCGCCATGTGCTACGGCCGGTCGATGGCGACCGGCAAGCTTGTCGACGTGGGTGAGGCGGTTGGCATCGTGGCCGCCCAGTCCATCGGTGAGCCCGGCACGCAGCTGACCATGCGTACCTTCCACCAGGGCGGGATCGCGGGTGAGGACATCACTACCGGTCTACCTCGGGTTCAGGAGTTGTTCGAGGCCCGGGTGCCCAAGGGGATGGCACCGATCGCGGATGCCGATGGCCGGGTGCGCGTCGAGGACGGCGAGAAGTTCTGGAAGATCACCATCATTCCGGACGACGGCAGTGAGGAGATCGTCTACGAGAAGCTGTCCAAGCGGCAGCGGCTCGCGGTGATCACTGTCGACGGCACCGAACGGCCGCTGGCCGACGACGACCACGTCACGGTCGGGCAGAAGCTGCTCGAGGGTGTCGTCGACCCGCACGAGGTACTCCGCGTGATGGGACCGCGGGAGGTACAGCTGCACCTGGTTCGCGAGGTTCAGCAGGTGTACCGGTCGCAGGGGGTGGACATCCACGACAAGCACATCGAGGTCATCGTCCGGCAGATGCTGCGCCGGGTGACGATCATCGACTCGGGCGCCACCGAGTTCCTGCCCGGTGGGCTGGCCGAGCGTGGCGAGTTCGAGTCGGAGAACCGCCGAGTGGTCGCCGAGGGCAGCGAGCCCGCCTCCGGCCGTCCGGTCCTGATGGGGATCACCAAGGCGTCGCTGGCTACCGAGTCGTGGTTGTCCGCGGCATCGTTCCAGGAGACGACGAAGATCCTCACCGACGCGGCCATCCAGGGCAAGAGCGACAAGCTGCTGGGCTTGAAGGAGAATGTGATCATCGGCAAGTTGATTCCGGCCGGCACCGGGATCAACCGGTACCGCAACATCGAGGTGCAGCCGACCGAGGAGGCCCGGGCCGCGGCGTACGCGATCCCGTCCTACGACGACGGCTACTACTCACCGGACGTGTTCGGTACTGGAACCGGCGCAGCCGTCCCCTTGGACGACTACGACTTCGGTCGCGACTACCGCTGACCTCGTGAGTGCGTAACAGTGTTCTAACACTGTTACGCACTCACGACGTCCCAGTCGGCGAGGACTGCGGCGGTGTCGGCGCCGGGTTTCGGTGGTGGTGTCGGGCGGTCGGGACGGGTACGCGAGAACCGTGGTGCGGGGGCGGCCTGGGGCACACCATCGATGGTGATGACGGTGCCGCGGGCGGCGATGTGCGGGTGCTCGGGCACCTCGGCGAACGACAGTACCGGTGCCACGCAGGCGTCGGTGCCTTCGAACGCGGCCACCCACTCCTCACGGCTACGGGTGGCGAACACCTCGGTGAACCGCTGGCGCATCACCGGCCAACCGGCCGGGTCGAGCTGTGCGGGCAGATCCTCGCCGATCAGCCCCAAGCCTTCCAGCAGCGCCGCATAGAACTGCGGTTCCAGCGCTCCGACAGCGACGTATCGGCCGTCGGCGCAGGCGTAGGTGTCATAAAACGGAGTGCCCGAGTCGAGCAGGTTGGCGCCCCGCTCATCGCTCCACAATCCGCATGCGCGCAACGACCAGAACATCTGGGCCAGTGCGCTGACCCCGTCCACCATCGCGGCGTCGACGACTTGGCCGGCGCCGGAGCGGTCCCGTTCCCACAGCGCGGCCAGCACTCCGAGCACCAGGAACATCGAGCCGCCGCCGAAGTCCCCGACCAGGTTCAGCGGCGGTACCGGCTTGCCGCCGGCAGTCCCGATGGCGTGCAGTGTGCCGGTCAACGCGATGTAGGTGATGTCGTGGCCGGCCTGGTCGGCCAGCGGGCCGTCCTGCCCCCAACCGGTCATCCGGGAGTACACCAGGCGTGGGTTGCGAACGTGGCAGTCGGCGGGACCGATACCCAGTCGTTCGGTGACACCGGGACGCAAACCCTCGATCAGCACGTCGGCCCGCTCCACCAGCCGCAGCATGGTTTCTCTCCCGGCGGGGTCCTTCAGGTCAAGCATCACCGAGCGCCGGCCACGGAGCATCTGATCGTCGACGGTGGGGGCGAGCTGCAGGATCTGCTTACCTTCGGAGGGTCGTTCGACCCGTATCACGTCGGCTCCCAGGTCTGCTAGCAGCATCGCCGCATGGGGACCTGGGCCGATCCCGGCCAGCTCGATCACGCGCAGCCCGACCAGCGGACCCGGCATGGCTACCTCCTCGTCTTCGCTGGTTATCAACGGCCGCCGATGCCGTGGAATGCCTGCACCAGGGTAGGCGTTGCGATAGTTACAGGCAGGTCTTGGTTCAACTGCGAGGTAGTTTCTTGACCCCGTTTTGACCCTCGGTAAGCCGCCCAGGTATCCTTGCTGTCGGTCCCGACTCCGGTCGGGCCGCTCTGTATGCCTGTTGGTGGTGCACCGCTGGTGGTATGGGTCGAAAGACTTCCGC
>DASUII010000038.1:0-4537 GCA_036279835.1 Pseudonocardiaceae bacterium
GCCGTCGCCACCCCCGGCAACGACCCCATCTCGATGCTGGCCCTGGCCGGCGCGCTGGTCGTGCTGTTCGAGGCCGCAGTGCTGGTCGCTCGGCAGCACGACCGCGCCGTGGCACGCCGGCGAGCCGAGCAAGGCTGGGACGATCTCGACCCCGACGAGGCGTCACCGCTGGACGATCGGGTGGAGCCGGTGTCCTCGGATGACGCGACGTCCCGCTACGACGACGCGACCTAGGGGACCCGCTGAATCGCGCGGACGGTTGATACGTCGGTGGCCCCGGTCGCGCTTACTGTGCCAGTGGGAGAGAGTTCACTCATGAAGGTGGTGGTGGCTGGCTCCTCTGGATTTGTCGGCAGACGGCTGTGTCCCGCGTTGGAGCAAGCCGGCCACACAGTACGGGCGATGACGCGCCGTCCCGAGAAATATCATGGCGCGGGTGAGGCGGTTCGCGGCGACGTGCATGACGTCGACTCGCTGAGCGCGGCCCTCGTCGGTTGCGATGCCGCGTACTACCTTGTGCACTCCCTCGACAACGCCGACTTCGAGCGGCGGGACGCCAAAGCGGCGCGCACCTTCGCCCACGCCGCAGCCGAAGCGGGGCTGCGCCGGATCGTCTACCTCGGCGGCCTCGGCGACGACGCCGACGACCTGTCCGCCCACCTGCGCAGCCGCCGCGAGGTGGAGGAACTGCTCGGGTCCGGCGGTGTGCCGGTCACCACATTGCGGGCCGGGATCATCGTCGGTCACGGCGGCATCTCCTGGGAGATGACCCGTCAACTGGTGGAACACCTGCCGATCATGGTCACCCCGCTGTGGGTTCAGACGCGAACCCAGCCGATCGCGGTGGCCGATGTGGTGCGCTACCTGGTCGGCGTGCTCGAGGTTCCCGAAGCGGCCGGGCGCACCTTCGACGTCGGCGGGCCGGACGTTCTGGCCTATGTCGACATGATGCGCCGAGTCGCGGCGATCCAGGGCCGGCCGATGCTGATAATTCCCGTGCCGCTGCTCTCGCCGCAGCTGTCGTCGCTGTGGTTATCGCTGGTCACCGATGTCGACGTGCAGACCGGCCGCTCGCTGATCGACTCGATGACCAACGAGGTAGTGATGCGCGAGCACAGCATCCGGCGGCTGATCCCGTTCGAGCCGCTGGACTACGACAACGCCGTACTTCAGGCCCTCGGCGAGCGGGCTAAGGCGCGGCGGAGGTCGTGACGAGCGCGGTGCGGAAATGGCGCCGGCGCTGGGAACGACTAGCGGCGGCGGCGCTTCCCTTCCCCTTGGTGGACGACGTCCCCTGGGATCGCGGCGAATCCGACACCGCACTGCACCGTCGCCGCCGGGTCGTCGCCGGGGTCTCCCTGGCCGGCGCGGGGCTGCTGGGCATGTCCCTGTCGACAAAGCCCGGCTCCCCGCAGTTCTATGGCCTGACCCTCGGTGTGGCTGCGAGCTGGATCGTCGGGGGGCTGGGTTCCGGCCCGCTGCACCTGGGTTGGGTACAGCCCCGCCACCAAGCCCTGCGCCGCCCGGTGATCGCCCCGGTGCTCACCGGGGTGGGCGCGTTCGCCGTGTTTTACATGTGCGCCTTCGCCGTTCGCCGCGTCCCAGTGCTGAACAGGGCGATCTCAGGAGTCCTGCAGTACGCCCACCAGGGATCGAGCCCACTCGTGCTGCTCACCACCCTGGCAAACGGCGCCGGCGAGGAGGTCTTCTTCCGCGGCGCGCTCTACGCCGCCATCGGCGGCAGGCACCCCGTCGCCCTATCCACCGCGGTGTATTCCCTGACCACAACCGTGACGCGAAACCCGGCGCTAGTGCTCGCCTCGGCCGCGATGGGCACGCTGTTCGGCCTGCAGCGCCGGGCCACCGGCGGCATCCAGGCGCCGATCCTGACCCACCTGACCTGGTCGGCGCTGATGGTTCACTTCCTGCCCCCGCTGTTCGGTGCGTCCAGCGGGCCTCCCGCTAGGTCGCAGCGACCGCGCCCTGTTGGAGCACCTCGGAAGGCATCGGGCGGTGCAGACGCCAGGTGATCGCGATCGGTCGCTCGCCACGGTGTTCTACCAGCCTTGCTTCTCCCAGGCACACGTATGGCGCCGAGCCCAAGTCGTCGTAGCGTGTTTCGCGCACGAACAGGAGGACCCGACTGCCCCCCGCGAGATAGCGGCGGCCGGTAGACGAGTCGCGGGACGTGTTGTTTTGGGATTCCCAATGAAACAAGTTCGCCGCAAGCGGGTAGTCGCGGTACCGGGTTGTGGGTGAGAAGTCGCGCTCCTCTTTGCGCAGTGTCACGAGCAGCACGTCCACCCCTGTCTCGGGTGCCCAGGCCACGCCCGCAGCCCGACCGTGAGGTTTGCGCTGCCAGTTCGCCCACCCGATTCCGGCGAGTATTTCCTCACGACGGTAGCTGGCGTGCGAGAGGAGACTAACGCCCGGAATGTCGAGTGGCTGTGGGATTTGCCGGGCCCGGTCGGTGGTGATAGCAAGAAGCTCCCCGATCTCGGCCGTGACGGCCGGATGCGCCCGTAGCTGCGCCAAACCGGCATCATAGGACGAAAAGTCACCGCGGTTGGGCCACATTGTGAAAAACAGCATTCGGGCGAGTGCCTGATCGAGCGGCGAGAGTGAATCGTACGACGGCCCATCCACTGCAGCGAGGAGTCGGGTGTAGAGCGCCAACCGCTCCGGGTCATTGACATGGGGCAGCGCGACTACTCGCCGCAGCAGCGCATCCTCGTTCGAGCCTGCGGGCAACGTCGGCAGTCCCGCCTCGCGGCGCAGCCCCGTCCAACTCTGTGAGAACAGCCTTGCCCGTGTGCGCCGCAGCCCGCGTCCGAGCTGTTGCAGGAACACCGTCGCGCTCGACGTTGGCCGTAGCAGCAGCAGAGTGTCGACATCGGGCAGGTCGACGCCCTCATGAACAGGTCGACGGTGAACAGACACCGGATCTCCCGGTGGCGCAGCGCGGCGGCGGCCTGTGCCCGCTCCGCGAGCGCAGCCTGACCGGACAGCGCCCGCGACGGGGTCCCGGCTTGGGTGAATACCCGCGCCATGTACTCGGCGTGGGCCACCGAGACGCAGAAGCCGAGCGCCCGCATCCGGCTGGTGTCCGTCACCTGGCGGCCCAGCGCCTTGAGTACCAGGCGAGCCCGACCGTCATTGCCCGTGTAGAGCTCTGAGAGTCCGGTAACGTCGTATGCGCCGCGGCTCCATTCAATGGCAGTGAGGTCGGTATTGTCCGCGATACCGAAGTAATGGAATGGGCAGAGCAGGTCCTGATCGAGGGCGTCGCTCAGCGGTAGTTCGTATGCGGTGCGCCCGTCGAAGAAGCTCCGCACGTCGACGCCGTCACTGCGTTCCGGGGTGGCGGTGAGACCGAGCAACTCGCTGGGGTGTAGCTGATCCAATAGCCGGCGATAGGTCGCGGCCTCGGCGTGATGGAATTCGTCGATGACCACGACATCGAACTGCGGCAGTTGCTCCATGGTATATAGCGACTGCACGGATGCGAACACATGCCGCCACTGCTTGGGACGCTGACCGCCGACTAGCAGATCGCCGAACGTTCCGTCGCCGAACACCCGCGATAGGTGCGCAGGGACTGGTCGAGGATCTCCTTGCGATGCGCGACGAACAGCAACGACTCGCCTAGACCCTTGCGACGAAGCCGCTGGTAGTCGAGCGCAGCGATGACCGTCTTACCGGTCCCGGTCGTAGCGACGACGAGGTTTCGGTGCCGGTCATGCACAGCGCGCTCGGCGTCGAGCGCCTCTAGGATTCGCTCCTGATGCGGGCGTGGGCGAACCTCCAAGCCGGACAGGGTGATCGCGCCGCCGGAGCCGCCCTCGGCCGCCAGCGCTCTGTCCAACAGTTCAGCATCGCGATCAGGGTCGTAGAGCCGAAAGTCGGGGTCGTTCCAGTAGGTGTCGAAGGTGGCTTCGAACTTGCGCACTGGCCAGGGGCATGCCGATACCTCATACCACCGAGAGAACGGTCGTGAACTCGACGCCACCGACCTCCCCATTGACGAAAACGTCCGTGGCGTCGAGTTCACGACCAGCGTCTTCGTTGACGGTGTACGCCACGCTGATTTACCCGCGCCCGGCGGTGAAGATCGTCGAAAGTGAGTGCTGGCCGTGCAGATTCGCACTGCTGGGGCTCACTTTCGACGATCAAGACGGTTCACCGTGACCTCGCAGGCGCCTCGAGGGGCAGCGCACCGCTCAGCACGTGCCCGATCGTCCCGAGCAGCGCATGGCTGGCACCAGCCAACCGTATGATTCCGCGCTGTGCACGCCACGCTGATCGTCAACCCGCATTCCGGTCATGGTGCGGCGACGCGGGTGGCTGGCACGGTGGCCAGCACGTTGCGCGGCGTGGTGCCGGAGCTCGTCGCCACCGTAACCCCCGATGCGGCCGCCACCAGCAGGGTCGCCGCACAAGCCGCACAGCGCGGGGACGATGTGCTCGCGGTGCTCGGGGGGGACGGTACGGCGCACCTGGCGGCTCAGGCCGTCGCGGGTACCGCGACCGCGCTGGC
>DASUII010000039.1:0-10409 GCA_036279835.1 Pseudonocardiaceae bacterium
CATCGGCGATGACGCCACAGTGGCCGATGCGCTAGACGCGATCGCCGCCCGGCACGGAGTAGAGCTGCACAAAGTGTTGGGTGCGTGCAGCTTCCTGGTCGATTCGGTCGCGGTGCGCGATCGCGCTATGCCCCTGCGACCTGGTGCCGAGCTGGATGTGCTGCCGCCCTTCGCCGGAGGCTGACCGCCCGCGACCGAAGCCCGCGACGATGGGGGCACGCCTTCACGGACTGTTGACCCATTCCTCCGAGCCGTCGGACAAGTCCTGCCGCTTCCAAATCGGCAGCTGCAGCTTCACCTCGTCCACCACGGCCGCGCACGCTGCGAAAGCTTCCGCGCGGTGAGCCGCCGACACAGCACAGACGATTGCTGAGTCGCCGATTGCCAGCGACCCGACGCGGTGACTGACAGCCAACGCGTACACCTGTGAGTGCGTCGCCGCGACCTGTGCCGCCACCCGCGCGATCACGTCGGCGGCATTGGGATGGCTCGAGTACTCCAACGCAAGTACTCCCCGGCCACCGTCGTGGTCGCGGACCAAACCGGAGAAGCTCACCACCGCTCCGGCACTCGAGCGCGAGACCATGCGGGCGTGCTCCTCGACGTCGAGCGGTTGCTCGGTGACCACAGCGCGAAGTACGACAGCCGAGGCCATGGGCGCGGCTACTTCTTTTCCGTGCCCGTGCCCGGTTCCGGCGACTGAAGGCTGCCCGGTTCCACTGCCGACGTGGTCTGCGCCGTGCAGCTGCTCGACGGCGTGATCGAGCACCCGCTCGAGGACCGCTAGACCGTCGCGGACCCCGCCGGTGGAGCCCGGCAGGTTGACCACCAGGGTGCGCCCGGCCACTCCTGCCAGCCCGCGGGAGAGCACCGCCGTGGGTACCTGAGGCAGCCCGGCTGACCGGATGGCGTCCGCCAACCCAGGCAGCCGCCGGTCCAGCAGCGGTTCGGTGGCCTCCGGCGTGCGGTCGGTGGGGCTGATGCCGGTGCCGCCGGTGGTCAGCACAACGTCGACCGCGTCCGCCACTGCCGCCGCCACCGCGTCGCGCACCGGCGAACCATCAGGCACTACTACGGGATCCGGGGTCTGATAACCACGCTCACACAGCCAATCGACGATGACTGGCCCGGTGCGGTCGGCGTACACCCCGGCGGCCGCGCGGTTAGATGCCACCACCACGACGGCGCGACGGGTCGTTGTTGTCACCGATCCTCCTGAACTAATTCGACGGCCCGGCCGTCGGCGGTCCAATTGACGGCTCAGCCGTCGGTCGCCTCCACAGCCCCGTCTTGCCACCCGTCTTGCGTTCCACCCGCACTCCGTCGATTACGGCGGCGGGGTCGACTGCCTTCACCATGTCGTGTAGCGCAAGCCCGGCAACCGCGACTGCGGTGAGCGCCTCCATCTCCACGCCCGTACGGTCGGTAGTGCGTACCGTGGCGGTGATCTGAACCTCGCAACCAGTGGTGTGCAGGTCCACGGTTACCCCGGTCAGCGCCAGCGGATGGCACAGCGGAATCAGCTCAGACGTTCGCTTCGCCGCCATGATCCCTGCGATGCGCGCAGTGGCGAGTGCGTCGCCTTTGGGTAGTTGTTCGGCGCGCAGCAACCGCACTACCTCCTCGGTGGTGCGAAACACACCGGAGGCGACTGCCTCCCGGGCGGAGGTCTGCTTGTCAGAGACGTCGACCATCCGAGCCGCGCCATGGTCGTCCACATGGGTCAGTCGGTTTTCGTGGCTCACCCAGTCGATCCTACGGCGAGCATCCAATGCCGGAGGGGCTGGCACGGATTCGTGCCAGCCCCTCCGGAATGTGTCGGTCAGATCAGTGGGTGACCGGCAGATGTGTCTGGACAGGCTGTGGCGGCGGGGCTTCTTCCTTCGGCCCCTGGTTGTTCTCGTGGTGCTCTTCACGGCAGCTAGCGGACGAGATCACGATCTCCTCCAGCGCGTCACCGTCACCCCTGGCGGTGAGACCCGGGTTGCTGAGCTTGAGCGCGCCAAGCAGGTCTGTGACAGTGACAGGTCCTGCCGGTGTCGCCGACTTGGCGTGAGCAGCCTGCAGCTGGTCCATGGTCGGAACCTTCAGGTTGCTCGACGCGAGGCTCTTGAAAATATCAAGGTCCTTCTGCGAGAGCGCCGCCTTGCGCTTGTCGCCGGGCAGCAGTGACACCACCGCGGCGTCGACCGTGAGCCTGTCATGGTCCCGACGCTGCCGGTTGAACTCGACCTTCACCACCGGCGACAGGTCCAGCTCCTGACCTGCAAATGGCTTCGACGTTCCCTCGCTGTCGCCATCGGTGCCGATGATCGAGGATTCGCCGTGACCGTTGTCGCAGGTCGCCTCCAAGACCCTCAGGCGCAGCCCGAGGATGTTCACCTTCACAGCCGTCGCCTTGGCCCGGTTGTGCTCGGCCTCGACCTTGAGCAGCGCGATATAGATGCCATTGGAGTTCCGGCCAGGCACCTCAAGGAGAGCCTTTTGGTCGTCGGGCGGAGCTTCGACCCGCGGAGTCGGGTCGATGGGCAGCAAACCGCGCGCGGCGATCCCGAATGCCGAGGCGGTGGGCTCTTCGCTAGCGGAGCCGGACAGGGTCCCCAGCAGCAGGGCCGCGACGGCGGTGGCAGCACCGACGCTGGCAGCACTGACGCCGGCGAGCTTCCTACTGTTCACATGCTGTCCTTTCATTCGTTCAGTTCCCGTCGATGAGCACGAGCGTCCCCAGGGGAACTTGGATCAACTGGTGGAGCGCGTCAGACGGCACCCGGATGCAGCCATCGCTGGATCGGGTACCGAAGACATTGGCCGTTGGCCAGGTATGGATCGCGACGGTTCCCGGGCCGCCGCCGAAGCTGTCGAGAGTCGCGCTGTGGGTGCCCAACGGCAAGATCACTGGCGAGTACCGCTGCGCGGAGTCACTGAACGAACCGAGCAGAAACGTGCGCCCAGGTGGAGTCGGATGGGCATCCGTGCCGGTGCCCACCGTCCAGCTACCCAGGCGCTGGCCCCCCTTGAACAGCTCCATATTGAGGGAACGAAGGTGCACCCTGATGAGATACGGGGTTACCGCCCGATCGAGTGCAGTATCGGTTACCCAGCCCGCGGAACTGTTGGGACGCGAGGGCAGCAGCACCTCCACCCATCCGGGTTGCTGGGCGATCGCCGGCAGCCAGGTGTCGCCGATCTGCTGGGGATCAAGTCTGGCGATCGGAGCACCGCCGGGCGAGGTGTAGACCACGACCTCGCGCCGTGGATGCACCACGGTGCCGTCGGTGGCCACCACCGGGCCGGGATCGAGCGGCGCCCCTTGGATCGCGGTGTATGTGGTGCTCTGCGGCAACTTGGTGAGATCTGCTGGAACGATGGCCGGCGGGATCGTGGTGGTCGGCGCGGCCACCACGGGCGGCGGTAGCGCGGCCTTGGTCGCCTGGCCAGCCCCGGACGGGCCCACCATGACGACCGCGATGATCGCCACCACGACCAGTAGGACGCCGCCAATCGCGCAGGCGATCAGGTATGGACGGTCGAGTAGCCGGACGGATCCGGGAGGACGTTGAGCCATGACCTCTTGTGGTGTCGGACGAGCAGAACTAGGGGGCTCGCCCTCCCCGATCGGGCGATCCCGCTCGACCCGACGACGCTTTTGCGTCCGCTGGGGCTGAGCGGTGACGGCACCCTAACGGACGCGAAACACCCGCCCGACGGGACCCCGCTACTCGGTATCGCTCCGGTTGATCTCGGTATGCGGGTGCTGGTAGGGCACCTGGTCAGGCGGCAACGGGAAGGTGACCTCACCGAACGGGGACAGCGCGCCCTGCAATGGAGCGGCGAGTTCGGTGACCGGATGGTCCTCCTCCGACCAGCTCGGCCAGGTTGGGTCGATGCGGTCGGTGCGTTTGGCCACAGCTTCTCCTCGTTCGGTCGTCCCATTTCGCGTGCTCAGCAACCCCCCAGGCGGCCGGCACACCGTCCATTGTGCCCGATGACGCTGCGATCAATTTCGCCGCTGACCGGCAGAGTGTCACTCGACGCGCCACGAGCGCTCTCGCTACGCTGGATCAGATGCCCAGCACCGCGCTTGCTGACTGGCTACGCTCCCGGGACGACGACACACTGGTCGAGTTGTTGCACACCCGCCCGGACCTCGCCGTGCCCCCGCCGGCCGATTCGATAGTGCTGGCTACCCGAGCGGTGATCCCGGCATCGGTCGCCCGGGCCTGCGAAGACCTCGATCGATTCACTGTGGCGGTGCTCACAGCGCTAGTGGTCGCCGGAGCGGACACCGCGCCGGTGAGCCGCCAGGTGGTCGGCAAGCTGCTCGGTTCGGGGGTTGCTGCCGGGCGAATTGCTCTGGGACTGGCCGCGCTGCGCTGCCGGGCATTGGTTTGGGGTGATGATTCGGCGCTTGCAGTGGCGCCGGCAGCCCGCCAGGTCCTCGGACCGCATCCTGGTGGCTTGGGTCGCCTCGCCGCGGACCTCGTCGGCGTCGACCTCAACACTGTTCTCGCCGATCTCGCCGAGGACGAGCTGGGGGTGTTGCGGGCGCTGGCCGCCGGATCACCGGTCGGTACCAGCCGGGACGCCGCCGAGGTGGTCCCACTGGATCGAGCCCGGACGCCGGTGCAACGCCTGCTAGCCCGCGGGCTGCTACGGCGGATCGACGCCGGCACCGTCGAGTTACCCGCGCAGGTGGGTCTGGCGCTGCGCGCAGATCAGCCGCTCGGCCCCGTTGAGCTCGACGAGCCGGCGCTGCCCACACGGGCGCATGACCCGTCCGTGGTCGACTCGACGGCCGCCGGCGCGGTGCTCGAACTGCTGCGCCACACCGAGCAGCTGCTCGCTGAATGGTCAGCGGATCCTCCCCCGATGCTGCGCGCGGGTGGCCTGGGTGTGCGGGACATGCGACGAACCGCGCGTCTGCTGGACGTGGACGAGCCCACCGTCGCGCTGCTTGCCGAGGTGGCCATCGCTGCTGGACTGATCACCTGGACCGACGAGGGAACCGGCGCGCCGCTGTGGTTGCCCACTGCCGCCGCCGATGCCTGGCTCGCCGCGCCACCGCAGCGGCGCTGGGCCATGCTGCTGCCGGGGTGGCTCGAGCTACCGCGGCTGCCCGGCTTGGTCCGGACCCGCGATGACAAAGATCGACCGCTGGCCACCCTGTCCGACGAGCTGCACCAGCCACGTGCCCCGGCTCAGCGGCGCCGAATCCTTGAGGCGATCGCCGAGCTGGCCGCCGGCTGCGGTATCCAACGACCTGAGGACCTCGCGGAGTTACTGGCATGGCGGGCACCCCGGCGGGACGGCCGGCGCCGCGAGCAGGTGGTCGCCTGGACCGTCCAGGAGGCCACCGTTTTGGGTGTGCTTGCGCTGGGCGCGGTGTCCGGCGCCGGCCGGGCGTTGCTGCGCGACGGCGCCGCAGCCGCATCTGCCGCTCTCCATACCGCGCTACCTGAGCCGGTGACCCACATCCTGGTCCAGGCCGACCGCACCGTGGTGGCACCAGGACCGCTGGAGCCCGAACTGGCTAAGGAGATCGGGCTGGTCGCCGACGTGGAGTCGGCCGGTGGCGCTACCGTCTACCGGGTCACCGAGGCCACCGTGCGCCGGGCCTTGGACGCCGGCCGCAGCGCTGCGGACCTGCACGAACTGTTCCGGAGCCGCTCGGTCACCCCGGTGCCGCAGTCGGTGAGCTACCTCATCGACGATGTGGCCCGGCGGCACGGGCGGTTGCGTGGTGGCGCCGCCGCGGCGTTCCTGCGCTGCGACGATGCGGCGCTGCTCAGTGAGCTGCTGGCGCACCCGGTCGCCGCGCGCTGCGGGCTGCGCCGACTCGCCCCCACGGTGCTGGTCAGCCCGTTGGCGCTGGCCGCGCTGCTCGACGAAGTACGCGGCGCCGGCTTCATCCCGGTCGCTGAGGGACCCGATGGCCAGGTGGTCGATCTGCGCGCCGGTGCTCGCCGGGCCAAGGCCCGAACCCAGCCGACCCGGCGGGCCATCGTGCCCCCTACCCCCTCGGCGGAGCAGCTTGCCGCCATGGTGGCGGCAGTACGGACCGGGGATGCCGCGGCGACCACACGCCGCGGGCTGGGAAACGGTGCGGTGTCCACCGGTGAGACACTGGAGCTGCTGCAGGATGCCGCGCACGCCGGCAGCAACGTCTGCATCGGCTACGTCGACTCCCACGGGGTGGCCCGCCGGCGCATCGTGCGCCCCGTGAGCGTCGGCGGCGGCGTCCTGGAAGGGTTCGACCGCTCAGCTGATGAGCTGCGCCGCTTCCCCCTGCACCGCATCACCTCAGCCGCTATCCTGCACGACTGACCCGCTATGGGCGGGCGGCGTTCTGGAGCTGGGCGCGCAGCTCGGGGGTCAGTAGCTTGCCTGCTCGATCTACCAGCAATGTCATCTCGTAGCCGATCAGGCCGATGTCGCAGCTCGGCGAGGCCAGCACCGCGAGACTGGATCCATCACTGATCGCCATGGTCAACACGATGCCGCGCTCCATCTCCACGACGGTCTGTACGACCCCGCCCGCCTCGAAGCAGCGAGCCGCGCCCTGGGTGAGGCTCACCAGGCCCGAAGTGACCGCGGCAAGCTGATCGGCACGGTCTCGAGGCAGCCCTGAGGACGGGACCAGCAACAACCCGTCGGCGGAGACGACGACCGCATGCGCCACCCCCGGCACCTGCTGGACGAAGCTATCCACCAGCCAACCGAACTGGCTGGGCTGGGCCGGATATCGGGGCGCTGCTGTCGTCACTACTGATTCTCCTCGAAAGTTCGCTCGACGAACGGTCGCTGCAGCGTGTCGGTCCAGCTGAGCTGCTCGTCAGGACTGATCTGGGCGTGCCTGCCGACGTTCAACCCGCGCTGGTATCTACTCAACCGGCCGCGCACAGCGTCCGGGGTACGGGCCGGCGCGGCGGATACCGGCGTCGGCAGCACATCGCCGTCCGCACCGGGCACCAGATGCGCGCGCGGCTGCCGCTTGGGCAAGCCGGCTGTGGTGAAGTCGTGATCAACCGGGGCGCGCAGCGCTTGCGCCGCCTGCCACCCCTCGTCAAAGGGGGACCACCACTCGGTAGCAGCGGTCGCTGGCGCGTCGTCCACCGGTGCGGACTGCTGCTCGCGGAACCAGGCGGACACCATCTCAAAAATCTCTTCGCGAACCTCCTCTGCCGGCCCACCCGCCGCAGCGCCCGCAGGCGGGGGCAGCGAACCGGCCAGCGGTGCGGCGCTGTTCAGGGCATCGGTGGCCGCCGCAACCTGCACCTGGTCACCCGCCTGGTCGCTACTGCCGAAGAGCTCGAGCCAGTCCTGCTGCGCCGTACGCGGCTGGCTGCGCTGCGAGGTAACCGCACCGAGCGAAGCTGGGTTGATCGAGGCTGGGCTGAACAACTCACCCTCGGTGGCCTCGTCGATCACCGATACCTGCAGCGGCAGCTGTCCGTCGGTCCCGCTCCAGCCAGGCGACCAGGATTCGCGCTCAGATGTGCTGGTTGGGGCGCCATCCGCCGGCACCCGGAGGTCGACCGTGACCAGGGAGGGAGGCAACAGCACGGTCGCGGTGATCCCGTCGCCCCCGAGGCGCTGGCGCAACCGCACCGAGATTCCATGCTGCGCGGCCAGCTCACGCACCACCAACAGACCCATCTGGCCGGGGACCGATACATCGGCCGCTGGTGCGGAGGCCAGCCGTGCGTTGATCTCCTGCAGTTCGTCGAGAGCGATACCGGGCCCGGAGTCGGTGATCTCCACCAGCAGGCTCTGTTCGTCGGTCAGCGCGCTCGCCAGGGTCACCATGGTGCCCTGCGGTGCGACGCTGGTCGCGTTGTCGAGCAGCTCCGCGATGAGATGAACCAGGTCGTTGGCGATCGGGCCGGTCACCATGGCCGGGGGCGACGGGCACACCGTCACCCGCTGATACGAATCGATCTCCGAGAGTGCGCTGGTCAGCACATCGAGCACCGCCATCGGCGCTTCGGCGCCACGGCGCACCGTCCCGCCGGCCAGTACAAGTAGGTTCTCACTGTGCCGGCGCATCCGAGCGGCAAGCCGATCGAGCGCCACCAAGTTACTCGTCACTGCCGGGTCGTGTGTTTGGCTGCGTACCTCGTCGATCAGCTGCAGCTGCCGCTGGAGCAGCTGCTGGGTACGACCGGAGAGGTTGACGAAGACGTCGTTGAGGCTGCAGCGTCGCTGAGCCTGCTCGGCGGCCAACCGGACGGCCTGGGCGTGCATGGTGTCGAACGCCCTGGCGACCTGGCCCACTTCCTCCCTGGAGTGCACCGGCACCGGGTCCACGGTCGTCGGACCGGGGCCCTCGGCGCTGCGGAGCTGCTCGGCGGCCTCCGGCAGCCGCCGGTCGGCGACCTCGAAGGCGGCGGTGCGCAAGGCGCGCAGCGGTTGCAACAGCGACCGCACCACGACGATGAGCAGCGCGACAGCGAGCAGCAGCAGCGCGATGACGGCGGCGCCATCCCAGAACGCCTCGTGCCACGCTCGGTCGCTGCGCGCCACGGTGTCCTGCCGCAGCTTGCCGAGCAGGGTGATCTGTCCCTGCCGGATGTCTTCGACGGTCCCCACCGCCGCGGAGTTCCAGTCACCGGCAACCGTCTCCAGCGGCGCGCCACGCTGCGCCCGGTCCAGCGCGGCAGCCAGCAACCGCTTGCGATCCAGGACTGACCGAGCGCCGAAGTAGAGCTGCTGCTGCCCGGGAGACACGGCTTGGCCGAACTCCTCGGCTGCGGCGTCAAACCGGGCGTCGGCGGCGCGCAGCATCGCCTGCTGATCGACGAACAGGCCACCGGAGAAGATCCCCGCCAGTAATGCCGCATGCTCGTAGGCAGCTTTTTCCTGGGCGACCGCGAGCACCTTGACACCATCGGCTTGACGAGCTACCGAGTCCGGTGTCCCGTCCAGCGCTCGACGGTCGAGCTCGAGCAGCGTCGCGATGAGCGCGGAATACCCGATGACGGCATCGCGTGCGGCGACATTACCTGGCGCAACGTCGGTCCGCGAGGTGGCCCTGCGCAGCGCGGGCAGCCCGGATAGCCGGCTCAGTGCGGCGGCGGTGGACGTCTCGCCGGTTACCGGCGCTCCGCGCAGCGAGCCGACCGCGGAATCCACCCGCCGGCCCTGCGCCGCCACTCCGGCGCGATCCGCAGTGCCGCCGCTGGCCTGCAGCACGGCCATCCGGGCTCGCTCGCCCTGCAGTTCGTACACTACGACGCCCAGCTGCTGGGCGAACCTGATCTGGTCGCTCAGCGCAGCGAAACCCCGCGCTTTGCCTACCAGCTCGGTGACCCGAAGTGTCCCGAGGACACCGGCCAGCAGCAGCGGCACCAACAGCACCGCGGTGAGTTTGGTGCGCAGCCGCCAGTCCTTCAGGCGCCATCGACCGCCGCGATGTCGCAGCGCCGCCCCGCCTGCCCCGAACATACCGAACCCAGGACCAGCAGTGAAGCTCTGCGTAGTCAAATCGTGACGTATAGTAACATCAGAAGAGCCGTCGGGACGGCCAGAAGGTGGTCTAGCCCGAACTTCATGGCCGGTCACGCTGCGCACTCTCCCCACTCGACGGTCACGCGGGAGTCGCCACCGACTTCCGCATGGCGTGCTCGACCAACGCGATAAGGGTGCTCTTGGTCGATTCCCGTTCACGGGCATCGCACGGAACGATCGGTACCGCAGGCCCGATGGCAAGCGCTTCCCGGACGTCCTCAACACTGTGGCTGAGCACGCCGTCAAAGCAATTTACCCCGACGACGTAGGGCAGCCCGCGGTCTTCGAAGAAGTCCACCGCCGCGAAGCAGTCGGCCAGCCGGCGGGTGTCCACCAGGACGACCGCGCCGATCGCACCCCGCACGAGGTCATCCCACATGAACCAGAAGCGATGCTGCCCCGGGGTGCCGAACAGGTAGAGGATCAGCTCCGCATCCAGTGACAGCCGGCCGAAGTCCATCGCGACGGTGGTGGTCGACTTATCCGGAGTGGCTGCGAGGTCATCGACCGACGTACTCGCGTCAGTGAGGACCGCCTCGGTGGTCAGCGGCGCGATCTCGGACACGGTGCCGACGAACGTCGTTTTGCCAGCGCCGAACCCGCCGCCTACGACGATTTTCGCGGATATCACGCTAGGCTGGCTATCCGCGCCTGGCCGCGCGGCGGGCGGGCTGGACCGAGCCGGGTCGGGCTTGACCGCTGCCGCCGACGCACCCCCGTAGGACCGTGACCGATCAGAGTCGACGAAGTCCACTCAACACCCTTTCCATCAAGGCCATATCCGGCGTGTTGCTGGATCCGTTCGCGCTGCGGTGCACCACGACCAGGCCGATGTCGGCCATGTCAGCTAGCAGAACTCGGACCACTCCCAGCGGCAGCGATAGTAGAGCGGCCACTTCGGC
>DASUII010000040.1:0-14916 GCA_036279835.1 Pseudonocardiaceae bacterium
GGGTGATGAATCCGGTCATTTCACGTAGTACCAATCCTCCGGCGTGATGTTCAGGTACGGACTCTGCGGAGTGACCCCTTTGAGGTTGTTCGCGATCTCTGTTAGCGCATAGTCGTAATTCGGCTGCCAGACGGCTGGCACGGTTTGTGAGCCGTACTGAGCGTAGGCCTGCAAAGCCTCTGGCGAGTCGCTGTGCTGGGTGGCCGCGATGAGCTGGTCTAGCTTCGGATCCGAGAAGCTACCTACGTTGGATCCGGCACCGGTGCCGAAGATTTGTTCGCCGGTGGGATAGAAGTCCGGAGCGAACACCCAGCCGCCTCCCCAGTTGCCCATTTCCCAGTTGCAGTCGGGTTTGCCGGCGTCACAGGGGATGGCGGTGCCGATCACGGTGTTGAACGGTGCTCCCCGTAGGTCCAGCCTGATGCCGACCTTAGTGGCCGAGGATTGCAGTTGCTGCATCGCCAGAGTCACCTGCGGAGTCCCGGTGGCGTACATCATCTGGAAGCCCAGTTGGGCGCCGGCTGGCACCCCTGGACCGCATTGGTTGGGGCCAGCCCCGGGCCGTTCGCAGATCCCCACCCCGTCGCGCGGCGTGCTCCAACCGTGATCGGCCAGAAGTGTCCTGGCGCGATCAGGATCGTAGGTGAACGGATTGGGTTCCGTCTTGTCGCTGGCGTACGGGTTCTCCGGTGTCGTGGGCACCGGGCCGTTGGTCGTCGCGCCGTACCCATGCACAGCAGCCTTGATGATCGACTTCTGGTCGACAAGTGATGCCAGGGCTTGCCGGAAGTATTGCTGCTGGAAGATCGGGCCTACCTTCGGGTTGTGGTTATTGAGCGGGAAGTAGTTGACCCCGAAAACGAACCACCGGTCAAGCGTGTAGTTGTCTTCCAGCGGGTTGTGTCCAACCTTCTGATTATCCGGTTTGGCCGGCGCGTCCTCCGGCGGTAGGTAGCCGACCTGGATAGCGTTGTTGCCGGAGCGTAAAACGTTGTACTCGGCAGCGTTGTCGGAAAAAGGTGCTTCGTTGAACTGAGCGAGATGCGGCTTGTTAGGTCCCGAGTAAGATTTGTTGGGGATGAAACTGATGTTGCCGTCGGCGTTGAAGGACTTCAGCCGCCAGGGGCCGTCCACCACCTGCCACAACGGATTCGTAGCGTAGCTGTTGATGCTCTTCGCCTGGTCGGTGAGGTACTCGTAGACCGCGGTGCAGGCGCCCACATGGTGTTCACAGTCACTGGCGCCGGTCGTCGTGCGATCCCATGCGTGCGGAAGCGGAGTGATCTGGGAAAGCTCGTTGTACACGAACCATTTCTCGCTGTAACTCTTGTTCAGATGGAAGGTCACCTGGTTCGGCGAGTCCGCGGTCACCGAGTCGATGTCATCCGGGATCCCACCCGGTACGTATACCGCCCAGTTCTTCTTCTCCGCCTTCATCATGTTGATCCAGAAGACGATGCCGTCGGATGTCACTTTCGTGTTGTCCGACCACGCGTAGTCCCGCAGCTTCACGATCACGGTCCGGTTGCCGTCGGAGAACGTTGGATAGTCGGCTAGACTCAGTTTGTCGTTCAGTACGGGCTGGCCGTTGTCGCCGAACCAGTACAGGGGTCGGTACATGAGGTATTGGAAGTCCGAAATCGCGGTAACACTGAAATAGACTACCGACATGAACGGAAAAATGTAGTTCGGAGTGGTGTTCGCCGGTTCGGCGAAAGTGGCGATCCCGCCTTCCACCGGTCGGCCGGAGGTGGGTGTCGTTTGACCAGCACAGCCGGCCGCGATCAGTACGGTAATCGAGAAAAGAACCATCCAAATCGACCTTCGTGCGCGGGAAAAGATGGGCCCTCGTGGCGGCATTGCACCCCTCCTCCTGGCCCGGCTACACAGCCGATGCTCACACTCGGTGACAAGGTTCCGTATCCTGACACCGAAACGGGACTGGCTGGGCAGGCGAGTATGACCGGCCCTGCAACTGCTCGAGCATGGCATCGCACTGCTGGCGACGCTGTCTGGGTCAGCAGGTCGACGAGACGGAACTCTACGGTTACTTTGCCTGGAAGCTAGCTATTCGCCAACAGCGTCCTACCGGAGCTGTCATGAGGCTGACCCGTACGTCCGACGTGTGGTGGAAGAACGCGGTCATCTACTGCCTGGACGTCGAGACCTACCAGGACAGCGACGGCGATGGACACGGTGACTTCCGTGGCCTGATCCAGCGTATCGACCACCTGCACCGGCTCGGCGTGACCTGCGTATGGCTGATGCCGTACTACCCGTCGCCGGACCGCGACGACGGCTACGACATCACCGACTTCTATGGCGTCGACGCCAGGCTGGGCAGTCACGGCGACTTCGTCGAGTTCGTGCGCACCGCGCACGACCGCGGCTTGCGGGTGATCGCCGACCTCGTGGTCAATCACACCTCCGACCAGCACCCGTGGTTCCAGAGCGCCAGCAGCAGCCCCGACTCGCCGTACCGCGACTGGTACGTCTGGGCCGACGAGCCGCCCGCGGACGGCCCGCAGGGCATCGCGTTCCCGGACCAGGAGACCAGTGTCTGGACCTACGACGAGGTCGCCGGCCAGTACTACCTGCACCGGTTCTATAGGTTCCAGCCCGACCTCAATGTGGCCAACCCGCAGGTGCGCGATGAGATCGCGCGGACGATCGGCTTCTGGCTTCAGCTCGGACTGTCCGGGTTCCGGGTCGACGCCGTTCCGTTCCTGTTGGAGACCACCGGGCAGGACGACGCGGGGCAACTCCCGGACCCGCACGACTACCTCGCCGACCTACGGGCGTTTCTCGGCCGGCGCAGCGGTGAGGGCGTGCTGCTCGGCGAGGTCAACCTGACCTACCCGGAGACCATGACGTTCTTCGGCGCGGAGCGCGACGAGCTGACCATGTGCTTCGACTTCATTGGCATGCAGCGGATGTACCTGTCGCTGGCCCGCGGCAACGCCGAACCACTGGCCGAGGCGCTGCGCGACCGTCCGGACCCGCCCAAGGACGCGCACTGGGCGACGTTCGTCCGCAACCACGACGAGCTGACCCTGGACAAGCTCACCGACACGCAGCGCCAGGAGATATTCGAGGCATTCGGGCCGGACCCGGACATGCAGCTCTACGGCCGCGGGCTGCGTCGGCGGCTGCCGACGATGCTCGGTGGCGACCGAGACCGCATCCGGATGGTGTACAGCCTGCTGTTCTCGCTGCCCGGCACACCGGTGCTGTTCTACGGCGAGGAGATCGGCATGAGGGAGGACCTTCGGGCGGACGGCCGGCTCGCGGTGCGCACGCCGATGCAATGGTCACCGGGACCGGGCGGCGGGTTTTCCACCGCCGAGGACTCCGAGCTGCCCGGTCCGATTCCGGAGGGCGAGTACGGGCCTGAGCACGTCAACGTCGCCGCCCAGGAGCGCGACCCGGAATCGATGCTGTCCTGGATGCGGTTGCTGATCGAGTCCTACCGAGCCTGCCCCGAGCTGGCCTGGGGACGCTCCCAGATGCTCGACGCCGGCGATGCCGCCGTGCTCGCGCACCGCTGCGACACCGAGGGCGGCACAGTCGTCGCGGTGCACAACTTTGCGGCGGACCCCACAAGCGCGGCGCTGAAGCTGACCGGGCTGGACGATTCCTACGTGCTGAGGGACGTGCTGGTCAACGGATCGAAACGGATCACGAAGGACGGTTCGGTGACGCTGAAGCTCAAGCGGTACGGCTGCCGCTGGCTGCGTGTCGAGCGCGACCAACGGTAACCGCAAGCTTTTTCCACCGGTAACAGCGTGGTGACGCGGTCAACCTGCGTGCAGCCGAGCCGACCAGAGATGATGCACGCGTGAACCTGACTGAACTGTCCACCAGCGAACTGGCCCGGCGCCGCGACGACTTGCGTGGCGAATATGAGGCGCTGCAGGCGCAGGGCTTGACGCTGGATCTGACCAGGGGCAAGCCGTCGGCCGAACAGTTGGACCTGTCCGAGCCACTGCTGGAGCTGCCGGGGGCTGGCAAGCACGTCGCCAGCGATGGCGCTGACACCCGCAACTACGGAGGCCTGCGTGGGCTGGTGGAGCTGCGGGAGATCTTCAGCGAACTGCTTGGAGTTCCCGTCGAGCAGCTACTCGCGTTCGGTAACTCCAGCCTGGAGCTGATGCACGAGTGTCTGGTGCATGCCGTGCTGTTCGGCGTGCCCGGATCGGCGCAGCCCTGGGGGATGGGTACCGGGACGGCGTTGTTGTGCCCGGTGCCGGGCTATGACCGGCACTTCTCGCTGTGCGAGAAACTGCGCATCGAGATGATCACCGTGCCGATGAACGCGGCCGGTCCGGACATGGACGTGGTCGAGCGGCTGGTCGAAGCGGACGCCAGGATCAAGGGAATCTGGTGTGTACCCAAATACAGCAACCCGTCAGGCATCCGGTATGCCGAGCAGACCGTTGGCCGGTTGGCTCGGATGCGCACCGCCGCCCCCGATTTCCGGATTTTCTGGGACAACGCCTACGCCGTGCACCACCTGACCGAGGTCCGCCACGAGGTCGCCGACATCCTACAACTCGCCAACGACGCTGGTCACGCTGATCGACCCTTCGTGTTCGGCTCCACATCGAAGATCACGCTGGCGGGCAGCGGGGTGGCCTTCTATGGTGGCTCCCCGGCCAACGTGGACTGGTTGACCGGGCACCTGGCCAAGCGCACCATCGGCCCCGACAAGGTCAACCAGCTACGGCACGCACTGTTTCTGGAAACCCCAGCCGGCGTGCATGCTCATATGGACCGCCATCGGGCGCTGCTCAAGCCGAAGTTCGATCTCGTCCAGCGCACACTGGCGGGCCAACTGGGCGACAGCGGGGTGGCGACCTGGACGGAACCCGAGGGAGGCTACTTCGTCACGCTCGACGTGCTGGAAGGTTGCGCCAGCCGAGTCGTGGAGCTCGCCGCTGACGCCGGCATCGCGCTGACCACCGCCGGCGCGCCGTTCCCGTACGGCAAGGACCCCGACGATCGGGTCATCCGGCTGGCACCGACCTACCCGCCGCTGTCGGAGCTGGCTGAGGCGCTGGACGGGCTGGTTCTGTGTATCAAGCTGGCCGCGGTCGAGCGCCTGCTCGACGGATCGGTCAGGGTGTGACTTCTGGGATCTCCGCGCCGCAGCGGGTGCACATGACGGGTGGGTCCTGATCGGCGAGCAGGCCGCATTCCGGGCAGACTCGAGTTAGCCAGCAGGCCGGGTCACCACCTTCATCGGGTCTGGACGTGGTAACCGGGGCCTCCTCGAAAGATCATCTCTTGTGTGCGTGGGACGACAATATGTGTCGCCGGAGGCACTCAAACCGTGATCACGGTTCACATGCGTTCTGGCGCCGCGATGCCCAGCAGGTTCAAGCCCTGGCGCAGGGTTCGGACGGCCAGCCGGCACAGTGCGAGACGGTTGTCACGAACGTGTTCTGGCGCCGAGAGTACCGGGCAGGCTTCGTAGAAGTCGGTGAATGCCTTGGCCAGTTCGTAGAGATGACCGCACAGTCGATGCGGTTCGAGAACCCGGCCGACTTCGGCGAGGGTGTCGCCGAATGCGTCCATAGCGAGTACGAGAGCCCGTTCCGCAGGGTGCAGTGGCAGCGTGGGATCTACCTCGACGATCCTGTCGCCGGCCTTGCGGAGGATGGAGCAGATCCGGGTGTGCGCGTATTGTAGATACACTCCGGTATTGCCGTTGAACGACACCATCCGCTCGACGTCGAAAATGTAGTCCTTGATGCGCGATGTCGACAGATCAGCGTACTTGACCGCGCCGATACCAGCCTGCTCCGCGATCCGGGTCAGTTCCTCGTCGGTGAGCTCGTGGACCTTGTCGGCGATGGCGGCTCGCGCCCGATCAACGGCGCCGTCCAGTAGCTCCATGAGCTTGACGGTGTCGCCGGAGCGGGTTTTGAACGGCCGCCCGTCGGGGCCCAGCACGGCGCCGAACGCGACGTGGGCGGCATCGATGCCGTCGGTGAGCCAACCGGCGCGGCGTGCTGCCTCGAAGATGAGTCGGAAGTGCAGCGCTTGCCGGGAGTCGACCACGTAGAGGATGCGGTCGGCCTTCAGATCGCGGACCCGGTATCGGATGGTGGCCAGATCGGTGGTGTCGTAGCCGTAGCCGCCGTCTTTCTTGCGCACCATCAGCGTGACCGGGTTGCCGTCGGGACCGACGACCTCGTAGGAGAACACGACGAGCGCGCCGTCGCTTTCCACCGCGATACCGGCGGTGGTCAGTTCGTCGACGACATCGGGCAGCAGGACGTTGTAGAACGACTCGCCGTCGGAGTCCTCGGGTTCCAGGAGCACCCCGAGCCGATGATAGATCTCGCGGAACGCGAATTCCGATTCGGCGACGATCTCCTTCCAGCGCGTGATGGTGTCCTCGTCGCCGGCCTGCAACGCCACCACGCGCGCTCTGGCCCGTTCGGCGAAAGCGGGGTCGGTATCGAAAGCGGCGCGGGCGGCCCGGTAGAGGCTGTCGAGCGCGGAGACGGGGGAGATGCCTTCGGTGAGCTCGTCGTGGTGCCAGGTGGCCTCGGGATGGTCATCGAGATACTGGATGAGCATCCCGAACTGGGTGCCCCAATCGCCGAGGTGGTTCTGCCGGATCACCTCGGCGCCGAGGAAACCGAGGACCCGGACCAGGCAGTCACCGATGATGGTGGTGCGCAGGTGACCGACGTGCATCTCCTTGGCGACGTTTGGCCCCGAGTAATCGACGACGGTGCGCCGGCCCTGTTCCGGACTGCCGACCCCCAGGCGCGGGCTGGCCAGCCGAGCGGCGACCTGTTGCCAGAGTGCGACGTCTGTCAGGGTCAGATTGAGGAACCCCGGTCCGGACACGGTGACCCCAGCGACAGGCGTGCCGGTACCAGCGCGTAGCGCCTCCGACACGGCGCCGGCCACCTGTGCGGGCCTGGTGCGGGCGCGTTTGGCGAGCGCGAGTGCGGCGTTGGACTGGAAATCGGCGTGCTCGGAGCGCCGGACAACCGGGTCGGCGCCGGCCAGCTCCGGCAGCGCCCGATCGATCGCAGCGCGGACAGCGCCCTCGACCTGGCCGATCAGCGAGCGCACCTCGTGCTCAGTCAACCGGGCGTCCTCCGTTCCTGTGATGAACCCTGTGATGAAACCCGTCACGGCCCATTATCCCAGGCCGCGCAGCGGGGCAACGTCGCCTGGTGCTGCTTTGCAGTGGCGACCGCCGTGCGCAGACGATACAAAGACATCGCCCGACGGCTTCGGTACGCCGGGAGAACAACGCGGACCTACGGAGGTTGTGTGGACATCTGGCCTGGCTCGCCCTACCCGTTGGGCGCAACCTATGACGGCGGGGGCACCAATTTCTCGATCTTCTCCGAGGCCGCGCACCGGATCGAGCTGTGCATGTTCAATGATGCGGGCAAGGAGACGCGGATCGCGCTGCCCGAACGCGACGCGCTGGTCTGGCATGGCTATGTACCGCGGGTCAGTCCCGGCCAGCGCTACGGCTACCGGGTGCATGGTCCCTACGATCCGTCGGCAGGCTTGCGGTGTAACCCGAACAAGCTACTGCTCGACCCTTATGCCAAGGCGATCGACGGCCGTATCGAGTGGAACGAGGCGCTGTTCGCCTACCGGTTCGGTGACCCGGACTCCTACAACGACGCCGACTCCGCGCCGTACGCGATGACCTCGGTCGTGGTCAACCCGTTTTTCGACTGGTCCGATGACCGGCCGCTACGGATTCCGTATCAGGAGACGGTGATCTACGAGGCGCACGTCAAGGGTATGACAATGCGCCATCCCAAGATCCCCGACGACGTCCGCGGCACTTACTCCGGCTTGGCCCACCCAGTCATGATCAAGCACCTCCGTGACCTCGGAGTGACCGCGGTGGAGCTGATGCCGGTGCATCAGTTCGTGCACGACTCCACACTCGTCGAGCGCGGGCTGTCCAACTACTGGGGTTACAACACCATCGGCTTTTTCGCCCCGCACAACGACTACGCCTGCTTCGGCACCCTGGGCCAGCAGGTTCAGGAATTCAAGGCCATGGTCCGCGCGCTGCACCGGGCCGGTATCGAGGTCATCCTCGATGTGGTCTACAACCACACCGCAGAGGGTAACCATCTCGGACCGACGCTGTCTTTTCGAGGTATCGACAACCCCGCCTACTATCGGCTGGTCGACGGTGACCTGAAACACTACTACGACACCACAGGCACCGGGAACAGCCTCAATGTTCGGCATCACGAGTCGCTGCGGCTGATCATGGATTCGCTGCGGTACTGGGTGCTCGACATGCATGTCGATGGGTTCCGCTTCGACCTTGCGGCCACCCTGGCCCGGGAGTTCCATGAGGTGGACCGACTGTCGGCGTTCTTCGATCTGGTGAATCAGGACCCGGTGGTCAGCCAGGTCAAACTGATCGCTGAACCGTGGGACGTCGGCGAGGGCGGATATCAGGTCGGTGGCTTCCCGCCATTGTGGACGGAATGGAACGGTAAGTACCGCGATACTGTGCGCGATTTCTGGCGCGGCGAACCGGGGACGCTGGCCGAGTTCGCCTCCCGGTTCACCGGCTCATCGGATCTCTATGAAGCAGACGGCCGCCGCCCCATCGCCTCGATCAATTTTGTGACGGCGCACGACGGGTTCACGTTGAACGATCTGGTGTCCTACAACCACAAACACAATGATGAGAATGGCGAAGGTAATCGGGACGGTGAGAGTCACAATCGTTCGTGGAACTGCGGCGTCGAGGGTCCCACCGATGTCGGCAGGATTATCGCCTTGCGGGAACGTCAGAAACGCAACTTTCTGACCACCCTGTTGCTGTCCCAAGGCGTTCCGATGCTCGCGCACGGCGACGAGCTGGGCCGCACCCAAGAGGGCAACAACAACGTCTACTGCCAGGACAGCAAGATCAGCTGGGTGGACTGGGACGAGGCGCGGCTGAACTCCGTCCTCACCGAGTTCACCGCCCAACTCGCCCGGCTGCGCGCTGATCACCCGGTGTTTCGTCGTCGCCGGTTCTTTCAGGGACGCTCGATCCGCGGCTCCAGCATCGAGGACATCGCCTGGCTGCGCCCGAACGGGCAGCAGATGAGCGAGGAGGACTGGAACGTCCCGGCCCACAAGAGCGTCGCGATCTTCCTCAACGGTCGGGGGATCCCTGAAGTCGATGACCTCGGCGAGCGGATCATCGACGATTCGTTCCTGCTCCTCATCAATGCCCACCACCGGCAGATCACCTTCACGCTGCCCGATGCGGATTACGGTCGAAGCTGGGAGTTCGTGGTGGATACCACCGACCCGCTGCTGGCCAACGCCCGACGCAAGCAGCGTGACGCCGTACCTGGCGGCAAGTTACGGGTGCAGGCGCGGGCGATGATCGTGCTCCGCTGCCGATACTGAGTGCTGCTGCTTTACCATCGACTGTGGTTATAGCCATTGGGCGACGCCACCATGGCCCGAACAGGTACCTTGCCGATGTTGGCTGAAGCTGTATTCGCCGTCGGAGCACCGGGCGGTGGCACCAGCCGGTGCTGCGGCAGCCTGCTGGGGTCGGTGGACGCAGTTGCCGTTGCTGTTGCGGTAATAGTCCGCGTCGCACGAAGCGCTTTGTTGCGCTGATCCGGCAGCCGGGGGAGCGACTGCCGCGATACGGGGCGCAGATACCTGAGGCGGCGGTGGCGGCAGCGCTGCTGGAGATGCCGCCGGTATCGGGGCGGCCACAACAGCAGGTGCGGTCGTTAGCAGAGTCGGACCCGGCGACGGTGCTGCAGAACTGCTGCTCACCTGAGACTGCGGATCGGAAGATTGCGTCACCGTCCCGTTCTGGCATCCTGCAATCGAGGCGCTACCGATGAAAAGTACGCTGATTGTTACCAGGGAGGCGAGTACGCTCCGAGCGTCGAAGCGCGAGCCGGTCGGCGACATGTCATCTCTTTCGTAGGTCCCCGCGACGTCGGTGTGCGCGGTCTGCTCATTGTTCGCCGAACTAACTACCGGCGTTACAGATGTAACATTGAGTGCCACACCTACGATAGAATCCAGTGCGCCAGACTGGACGGAAAACCGTTTCAGGCGCATCAGCGTCGATCGATTTTCAGGCCGACAGTCGGAGCCCTCGCCGCTAGCGACGCCACGCCCGCCACGTTCCAGGCGTACCCGGTGCACGCGCAGAGTGGCCCGTTGGCAGAATGGCGGACGTGTGCGCAAGATCGTTTGTAGAGCACCTGTCCGGTTTGAGCGAAGTGTCGCTGATCGCCTTGCTGCAAGCACGTCCGGACGTCCTGGTGCAGCCGGTGCCGCGTGGTTTCAGTCAGCTCGCGCAGCGGCTGGGTGGTGTCGAGTCGCTCACCGCCGCGTTGCGGACGGCGAACCGGGACATGGTGATGGTGGGGCAGGCCACCGTCGCCCTTGGCACCTCGGCCACAGTGCCGGCTCTCGCGCGGCTGCTGAATGCCCCAGAGCAGGCAGTGGGGGCCGGCGTAGCCCAACTGTGCGGGCTGGGGCTGGCCTGGGACAGCTCTGGGATCCTGTGCCTGCCGGAACGACTGGAGGCGCACTGGTTGGCCGAGATCGGCGGCGGCCGGCCGGTGGAGAAGATCGCGGGATCGGTCCTCGCGGAGAACCTGCGCGCGGCTCTCGGCGCGTTCGGTGCGGTGACCGATGGGCTTCGCAAGCCTGAACTGACAGCGCGGCTGTCCGAGTTCATGACGGATTTTTCCTTGCTGAGCAAGGTGATCGCTGGGCTGCCGAGACCGGTTAGGGACCGGCTCAGTGAGTTCCGACGCGGCTATCACGACTACCACTCCGGATTCGTCCGTGCCCAGCCTGGTGACCCGACCAAGCTGCTCCTCGCGGCCGGCCTGCTGCTGCCGGTCAACTATGCGCTTGAGCTGCCCCGGGAGGTAGCGGTCGCCGCGTGGCTAGCCGAACGCGAACTCACGCTGACCGGACGGCCATCTTTTCCGTTGGCCGGTGCCGACGATGTAGCGGTGCGCCGAGCTGCCCAGGCCGCGGCGCAAGAGGCACTTCGAGGTGTGACGACCCTGCTCGACGCGGCCCGCACGGCGCCGGTCGCGGCGCTGAAGAAGGGCGGGGTCGGGCCTCGGGAACGGGCGAGGCTGGCCAAGCGGCTGTCGATCCCCGAGGACATCCTCGTGTTGTGGATCGATCTGACCTACGCAGCCGGCCTCCTGGGTCGAGCTGACACCGGGTACGCGCCGACGCACCTTTATCCCGGATGGCGCGCTGCGGAACCAGGCCGGCGGTGGGCCGTGCTGGTCGACGCATGGTTCTCGCTTGTGCACGCGCCGACCAGCCGAGAAATCCAGGGAGACCGCGAAGTCGCGCCCCCGCTGCCACTCGGATCGGCCGCTGGGCTGCTGCGGCGCGCGATGCTGCCGGCCGCCCGTTCGGGTGTGTCGGTGCGCGCGGTGGGGGAGCAGATCGACTGGTTTTTCCCCTTGCACGGCTACGACGCTGGGCAGCGGGTGGCCAAGGTGGCTGCCGCCGTCCGAGAAGCTGAACTGCTTGGGGTGATCGCCAGTGACGTGGTGTCGGAGCTCGGAGAGCACCTGCTGGCGGTGACCGGGTCCGCGCCGGCGGACGTGGTGGGCGAGCTGGCCCGGCGGTGCGCCGCGATGCTCCCCGAGACCCCGTGCAGCGTGATCCTGCAGTCGGATCTCACCGCGGTCGTTTCCGGTCAGCCCAGCGCCGCCGTGTCGCGGCTGCTGACCGACTCCGCTGTCGCCGAGACCCGCGGGGGCGCCGGAACTTGGCGCTTCACCCCGGCCACTGTCCGGGCGGCGCTCGACACCGGGTGGACCGCACATGAGTTGCTCACCGAACTGGCTGCCATCTCGGCCCGTCCGGTTCCCCAGCCACTGGAGTATCTGATCACCGACGCGTCCCGCCGGCACGGCCAGATTCGGCTGCGGGGGATGCGCTGCTGCGTCAGTGCCGATGAGGCATTGATCACCGAGATACTGCACACTCGGTCGTTAGCCAAGCTGCACTTAAGCCGGCTCGCCCCTACGGTCCTAGCCAGCCCATCGGGCCTCGACGAAGTGCTGGCCCGGCTACGCGAAGTCGGCTTGTCCCCGGTGGCCGAAGATGCTCACGGCACGGTGATCGTCGAAGCCCGTCACGATCATGAGGCGTCGACGCCCGATCGCCCGATCATCACGAAATCGCGATCTGCGCTGTCCGCAGCCGAGCTGGCTCGGCTGCTGGCGGCCACTCCGCCGGGCCCGACCACAGCGCCTAGCGTGGACTCGGACACCTTCGACCTTCTTGCAGAGCTCAACGATCACCTCGACGACGCCGAACTCGAACTGCTATCCGATGCCGTGGACCACCACAATGACGTGCTCATCGTCTACCGCGACAAGAACGGCAGCTGCAGCAGCCGGGCAATCCGACCACAACAGCTCTACGGCAGGTGGCTCGACTCCTGGTGCCACCTCCGCAACGCCCAACGCGATTTCACCATCGCCAACATCGAGGCCGTTGCCCCGGCCCGTTGATTATGGCTATACCGTTGGCCGGGACGGATGAGAGGATTGCGATGGCTGACGAGGGGGAAACGAGCGCGGCCGTACCTGGGCGACTGCCGCGGCTCACGCACGAGGAGCTGCGGCGGGCCCAGGCCCAGACTCTGGAGGCACCTCGGCGCCGGTATGGGATTGCCGCGCGGATCCTGTTCAGATCGCTTGACATGGTGTACGGCAAGCCGCTCACGCTGAGCAAGTTCAAGGTCCTCGAGTTGATCGCCCGCGTTCCGTACATGGCCTGGGAGCAGGTCGCCTTCATCGCCATCACCCACGTCCATGCAGACACAGATATGGCCCGGCGCATACACGAGCGTGTTGCTGAGTCCCGCGCGCAGCAAGACAACGAGATGTTCCACCTGCTCATCATCGAGGAGCTGATCGCCAGGTCCGGGCGGCGCCAGCCGCAGATCATGTTCTTCTGGTTACCGCAGGCAATCGCATTTGTCTATTATCAGTTGTCATGGTTGCTCTTCGTGGTGCGTCCGAGCTGGTCATATCGTCTTAATGCGGACTTCGAAGACCACGCCGAGCACGAATACATGAATATGGTTGCCGAAAATTCCGACTGGGACAGCACACCTTTCGAATCGTCGTTCGCCGATGATTTCGGCCACTTCGCCTCGCTCGCAGACGTGTTTCGGCAGATCGGCCACGACGAGCGGGTGCACAAGCTCGAGAGTGAGAGCAGGATGAAGAAATCTCGGTTCCGCTGATTCCCCGGCGTGAACGCATTTGGGCACCCTTGCCTACGTGACCTCGATCCGTTGGGGTGAACACAGCCTCGGGAATCCCTACGCCGAGCAAGCGAGAGAGGTGGGGCGTCGTGACAGCGGTGCGCTCTGAAGTGGTTGACCTGGTGTTTCGCGGTCGCAGGCTGACCCGGGACCGGCCGCTGATCATGGCCATCATCAACCGGACGCCCGATTCGTTCTACGACCACGGCGTCACCTTCGATGAGGAGGTCGCGCGCGCGGCCATCCGCCAGGCGGTGATCGACGGTGCCGACGTCATCGACATCGGCGGGGTGCCGGCCAGCCCTGGCCCCGAGGTGAGCGTCGATGAGGAGATCCGCCGGGTCGCACCGACCGTCGAATGGGCGCGACAGACCTATCCCGACTTGGTGATCAGCGTTGACACGTATCGCCACGAGGTCGCCGAGCGGATGTGCCAGGCTGGGGCGGACCTCCTCAACGACAACTGGGCGGCCGCCGACCCCGCCATGCTCGACGTCGCGGCCGAGTATGGCGCAGGTTATGTGTGCGCGCACACGGACGGTCTAGCGCCGCGCACCGACCCCATCCGCCCGCAGTACGACGATGTAGTGGCCGCAGTCGTCGAGGCCACTACGCAACTGGCTGAGCAAGCGGTGGCCAAAGGCGTTCCCCGCGAGGGCATCCTCATCGATCCCGCGATCGACTTCTCCAAGAACACCTTCCACAGCTTGACCGTGCTACGTCACGTACGCACCCTCGTCGAGACCGGATGGCCCGTGCTCATGGCCATGTCCAACAAGGGAGTCGTCGGGGAAACCCTCGACGTGGCCCTCGACGATCGTCTCACCGGCACGCTGGCCGCCACCGCGCTCGCGGCCCAGGCAGGAGCGGCGATGTTCCGCGCTCACCAGGTCCGCGAGACCCGGCACGCGATCGAAATGGTCGCCAGCATCGTCGGTACCCGACCGCCGGCGCGGGCGCAGCGCTGGCTCTCTTGATGCGCTACATCTGGCCCCGGCACACCCACGAGATCGACGAGCAGGAACTCGAACGGCTCTACGGCTATCCCGCCGACCGCCGCTGGCTGGCCGTGAACTTCGTGGCCAGCGCCGACGGCGCGGTCGAGATCCACGGGCGGTCAGCTGGACTGTCCAATCCGGCGGACCGGCGGGTGTACCGGTTGGGCAGTGACCTCGCCGACGTCGTGCTGCTCGGTGCCGGCACCGCGACGATCGAGGAATTCCGCGGCGTGCACCCCGACGAGCAGAGCGCGCAACGGCGGCGACGGTACGGGCTCAGTGACGTTCCACCGATCGCCGTGGTCACCTCCGGCCGGACACTGCCCGCGGACGCACCAGTGATCACCGAAGCACGCACCCCGACCATCGTGATCACCTGCGCCACGGCGCCGCCGAAGCTGTGCGAGGCCTGGACCGCCGCGGGTGCCACGGTGCTGATCGCCGGCGAGGACACCGTGGATGTCACCGCCGCGGTGTGCGCTCTGGTGAAGCGGGGCCTGACCCGGATAGATTGTGAAGGAGGCCCGCGGCTGTTCGACTCTCTGATCGAGGCGGGACTGGTCGATGAGCTGCGCCTGACCATCTCGCCGCTGTTGGTCTCGGGAATGGCCGACCGGA
>DASUII010000041.1:0-36949 GCA_036279835.1 Pseudonocardiaceae bacterium
TGACATGGGCACCGAGTGGGTCACCCCGCCCGACCTGCGGGGACGTCAACGTGCCGACCGGATGTTCCGCACGCTCGGGGGGCTGATCACCTTCTACGACTGGCTCACCGCCGCTTTCGCGCACCGTCCACCGACCCGGCGGGTCGACCGCGACCTGAACCTGGTGGTGGACGAGGTCCGCGTCGAGGCACAGGATGTCCGCAGCCTGCGGCTGGTCGCCGCCGGCGGTGGCGAATTGCCCAGCTGGCAACCGGGCAGCCACCTCGACGTACTACTGCCCTCCGGTCGGTGTCGCCAGTACTCGCTGTGCGGCGACCCCGCCGACCGCAGCTCCTACCGGATCGCGGTGCGACGGATCGCCGACGGCGGCGGCGGTTCGCGGGAGCTGCACGACTCGATCGGTACCGGCAGCGCGCTGACCGGCCGTGGCCCGCGCAACGCCTTCCCGTATGTCGACGCGCCCGGATACCTGTTCATCGCGGGCGGTATCGGCATCACGCCGATCCTCCCGATGGTCAAGCACGCGGCAGCTGGTGGTAGGCCGTGGCAGCTGGTGTACGCCGGGCGCTCCCGTGCGTCGATGCCGTTCCTCGACGAGCTCACCGCGCTGGACGCGGCCCGAGTGCGGATCCGTCCGTACGACGAGTACGGGTTTCCCAGCACGGGTGCAGAACTGCTGGAGTACGCGCCAACCGGGGCCACCGTGTATTGCTGCGCCCCACCAACCATGATCGCCAACGTTCGCCGGGACCGCCCGGCGAGTGCAGCTGCGGCGTTGCACTTCGAACGGTTCACCACACGGCCCATCGTGGGCGGCTCGCCCTTCGAGATCGAGCTGCGGCGCAGCAACCGCGTGCTCACTGTGCCGGCCGACCGGTCCGCGCTTGACATCATCCGCGACACGGTGCCCAACGTGGCCTACTCCTGCCAGCAAGGTTTCTGCGGAACGTGCCGCACCCGGGTCATCGCCGGTGAGGTCGAGCACCGGGACCGGGTCCTGACCGACCGCGAACGCACCGACACCATGACGATCTGCGTGTCCCGAGGCCGCGGCGGCAGGATCGTCCTCGACCGGTAGCTCGCGGGACCTCTATCGGACGGTGACCAGGTCGACGACGAACACCAGTGTCTCGCCAGGCTTGATCGCGCCACCCGCGCCGCGGTCGCCGTAGGCCAGGTGCGGGGGGATGGTCAGCCGCCGACGTCCGCCGACCCGCATGCCGACGATTCCATCGTCCCAGCCCTTGATCACCCGTCCGGTGCCGAGCCGGAACTCCAGCGGGGTGCCCCGGTCCCACGATGCGTCGAACTGCTTGCCGGTGGCGTGTGACACGCCGATGTAGTGCGCCCTGATCTGCGAACCGACGATGGCTTCCGGGCCGTCACCGACGACCTGGTCTTCGATCACCAGGTCGCTCGGGGCCGGGCCCTCGGGCACGGTCACATCCGGACGGGTTAACTCGCTCACGTCGTTCATCCTCCTCGTCGACCCGCCGGGCGGCGGGATCTCATCCTCCCAGCCTCCCGGTGCGTCGCAATCGGAGGTTCGTAGGCACGGGCGATGAGCTGTCACGGACCGGGACGCATCACGGGCCGCAACGGCCGAGTTCTTGATCGCGAATTGCGATAAAGCTTGGGCGTCAGTGGGCTGGTCCGCGCTGCGCGAGGCTGACTGCGTACGATTCCGGTATGCCGCATGTGCGAATCGGCACCCGCTCTAGCCCGATGGCCCTGCACCAAGCCGAGCAGGTCGCCACCGCGTTGGAAGCGCTGGACTCGACGGTCAGCACTGAGCTGGTCAAGATCACTACCAGTGGTGACCAGTGGATGGGTGACCTCGCGAGACTCGGCGGCAAGGGCGCGTTCGTTCGCGAGATCGATCGCAACCTGCTCGATGGCTCGGTCGATCTCGCGGTGCATTGCCTCAAAGACATCCCAGCCGACGTCCCCGTACCCGAAGGGCTGACCTTCGCCGCCTACCTGCCCCGGGAGAACGTCCACGACGCCGTCATATCCCGTACCGGAAAGCTGTTGGCCGAACTGCCCGCCGGCGCCGTCATCGGCACCAGCGCGGTGCGCCGCGCCGCGCAACTTCGCCTGCACTATCCGCACGTGGAGATCAGACCGTTGCGGGGCAACGTCAACACTCGCCTGATGCGCCTCGATGAGGGTCACTTCGATGCGATCGTCGCCGCGGTGGCCGGCCTGTACCGGGTCAACGAGGCTGACCGGATCACTGAGGTCCTGCCGGTGCAGACGATGTGTCCGGCGATCGGCGCGGGCGTCATCGCCTTGCAGTGCCGCAGCACCGATGCCGCCGTTCTTGCATTGAGCGGTCAACTCAACGACGCCGAAACCCACCGGCACGCCACTGCCGAGCGCGCGATGTTGCACGCCCTTCAGGGCCACTGCAATTCTCCCATCGCGGGCTACGCCAATAACGAGGCCAACGGCAAGCTTTCCTTGCTCGCCAAGGTCTTCAGCCTCGACGGCAGCCAGTGGCTCGATTCTCACCACTGGGGCGTCGCCGAGGACCCCGCAGCCCTGGGTTACTTCGTCGGCGCGGATCTCCTACGTCAAGGCGCGCGAGCGCTGATCGACTCCATCGCACACTAAGCCTCCCCGCGCCGGTGAAGTGGTCTGCTCTGCTCAGTCGCGCGCAGGCGCTCGCAGACGGCGGCGACCGGCGGATCCTGGGCATCACCGGGGCGCCGGGGGCAGGCAAGTCCACGCTGGCGCGGCGGCTGGTCGATGCGCTGGACGGCGCAGCAGTGCTGGTCGGGATGGACGGTTATCACCTGGCGCAGTCGGAGCTGCGGCGATTGGGCCGCGCTGAGCGCAAGGGCGCCCCGGACACCTTCGACGCGGCCGGTTACGTCGCGCTGCTGCGCCGGTTGCGTAATCCCGACGCCGACACCGTGTATGCCCCGGAGTTCCGGCGCGCCATCGAGGAGCCCATCGCGGCCGCGGTGCCGGTGCCCACCGGGTTGCCGCTGGTCGTCACCGAGGGCAATTATCTACTGTTCGATACACCTCCGTGGTCGGCGGTTCGCGGGCTGGTGGACGAGGTGTGGTTCCTGGCGCCCGACGAGCGAACTCGCCGCAACTGGCTCGTCGCCCGGCATCGGCGGTTCGGCCGTACCGACCAGCAAGCGGCCGAGCGGGCCACTGGTAGCGACGAGAACAACGCCCGCCTGATCGCACCCACCGCGGCCCGAGCCGATCTGGTCCTCGACCCCACACAGTTCGACTGAGCGAAGCCCGATGGCGGCAGCCACGCACAACCTAGGTAGGCCGATCCAAAGAGTAAGTACTAATACTCCATTCCAGTCGGTATCTACAGCCCATTCGGGTGTTCATGGCAATACTTGCGCCCTAGCTATCACCTAGTGTTACTCTTGACGAGTCGGTAGCCCTGATTGAGGGGTCAGTGGTGGGGTGCGATAAGGCAGGGGGGCCTAGCCGTGCTCGATGCAATGGTGGTTTCAACTCCGCTGATCTGCAGATCGAGGTTGACTGTGGCTAACGGGGCTGCGCCCTAGAGCGCAGCCCAGCGCGCTGACCACCTCAATGAGGCGGCATGCCATTGCGCCACCACGCACCTTGTCGGTCGGCGGACTCGGATGATCACCGAGGGGGACCATCCGGGTCGCCCCAGCCTGCACATCGTCTAGACGCACGCGCCCGGGGCCAGGTCAGGAACCAGGTGCGGACTACCGGGCTAACCCGGGTACGGAGAAGAGGGCCGAGGATGACCATGCATGACCAAGAGCTGGTCGTGGGGATCACACCTTTCGAGGAGCCCAACGCAGCCCTCGCGGTGGCGCTCGCGCGAGCCGGCGCGGTGGGCGTCCTCAACCTGGGCCTGGACGCGGGGTGGGCGCGAGCAGCCCTGGCAGACGTCTGCCGGTGGTGGGACGGCGCTTTCGGGGTCCGGGTACCGCCGGAGTGCCCGCTGCGGCCGGCCGATCTGCCGGAGCAGGTCGACATGGTCGTGCACGGGCTCGGTTCACCGTCGCCCATCGCATCTGGGCGGCGCGCGGTCGTCGAGGTCGTTTCGGTAGCGCAGGCCCGGGCGGCGGTCCGGGCGGGGGCGTACGGATTGATCGCCAAGGGTGCCGAAGCCGGTGGCCGGGTCGGCGTCACGACCACGTTCGTGCTGCTGCAGCAGCTGCTGGCTGATCCGCAGATCAACATTCCGGTCTGGGCGGCCGGCGGTATCGGGCTGCACACGGCTGCCGCGGCGGTGGCCGGCGGTGCGGCTGGGGTGGTAATAGACGCGCAGCTCGCGCTGGTCGCCGAGGCCGATCTGCCCGACGAGGTAGCTGCGGCGATCCGACTGATGGACGGCAGCGAGACTGCGGTCGTCGGTGGTCACCGCCTTTACACGCGCCCCGATCTACCGGCAGTGGACCCCGATTCGGTGGCAGCCAGGCTGGGCGCCAGGGATCTTGGCACCCTTCCGATCGGGCAGGACGGCGCGCTGGCCGCTTCGCTGGCACAGCGGTATGTGACCGCAGGGGGCGTCGTGGCGGCGATCCGCGCCGCGGTCACCGACCAGCTGCGCAGCGCTGCGTCGCAGACCGCGCACGGCATGCGACCGCTCGTGGTGCAGGGCCCGATGACCCGGGTCAGTGACCGGGCCGAGTTCGCCGCCGAGGTGGCGTCGGCGGGCGGGCTACCGTTTCTGGCTTTGGCGTTGAGTAACGGCGAGCAGGCGCGCGCGCTGCTCGAGCAGACCGCCGCCCAGCTCGATGGGCGGCCCTGGGGAGTAGGCATCCTCGGTTTTGTTCCGGCGGATGTCCGCGACGCCCAGCTGGCCGCGGTGCACCAGGTGCGACCTCCCTACGCACTGATCGCCGGGGGCCGGCCGGACCAAGCGGTACCGCTGGAAGCCGCCGGGATCGCGACGTTCCTCCACGTGCCCTCCCCTGGCCTGCTGGACCGGTTCCTGACCGAAGGGGCCCGGCGGTTCGTGTTCGAAGGCCGTGAGTGCGGCGGGCACATCGGACCGCAGGCCAGCTTCCCACTGTGGGAAATCCAACTACAGCGGCTACTGCGCTACGACGATGCGCACGGCTGCGGTAGCCAGCTGCAGGTGCTCTTCGCCGGGGGAATTCACGACGAGCGTTCAGCAGCCATGGTCACCGCGTTGGCCGCGCCGCTGGTCGAACGGGGCGGCCGAATCGGGATATTGATGGGCACGGCATACCTGTTCACCGAGGAAGCGATCACGGCCGGGGCGATCGTGCCCGGACTGCAGCAGGCCGCGCTGGCCTGCGAGCGCACTGTGCTGCTGGAGACCGCGCCCAACCACGCCACCCGCTGCGCGGACACGCCGTACCTGCGCACCTTTACCCAGACCCGGGCCCGGATGGCGGCAGACGGGGTGCCGCGCGAGCAGATGTGGGCCGAGCTGGAGCAGCTCAACCTGGGTCGGTTGCGGATCGCCAGCAAGGGGTTGCGCCGCGAGGGTGCGGCACTGGTTCCGGTGGACGAGCAGGTGCAGCACCGCGACGGCATGATCATGGTCGGTGACGTAGCCATGTTGCGCAGCGCAACCACGACGATCGAGGCGCTGCATGCCCAGGTAACTGACGGCGCGGCCGAATTCTTCGCCGCGCGGGTCGCCGAACTGGGCGTCGAAGCGGCCCGCGGTAACCCGGAGAGCGAGCTACCGGACACCCAGCCGCTGGACGTGGCGATCGTGGGCATGGCCGGAGTGTTCCCGGGCGCCGGCGACCTGTCAGCGTACTGGGCCAACGTAGTGGCTGGGGTCGATTCGGTCACCGAGGTGCCGCCCGGCCGGTGGGACCCTGCTGTGTACAGCGAGGCCGCGAAGTGGGGCGGCGGCTTCCTGCCCGACATCCCGTTTGACGCGTTGACCTACGGCATCCCGCCAGCGGCGCTGACCAGCATCGAGCCGGTCCAGCTGTTGGCGCTGGAGGTCGCCGCCCGCGCGCTGCGCGACGCCGGGTACGCGCAGCGGGCCTTCGACCGGGAGCGCACGTCAGTGATCTTCGGCGCCGAAGGCGGCGCCGACCTGGCCAGCGCCTACGGGTTCCGCTCGCTCTACCCGTCCTACCATGGGGTGCTGCCGCCTGAGCTGGAGGAGCAGCTACCGAAGGTCACCGAAGACTCCTTCCCCGGGGTGCTGGCCAACGTGATCGCCGGGCGGATCGCCAACCGGTTGGATCTCGGTGGCGCCAACTACACAGTGGACGCGGCCTGCGCCTCCGCGCTGGCCGCCCTCGACCTGGCCTGCAAGGAGCTGCGGGCCGGCACCAGCAGCATGGTGCTGGCCGGTGGTGCCGATGTGAACAACGGCATCCACTACTACCTGATGTTCGCCGCGGTGCAGGCGCTTTCGCAGACCGGTCGGTGCCGCCCCTTCGACGCCTCCGCAGATGGCATCGCGCTCGGCGAGGGCGTCGCGTGCGTGGTACTCAAGCGGTTAGCCGACGCCGAACGCGACGGGGACCGGATCTACGCGGTGATCAAGGGAATCGGCTCGGCCAGCGACGGGCGCTCGCTCGGGCTGACCGCGCCGCGGCCGGAAGGGCAGCGCAGAGCGCTGGACCGCGCCTACCGGATGGCCGGGATCTCACCAGCCGAGGTCGGATTGGTGGAGGCGCATGGCACCGGCACCGTAGTCGGAGACCGCACCGAGCTGGCAGTATTGACCGAGCTGTTCACCGCGGCCGGCACGCCGACGGGCAGCTGCACACTGGGATCGGTGAAGTCGCAGATAGGCCACACCAAGTGCACCGCCGGGTTAGCCGGGCTGATCAAAGCGGCACGCGCGGTGCACACCGGGATACGTCCACCGACGGGCCAGCTGCGTGATCCGAACCCGTACTGGGACCGCGCCAGCAGCCCGTTCTCCTTCGATGTCACCGTGCGACCCTGGGTATCCACCGCGCGCCGGGTCGCAGGGGTGAGCGCGTTCGGGTTCGGCGGCACGAATTTCCACGCCGTGCTGTCTTCCTATGAGGGGACCCCCGAACCGCGACACGGATTGGACGCGTGGCCGGCCGAGCTGCTCCTGTTTACCGGCGTGGACCGAACCGCGGCGGTCGCGGAGATGGACCGGCTGGCCGAGCTGCTCACGGCCAATGACGCAGCCGGCCGTCCCTGGCAGCTGCGGGATCTTGCGCGGACGGTGTGTGGCTCCCGTCGTGGTCGGGTGTGGGCCGCGGTGGTGGCCGACGACCTGGACGACCTGGCAGCCAAGCTCGGTGGCGCCCGAGAAGCGGCCGCGACAGATGACGTGTTCATCGCATCCGAAGAAGCTGGGATCGCTGGTCAGGTCGCCTTCCTGTTTCCCGGGCAAGGCAGCCAACGTCCGGGCATGCTGGTGGACCTGTTCGTGGCGTTTCCCCGGCTTCGCCGATTCCTGGAGCTCGGCGAGCGGTGGGCCGACGCGATGTTCCCGCCGGCCGCGTTCAGCAAGGAGGAGTCAGCGCGACAGCGGGTTGCGCTGACCGATACCCGGGTCGCCCAGCCAGCACTGGGAATCGCCGGGCTGGCCATGGCCGAGCTGCTCACGTCGCTGGGCGTGCACCCCGACCATGTCGGTGGGCACAGCTACGGCGAGCTGGTCGCGCTGGCTGCGGCCGGCGCCGTCGAGCCTGCCGAGTTGCTGGACCTCAGCGAGGCCCGTGGCCAGGCCATCCTCGCGGCAACGGGGCCCGATCCCGGGACCATGGCCGCGATCACAGCGACCGTCCAACAGATCCGGGCCGTGTTGGGGGACGGATCGGTCGTGGTAGCCAACCACAACGCGCCCGGCCAGGCAGTGATCTCCGGGCCCACCCCGGCGGTGCAGGCCGCGCTGAACCGGCTCGCCGAGGCAGGCGTGACCGGCACCCGCATCCCAGTGGCGTGCGCGTTTCACAGTCCGGTGGTGGCCGGTGCTACGCCGATCTTCGCCGCCGAGCTGGACCGCCGCGCGATCGGGTCGCCGCGGCTGCCGGTGTGGTCGAACACCACGGCTTCGCCGTATCCAACCGAGCCCGGCGCTGTGCGTAAGAGACTGGCCGCTCACATCGCCGAGCCGGTCCGGTTCGTCGAGCAGGTGGAGGCGATGTACGCAGCCGGCGTGCGGGTCTTCGTCGAGGCCGGCCCGGGCCGGGTGCTGACCCAGCTGATCGGCACGATCCTGCGGAACCGGCCGCACGTCGCGGTCGCCACCGACGTACCGTACGAGCCCGGGCTACGGCAGCTGCTGCGAGTGCTCGGCGAGCTGGCCGTCACCGGAGTTCCGGTCGATCCGGCCGCACTGTTCCACGGGCGTGACGCGCGGACGGTGTCGATGCCAGTGCTGCCACGCCGGCCCGGCTGGCTGGTCAACGGTTACCTGGTCAAGTCCGCCGACGGGCAGTACCTGCCGGGCGGTTTGCGCCCCGCGAAACAGGTCGCCATGACCAACGGTGCCGTGGGCAACGGCGTCCGGCCCGCCGCCGAGGGCCAGTCCGATGCTGCTGTGTTGGAGTTCCTGCGCAGCACTCGTGAGCTGATCGCCGCCCAGCGCGAGGTCATGCTCGGCTACCTCGGTAGCCCAGTCATACCGCCGGTCAGCATGTCGAACGCCAGCTCGTCGAATGCCACCTCGCCGGCTGCCGTAGTGGAGACCGTCGCCGCTGATCACGCAGCTCAACGCGGCGCTGCCACAGCATCGGAGCAGGGTGAGTTCACGCCCGATTTGACTCCGGAGTCGGTGCTAGAGACCGTGCGGTCGCTGGTCAGCGAACGGACCGGTTACCCCGTGGACATGCTCGAGGCCGACCTCGATTTGGAAGCGGACCTCAGTATCGACTCAATCAAGCGCACCGAGCTGATCGGTCTGCTCACCGACCGGCTCGGGTTGGCTGTCACCGGCGCCGCATCGGATGACTCGGTGACCGAACACCTGGCCCGGCGTCGGACGATACGTGGAATCGTCGACTGGATCACCGAGCGAGCTGGTGCACCAGTACCAGTACCAGTACCAGCGCCGGCCACGCCACCGCAGCGAGCGCGCCGCTACCTCGTCGACGTCGCTGGGCTGCCTGCGCTGGCCGCATCACCCGAGGCGTCGCTTGCTGGGCGTCGGATCGCCATCGTGGGCGACGGTGTGGGCATCGCGCTGGAGCTGTCCATGCTGTTGGAGCGGCGCGGTGCCGAGGTGCGGCTGGTGAGCCCAGATAAGCCCATTGAAGTGACCAGGACCGACGCCCTTATCCACCTGGCCGCGTTGGACCGGGGCCGCCCACCGCTGCTACCGGACGGGTTCGCCGCCATCCGCGACACCATCCTCGGTGGGCTCGGCCAACTGATCTTCGTCACCGGCTCGGGGGGCAGGTTCGGCCGGGGCCACAACGCGAACGGGGTCGCTGGCGTCGGACTTCCCGGCCTGGCCCGCACGGTCGCCCGAGAGTTCCCGGACCGCCGCATCCGGGCCGTCGACGTGGACCCCAAGGAGCAACCGGTCCACATCGCCGGGTACCTGCTCGGCGAACTGCTCACCCTCGACGCGCCCACCACCGTGGGCTACTCGGCCGGAGAGCGCGTCACGTTGCAACTCTGCGCCGCGCCACTAAACCCGGACGCAGCCGGTGAGCTCACGCTGGAGCGGGATTCGGTGGTGTTGCTCACCGGCGGTGCCCGCGGCATTACCGCGCAGGTCGCGATCGGTCTGGCTCGGGCCGGTGCCGGTCACCTGGAGCTGGTCGGACGCACGCCCGCGCCCAGCGGGCCCGAGGATCCACTGACCGCGGCGGCGACCGACCGGATGGCGTTGCGCCGAGTGCTGGCGCAGGTTGGGGGCCGCACGCCGGCCCAGATCGAAGCGGTGACCAGCCAGATCCTGGCGCACCGGGAGATCAGGGCAACGCTGGCGCAGCTGTCCGGACTGGCCGGCTCGGTTCGCTATTCCGCGGTCGACGTACGAGACCCAGCGGCGATGAGCGCTCTGGTGGAAAGCGTATATCAGCGGCATGGGCGGCTGGACGGCATCGTCCATGGTGCTGGAGTGTTGGCCGACCGCCTGCTGGCCGACAAATCCCCCGAGGAGTTCACTCGAGTGTGGGCGACCAAGGTCGACGGGGCGCGGGCGCTGGCCAGCGCGGTCCAGGACGATCTCGGTTTTCTGGTGCTGTTCGGCAGTGTGTCGGGAGTGTTCGGCAACCGCGGGCAGGTCGACTACGCCGCCGCCAATGACGCGCTAGACACACTGGCCCGGATCTGGGCCGGCCGGACCCGGGGCCGGGTGGTCGCAGTCGACTGGGGCCCGTGGGCGGCACCCGATGATGGCACCGGGATGGTCTCCGCCGAAGTGGAGCGTGAGTACGCCCGGCGCGGCATCGGGTTGATCGAACCCGATGACGGCGTCGCGTGCCTGCTCGCCGAGTTGGCCGGCGGCACCGAACCTCAGGTGATGTACATGTGCGGCGACCCAGCGGCTTTCGAGGTCGGCCACGATGGTTGAGCCAACCGGGGTGGCCCTCGCCAAGATGGCCGCGGGCTTCCCCAGGACACCCGCGCCGACCGGAGCGGAACGGGTGCTGCTGTTGGCCGGGGCCGGTGCCGACGAGCTGCAGCGGCAGCTGCAGAGCTCGGAGACCGATCTGCTCGGCCGCGACGACGCGTGCGCGCCGCCGAAGGGGGGCCCGTGCAGGTTGGCGATCGTTGCGCCCACCGTGCGCCAGCTGACGCTGGCTCGCAGGATCGTCGCCCAGGGAGTGCCGTGGCGGGGCCGAAACGACATGTGGTTCACCGGCACGCCGCTGCACTCGACGCAAGCGCCAGGCCGGCTGGCGTTCATATTCCCAGGGTTGGAACAGGATTTCGCTCCACGGATGGACGACGTCGCCGACCATTTCAGGCTGATCCGCCCGGAGCTTGGCAACACCGCCGTACTCGGTACCCACGGGCTTGGCGTGATCGCCGTCGGCCGGATCCTGGACGCCGCGCTGCGCGAACTGGGCATCACACCCGACTTGGTGGCCGGGCACAGCGTCGGCGAGTGGAACGCAATGATCTCCGCCGGTATTCATCCGCGAGAGGCATTCGAGCAGTTCGCCAGGTCCTTCGACGCGGACGCGCTGCGCGTCCCCGGTCTGGTATTCGCCGCGCTGGGTTGTGGGGTCGAGCTGGCCACCCAGTTGATCGACGGGCTCGACGATGTCGTGGTCTCGCACGACAACTGCCCACACCAGTCGATCATCTGCGGCGAGGAGGCGGTCGTGGCCGCCGCCCTGGACCGGTCGAGGGAGCGAGGCGTCACTGGGCAGGTGCTGCCCTTCCGCTCGGGGTTCCACTCGCCCATGCTCGCCCCGTACCTGGACCGGATCATGGAAGGCTTCTCTGGCCTACCGATACGCTCGCCGACCGTCCCGGTCTGGTCGGCCACCACCGTCGAGCCCTACCCTGACGATCCGGCGGGCATCCGCGACCTGGCTGCGCGCCATCTGCTCGAACCGGTCCGGTTCGGACCGCTCGTCCGGCGGTTGTACGAGGAGGGGATACGTGCCTTCATCCAGGTGGGTACCGGCAGCCTGCCCGGATTCGTCGCCGATGCGCTAGAGGGCTCGGCGCACCTCACGATGGCCGCCAACACGGCCAAGCGATCAGGTCTGGATCAGCTCCGGCGGGTCCTCGCCGCGCTTTGGGTGGAGGGCTGGGAACCCTGGTTCGACCGGCTGCCGACCTTCTCATCAGGCCGCCCGGCGGAGTCTCGCACCGCACAGCATCCGGTGCTCGTCGAGTTCGAGTCGGTGCTGCAGGACGTGACGGCCGCAGCCCGCGCCATCGTCGATTCGTGGAGCGCTGCTACCACCCGGCCGGTTACCCGGGCGCACACTACGACTACCCGGCCGCTTGCCCGAACTCATGCGACCACCACTCGGGTGCTGTCTCTAGAGACGATGCCATACCTGGCCGACCACTGTCTGATCCGGCAACCGACGGACTGGCCCGAGGCAGCGGACCGCTATCCAGTCGTTCCGATGACCACGATGCTGGAGCTGATGGCGGAGGCGGCGCGCGAACTTGTTCCGGGCCGTACCGTGGTTGGTGTCCGGGACCTCCGGGCGCTACGTTTTCTCGCGGTTGCACCCCCGGCCACCGTAACGGTCGATGCCAGACTGGACGCCGACGGCAACGTCGCGGTAGTGATTGACGGCTTCGCGCGCGGCACGGCCCTGCTCGCCGATGGGTACCCCATCTCTCCAGACGGGTCTGACCGGTCGCTGCGCGCACAACGCCCGTGCGGGGTCACCGGGGCGGCGCTATATGCGGACCGGTGGATGTTCCACGGCCCCCGGTTCCAGGGCGTCGCCGAGTTGGGCCCGATCGGCGATAACGGCGTCCGGGGGGTGTTCGCGGCCTCGTCGACACCCGGCGCACTGCTCGACAACGCAGGTCAGCTCCTCGGCTTCTGGATCATGAAGGTGATGCCTGCGAACCGACTCGCCTACCCGACTGGGATCGAGCGGGTGCGCTGGTACGGTCCGCGGCCACGCGACGGTGATCAGGTCTCTTGCGTGGTCCGGATCTGCTCGGTCACCGACACCGAGGTGGTCGCCGACTTGGAGCTGCAGGCCAACGGCCGGCTGTGGGTCCGCATCGACCGGTGGACCAGCCGGCGGTTCTGCACAGATAACGTGACCTGGCCGATTTTGCTCTTTCCCGAGCGCAGCCGCATCGCGCAGCGGCAGGCCGGCGGATGGTTCCTGGTGCGAGACCGGTGGCCGGATCCCGGCTCGCGGGAGCTGATCATGCGCCAGTACCTGAGCATCACCGAGCGCGCTGAGTACTCCCGGCGCAACCCGCGGGCGGCTCGGCAGTGGCTGCTGGGCCGGATTGCGGTCAAGGACGCGGTCCGGCAGTGGCTCTGGGACTCAGGCACCGGTCCGATTCATCCAGTGGAGATCGCCGTCGGCAACCATGCGTCGGGACGACCGTGGGTGGTGGGCCCCTTCGCCAAAGCACCGGAGGTGTCCTTGGCGCATACCGGACCACTGGCCGCCGCACTGGTCGGCGATCCCGGGTGCTCACCAGGAGTGGGCATCGACATCGAGCAGATCACTGATCGCGACGAACGCACCGTGGCGGCGATCCTCACCGACGCCGAATGCCGCCTGGTCGACGCCCAGAGCTCATCACTTGCGGAGCGAGCGAGCTGGGTGACCCGGTTCTGGACCGCCAAGGAGGCAGTAGCCAAAGCCACTGGCACCGGCTTGGGCGGGCGACCACACCAGTTTGCGGTCGAGCGGGTCGAGGGGGACCGGCTGCTGGTCGCTGCCGGCCAGGGAGCTCCCAGCCGATGGGTGCAGGCCGCGGCGGGCACCGAACCGGAGCCCTATGCCGTGGCCTGGACCCCGCACGCGTACCGCGCACAAGAGCATGTATCAGCACACGTAGGAGGGGCACCCGGATGACGGTTGATCAGATCATGGGCGAGGTTCGCGACATGCTGACCGAGATCATCGGCGCGGAATACGCCTGGAGTCTCGATATCGGCATGGACACCTCGTTCGACGCGGATCTCGAGCTGGAGAGTATCGAGTTCGTGAGATTCGCCACGACGCTCAAGGGCCGCTACGGCGATCGGGTCGACTTCGTAGGGTTCCTCGCGGACAAGGAGCTTGAGGAGATCATCGGGCTAACGGTCGGTGATGTGGTCACCTACATTGCGAGCTGCTTGATCCTCGCGGGTGCGGTCGATGGCTGAGATCACTGCGGGCGGCATCCGATTCCACGTTCAGCGGCTGGCGGCAGGTGATCGGACGCCCCAGCTGGGCCGGCTGGGCCCCCCTGTCGTGTTCATCCACGGGCTGTGCCTGGACAATCTGTCCAGTTTTTACTACACGCTGGCCAACCCGGCGGCCCACGCCGGCGCCGACGTGATCCTGTACGACCAGCGCGGCCATGGTCTCTCCGAGCGTCCGCGCACCGGCTACCGGATCAGCGACTCGGTCGCTGATCTCGCTGCGATCCTCGACGCCCTTGGCGTCGACGGTCCAGTGTGCCTAGTCGGTCACAGCTACGGTGGCGCGATCGCGCTCAGCTATGCGGTGGCGTATCCCGAGCGGGTGGCCAGCATGCTGCTCATCGAGGCCCACGTCCCGGTCCCGGGTTGGGCCGAGCCGATGGCTGCCGCGATCGGGAAGGTTGGGTTGGATCTCACCGAGGGTGACTTGGGACGGTGGATGGCCGAGCACGCCCGGCTAGCCGCGATCGGGAAAGACCTGGTCAATCACACGACCCTGATGACCGATCTGTTGGCCGCTGAACCTCTTTCAGCGCGAGAGCTGCAGATGCTCACCTGCCCGGTACACGCTGTGTATGGGGAGCACTCCGACGTTCTGGGCCACGCACACCTGCTCGACAGTCTGCTGCCCCGATACATACTCACGGTCCTGCCGGACCTTGACCATTTTGTGCTGTTGAGGGCACCCCGTGTGTTGCGGCCCATCGTCCTGGAGTGGGTCACCGCCCGGACCGTGGTGGGTGTCCCGTGAGCCGATTCCTGTTCGTGGTGCCACCGCTGGTCGGTCACACCCTGCCCACTATTGCCGTCGGCAGGGAGCTGGCCGACCGCGGTCACCGGGTCGCCTGGGCCGGACACGCGCAGACCATCGGCCCACTGCTGCCACCGGGAGCGAAGCTGATCCCGGTCGAGATAGACATCGGAGGTCAGACGCTGGTGCAGATCCAGCAGCGCTTCCAAGGCCTACCGCGAGTGGCAGCATTCCGCTTCCTGTGGACGGATTTCCTGATCCCGCTGGCGACCTCGATGGTGCCCGGTGTTGCGGCCGCGGTGGACGAGTTCCGCCCGGACGTCCTAGTCGTCGACCAGCAGGCGCTGGCCGGCGCGCTGGTGGCCCGCCAGCGCGGGCTGACGTGGGCCACCTCGGCCACCATGTCCTCGGAGCTGACCGATCAGTACTCCACCATGCCCTCACTCGGCGCGTGGGCGCACCAGCTCATTACCGAATTCCAGCGCGGCTTCGCCGTATCGGACCCTGTCGACCTGCGGTTTTCCGACCATCTTGTGTTGGCGTACACGACCGAGGCGCTGGTGGGACCCCTTGGAGCCTTCCCCGGCCACTACGCATTCGTGGGACCCTCAATCGGCCCACGTACCGGCACCTCGGCCTTCCCCTGGGACTGGCTGGACCCCGCTCGCCAGCACGTGTTGGTCTCACTCGGCACCGTCAACACCGCGGCCGGCGGACGGTTCTTCGCAGCCTCGGTGGAGGCGGTAGCACCACTGGCCGAACGACTGCAGGCGATCATGGTCGCGCCTCCCGACCTGGTCGGCGCGGTACCCGACCATGTGCTGGTCCGCGAGTTCGTTCCGCAGCTCGAGCTGCTCCCTCTCCTTGATTTAGTCGTGTGCCACTCCGGCGACAACACGGTGTGCGAAGCCCTCGCGCACGGCGTACCACTCGTCGTGGCCCCGATCCGCGACTCCCAGCCAGTGATCGCGGGACAGGTCGTCGACGCCGGTGCAGGCATCAGGGCGCACTTTGGGAGGGTCGGCATCACCGAACTGCGCCACGCCATCACCACCGTGCTGGATGACCCTTCCTACCGGACCGCGGCGCAACGTGTGCAGACATCTTTCGCCGCCGCTGGCGGTGCCGCCGCCGCGGCCGACCATTTGGAGAAACTGACGTGAGTGATTTATACGAGGCTCGCCGGCCGTATTATCAAGCGGCGCTAGCGGGTGGCGTCGATCGCTTTCTCGAGCCGCGTCGAGATACTTGTCCCTGGTGCGGCTCCACCGACCTATCGATACGGCTGCGAGCCTCCGACCTTGTTCAGCGCAAACCGGGCCTATTCACCCTGGAAGAGTGCAGTACGTGCCGCCACGTCTTCCAAAACCCGCGGCTCACGCCGGCTGGGCTGGACTTCTATTACCGTGACTTTTACGACGGTCTCGGCCGGGAAATGGTAGAAAAGGCATTCACTGCGGCCGAACGCTGCTATCGCGGCAGGGTCGACATGGTCAAGCGGTTCACCACCCCCAGCTCGTGGTTGGATGTCGGCGCCGGCTACGGCCATTTCTGCCGGCTCGCTCGCGAGGTCTGGCCGGACGCCGTGTTCGATGGGCTGGACCAGAGCGTAAGCGTCGAGGAGGCGCGGCGCCTTGACCGGATCGACCACAGCTACCGGGGGGAATTCGTCGCGCTCGCCGACGACTTGGCCGGCCGGTACGACGTGGTCAGCATGCACCATTACCTGGAGCACACCCGGGAGCCGCTCGCCGAGCTGGACGCGGTCGCCAAGGTTCTCCCGGCCGGCAGTCATCTGCTGATTGAGCTGCCCGATCCGGAGTCATTCTTCGGCCGTATTCTCGGCCGCTGGTGGATGTCGTGGTTTCAGCCGCAGCACCAGCACATGATGCCGGTGCGCAACGTGGTACAAGCGTTGACCGACCGTGGGTTCGCGACCATTGCCGTCGAGCGCGGCGCGGCTCACCAGGGCGGCGATCTGTTCTTAGGCCTGGCACTCGCACTCATGGCCGTCGCCCCCGACCCGAGGCTGCCCTGGCTGGCGGCCGCGCCGACCCGCTGGCGGCAGATACGGCATAGCGTAGTGAGCGCCATAGGCCGACCGTTGCTGGTAGGCGCGTATGCCCTCGATTCGCTGCTGTATGGGGTAGTGCGCCGTACTCGAGGGGGCAACGCCTTCCGGGTGCTGGCTCGCAAGGACGGCTGAGGGTGAAGGAACTGTCGTCGTTATTCGAAGCGGGTGGGACTTACTCACTTGCGGTGGATGCAAAGCAAGGAGGTTCCCCGACAGAGACAGACCCTCCCATCGCTTCGCTGGCACGTTGGCCGGTACTGACGATCGCCGCCGGGGTCGGTCTTGTGCTGTTGTTGACTAGCGGGCGCGTCGGCTACATCTGCGACGAACTCTATTACCTGGTCGCTGGGCATCACCTGGATTGGGGGTACGCCGATCAGGGTCCGCTGACGCCGCTGATGGCCCGTGCAATGGACATCGTTTTCCCGGGTTCGCTCGTCGGTGAACGGCTGCCCGCGACTGTGCTGGCCGCGGTAGGCGTGGTGGTGGCCGCACTGATCGCGCGCGAATTCGGCGGGCGGGGCCGGGCGCAGGCGCTCACCGCGGGGACCTATGCGATAGCGACGGTCGCCGACCCAGCGGCCGGTGGCCATCTGCTCACCACCGCCACGGTCGACGTGTTCTTTTGGGTCGTGACAACATGGCTGCTGGTGCGGTGGGTGCGACTTCGCGACGATCGGTTGCTGTTGTGGCTCGGTGTAGTGACGGCTATGGCCTTGCAGAACAAGTGGCTGCTGGTCGCCTATTGGGTCGTTGTCGGTATCAGCGTGCTCGCAGTGGGTCCACGGGAGCTGTTGCGCCGGCCGCTGCTGTGGCTCGGCGCGGTGCTCGCGGTGCTCGTGACGCTGCCCAACCTGCTCTGGCAGGCCCATCACGGATGGCCGCAGCTTGCGATGACGCAGGTCATTGCGAAGGAAGTCACGGCCAAGGGCAGCATCTGGGGCGGTCGGGTGGCGTTCCTGCCGCTGGTGTTGATGACGGCTGGGGTGGGAGTGGGGACGGCGCTGTTCTGCTACGGCCTGTGGCGACTGCTGCGCTCACCCGAGTTGCGCTCCTACCGCTTCCTCGGGTGGACTTTCGTTGGGATGGTCGTACTCTTCCTCGTCACCGGCGGTCGTTTCTACTACCTGGCGGGCCTTATGGCGCCGCTATTAGCCGCGGGCGCTGTGGAGTCGCAACGGCGCGCGCCAGCGCGCTGGTGGCGATGGGTACTCACCTGGCCGATCTACGCTCTCTCAGCGATCATCGCCCTTACCGCCCTGCCGGTATTGCCAGCCTCATGGCCCACTTCCGCAAAACTGGTGGCACTTACCAGCCTTGGGTGGCCAGAGCTGGCTGATCAGGTAGCTGGCGCTTACCTCGCGCTGCCGCCCGCCACGCAGCGCACCAGCGCTGTAGTCGCCGAGTGGTACTGGGACGCCAGCGCTCTCGACCGGTACGGCCCGGCTCGCGGGTTGCCGCACCCTTTCAGCCCACATCGCGGCTACTGGTACTTCGGGGCGCCGCCGGATGCCGTTGACACTGTTCTCTTCATCGGTTCCGACGCCACCTACCTGCACCGGTATTTCACCGAGGTTCGGCAGGTAGCCACAGTGACCAGCCCTGTCACGAAGATCGAATGGGGGGTGGTCAGCCCGGTGTGGCTCTGCTCCGGCAGGCGGGCGCCGTGGTCACAGCTTTGGCCCCAGCTGCGTCACCTGTGAAGGAGCCCGGTGTACCGCCGTATCGTCCTCGTTACCGTGGCCGCCGTGCTGACGCTCCTCGGATTGCCCACCACGGGAGCCGCCAATACCGTGAACGCCCCGGAGCATTACGTCGCGCTCGGTGACTCTTACGCGTCCGGTCCCGGGATCCCCGAGCAGCGGGCCGATCCGATCGGCTGCCAGCGCTCCACCCACAATTACCCGGCGCTGCTCGCCCGGGCGTTAGGCATCCGGGACTACACCGACGTGAGCTGTGGCGGCGCGAAGACCGACGACATGACGGCTCCGCAGCCGGTGCGGTTGGGACCCAACCCAGCCCAGTTCGACGCGCTTCGCCCGGACACCGACCTGGTCACGCTGACCATCGGCGGCAACGACATCAATATCGGTGGCCTTTGGGTGACCTGCACCCAACTCGGTCCCACCGACCCGTCCGGCGATCCGTGTCAGCGCCGCGCCACCGCCGGTGGCACCGACCTCTACGCACAGCGCATCGCTGCCGCAGCGCCGAAGGTCGGCCAGGTGCTGGAGGGCATCCGGGCCCGCTCGCCGCGCGCGACAGTGCTGCTGGTGGGTTACCTACGAATCCTGCCGAGCGCAACCGGCTGCTACCCCGCCTTCCCCATCGCCCGCGGAGATGTCCCCTACGTTGACGGGGTGGAGCGGCAGCTCACCGCCATGCTGGCTGACCAGGCCGGCAAGCACGACGCGGTGTTCGTCGACTCCTACGCGGGCTCGCTCGGCCACGATGCCTGCCGACAGCCCGGCGTGAGGTGGGTGGAAGGCACCGCTGCCACCAGCGCCGCTGCCCCGGATCATCCCAACGCCATCGGCATGCAACAGGTGGCCGATCTCGCGGTGGACGCAGTCAGGACGGTCAGCTGACCGGCAATCCTGCAGGCCTGGCGAAACGCATGGCCACAGTGGTGCCGGCAGGACCGGTGTGGGTGCTCAGAACGTCGGTGAGGTGGCGCGCTATCCAGATGCCTCTGCCGCGTCGAGCATCGGTGCTGGGTCGCTGATAGCCGCTGGTCGCGGGGATGCAGTCGCGGCCCTGGTCGTCGACCTGGACGAACAGGGCGTCGGGAGCGGTCCAACCGCGCACGCAGGCGGGCGGCTGACCGTGCTCCAAGGCGTTGGTGGCGATCTCATCGACCGCTATCACGATGTCGTCTGTGTCCTGGCCCCCCATACCGCAGCGAGCGCCCCAGCTACGCAGTTGCCGACGCAACCTTCCAAGATCATCAGCGGAGTCGAGGTGCACGACCAGATCGAGATCAACCGGCGCAGCTGCCGGTGAGCTCTGATTCCGGGCGAGGTAGTCGATGGGCAGACAATACTCGGTGCTGGGGATCGGCCCGCTCGTGTCCAGCAGCTGTGGATGGACGGCCCGGACGTGGGCCAGCACCTCGGGTGGGTAGCGGCGCTGATCCCACAGACACACCACCGGATATCCATAGGGCGCGTAGATCTCGTTGGCCATCGATTCGTAGCGCAGATACTGACTCACCCGGCCCGGATGGCTGTCCGCGTCGAGCTCCCCAATCACCCGAGTGCGGACGCCGGCGCGATGCTGCTGGGCGAGGTAGCCAGCGAACCCCTCGACCATCTGGCCCAGCCGGTCAAAGGACACCCCAGAGGCGCCCCACTGCACGAGGTCGGCGGCATCACCCAGGGCGTCACGCAACACTCGGCGGGCATCCTCGGAGATCACGGCCAGGATGTTCTCGTGGCGGCGCAGGCCCTCATCAAGGTAAGGCAACAACAGGTCACGCAGTTGCTCGTCAGAGGCATAGAGGGCCGCGACGTGGACAAACTCCCCGGCGGGCGCACCCGCACTCATGACGTCGTCTGCGCTACGCCGAAGTCGACACCGCGATCACCAGTCGCCTCGGTCACGCCATCGCAAGTCATAGGAACCAGGAGTACCCCGTCTCGACCGACTTACACCGCGGTGGCGCACGAGATGGGTCAATCCTTGTCATCCACGTCGTACACCTCGGCCGCAGGCGTCGCTAGCAATAGCTCAGCCATCTCACGCTTCAGGACAGTCAAGCGATTCTCCTGCTCAGCCGTCCGCTGCTCCATCCCTGCCAGCGCGATGAACTCCGAGCTCACGTAGCCGTCACGAAGTGCCACCGTCACGCTTCGTCCGCGGTAGCCGAGCCGGAAAACGAAGCGCTCGTGCGTCGGACCCCGTTCGGGACGCGCTAACGCATCGTCGACGACGTACCGGCCCTCGGTCACCGCACGGGTGACCATCTCGAACGCATCGCGCGCGCCCGGCCCGGCGAAAGCCGTGTGCACCTCGATCTCGCGCCGCTCCGGCAGGCCGCCAGGCTCGAGAAGCGGCAGCACCCTCTCCATCACCTTCACGGCGTGCGCCACCCCGCCAGGGGAACCCGGCCCGTGGTAGAGCATCACGTCGTCGAATGTATAAACCAGCGCGCTGCCCTGGTCGGTAAGCTCGATCGTGCTGATCATCTGCGCTCCTTCACTGCTGGGTGGACGCCTTGCGCTGGCGCTTTGACGGCGAGATCGCCGCCTTCGGCACGACCTCAGGCCACCGTATCGTCGTCGGACGATGGCCGGTGTCGCCTTTCGGCCCGATCAGCGATGTCATGATCGAAACACCCGATGGAACCAGATTGTTGATCGCGCCAAGCGACGAGGTCGCCCGGTTCGTCGCCAGCACCTACCGCTTCGATTGCGTCGATGTCGCACCGGTGGAGGTGATCCGCCAACCGGGGCGGGTGGCGGTGGTGGCTGGACGGTTGCGAGCCGACCTGATCGTCGGACCAAGAGGCTGGCTCGGACTGCTTTTGCGAACCGTGCCGCGCCGAGTGGCTACTGCCCCGGCGTGGGCGACTCTGGTGGACCCGGTGGTCCGATCCGTGCTCCCCGGCGTGCGGACCCGGGGTAGCGCCGGTGCCGGGCGCAGGGAGTGGTACGGGGCTTGGGATCTCCATCCACTGGTGTCTATCACCGCCAGCTGGCACGGTTCCGACCTCGGAACCATGGCCGAGGTGCGCCCACCAGTCCGGTTCGGCTTCGGCTCGACGCCACGCCGACCGTCGATCGTGGGCCTGACCACGACGGTGCGGCTGTGAGTCACAGCCCCGGCCGCCGTTGAACAACCCTGCGGATACAAGTAGTGACCGGCGATCACGCCTTGTAATGTTTTGGGGAATTTTCTTGAAAATCCGCGGGCCCCCTTGCGCACATCACCGATGAGCGGCTTTCCTGAGCTGCGGAGTCTGTTTCTGCTCCGTTTCCGTGCCCGGCCAACTCCACACCTCGTGGGTGCAGGGGGATAATCACAATGGGTGCGATGGTCCTGACGCTGGCGCTAACCAGCACTCTACTTATCATCGGAATCGTCGGCACGGTCATCGGGATCACCCGGCTTGTCTACCCCTCGGGGGGCCGCCGCCATCGCCCGATACGTAGGGACATCAGGGGACGCTGAGACCGGTGGTCGCTCACAGGTCAAGGGTGAGCCGCTCGCTGCGGGCACGGGAGACGCAGATCAGCATCGCGCCAGCCGCGCGCTCGGCACTGCTGAGCAGTTTGTCGCGGTGGTCGGGTTCGCCGGCGAGGACTTCGGTGCGGCATGCACCACAAACGCCTTGCTCACATCCGGTCGAGACCGCCGGAGTGACGTCGCGGATCGCCTGCAGGACACTCCGGTCGGCGGGCACATTGATGATTCGCCCGGTGCGGTGTAGCTCAACGTAGAGTGCGGCGCCACCACTGGCCGCGGAGCCGGCGAAAGGCTCACTGTGCAGGCACAGATCCGGTCGGGTGGCGACCCGCTCCTGCACCGCGTCCAACATCCGGTCCGGGCCGCAGCAGTAGACAGCGGTGCCCGCCGGCGCAGCACCGATGATCGCGTCCAGGTCCGGGCGGCCGCGTTCGTCTGCGGGCATGACCTCGACCCGATCGGGCCCCAGCGCACGGATCTCATCGAGGAAGGCCATGCAGGCTCGGCGTCGACCGGCGTAGACCAGTTTCCATTCGCCACCTGCGGCGGCCACCCGGGCCACCATCGCCAGCACCGCGGTGATGCCAATCCCGCCGGCGATGAACAAATAGGCCGGGCTGGGGACCAGCGAAAAATGGTTCCGCGGCCCGTGAACGCTGATCAGCTGACCGGCTCGGGCGTCGGTGTGCACTTCCACCGATCCGCCACGCCCACCGGGAACCTGCAAAATCGCAATCCGGTATGAATGGGTATCGCTCGGGTCGCCGCACAGCGAGTACTGCCGGCGCCGGCCGGAGGGCAGCGCCAGCTCGATGTGTGCTCCTGGCTCCCACCTCGGCAATGGCGTCCCGTCAGGGGAATTCAGCCGCAATGACAAGACGTTGTCGGCCTCCCACGTCGTCTGGCCGATGAGCAATCGCAGCTCGGTGACGGATGCTGGAACAGGATTCGCCGGCCTCGGCTCCGGCACGATGGGTACGGGCAGCTCCGTGTCCCGCGGCTCCGCGGGCGCCACTGCGGCCCTGCCAGCCGGTCTCGCGGTGAAGAGGCGCAACGCCGCCAGAAACAAGATCACCAATCCTGCCGCCAGGCTCGCCCAATGCAAGATCGGGCTGCTGGTGTCACTACCGGCAAGCACGGTGTGCGCGCTGGCCAGGCCGAACAGCGGGAACGCCAGCAAATGCAGACGGCGCCACCATCGCCAGGATAGTACGGCCCGCGCCGACGAAGTCAGCGCGAGCGCGGTGAGGAGATAGACGGCCAGCACCCCGCAACCCTGGCCCGCCGGGTTGCCAGGCCGGACAAATGGGACGATCAGCTCTTGCACGCCGATCCGTAACTGGTCGGAGGCGAGCACGGAGGACAGGTGGATTACGGTGAAGACCACTGCGAGCGGCCCGAGGAACTCGTGGACGCCCTGCGTCCACCTACGAGTGCGTCCTCGCGCGAGCTGCGTCCCGAGCAGCAGTCCACCTATCACCGAGGCCGCGAGCAAAGCCCAGGCCAATAGACCGGACGCGCGGGCCACGTACCACCACACCAGCGAGTCGACCTGGGCTGGGATGGATCCCGCCGATCCAGAGGTGCCCACCGGAATCGCCGATGCCGTTGAGGACCCGAGGCCGAACCCTCCGAGGCCGAACCCTCCGACAAGCGCGCCCAGCGTGAGCGCGCTGGCACATCCCGTCATGGCGATCGAACCAGCCCAGGCGATCGCTCGACGCCGCTCCATAGCCGCTCCGTGAATGTCCAGAATTCGGTGACTTAGGGCAGCTCCAACTAAATTACAGGAAATGGCCAGAGTGCCCCCTTACCTCCAGCTAACGTTGCACGACGGCGACTACCTAAATCCCGCGCTCGGACCGCCAGCCACCACACTGTGGACACCACAGTAACCGGATTAACCGGGTTTTAGTCATCCGGGGAAGGAATGGCTCGACTCCGCCGCCCGGCACAGATACGGAAGATGGACCGTACAACCGCATGGTTCATGGCATCTCCTCCGCTTCTCGAACCCGACGTCGCGCCGCACTCTCGTTAGCCCGTGCATCTGCTCGATACCGTGAGAGTAGTAGAGCTGACCAACACTGTCACCACCTTCTCACGATGTACGACGCAAGTAACTCGCATGGCGGGGTGTCCTTGACCAGTGAGCGCATGTTGTGTCACCGCTGCCGTTGCGACTGGCGAGAATACCCGATGGCATACACTCGAACGTGGCGGTATTAGGCCAGTTGATGCCTTCACGCCGCGGTCGACCCTGACGCAGCGTGTGGGAGCGGGATTCGCAGCGTACTAAAGTACGTACGCTTCCACGGCACAATGCGTATGCAATTGCAGCTGTACTTATTTTCGTACGCTGTGAACACGTAGACCCGGCCGGGTAGGGACGTTTGACCGGTAGCGTCAAGCCATGCGCTACGGCTGGCCTTCCCTTTCTTATCCGGAGTGGAGTGCGACCTGCGACACGCTCCACGCGCACACCCAGGTACTCGGTAAGCTAGCTGCGGCGATCGCCCCACCCGAGCCCCAACTCCAACACGCGGCGCTGCGACTGACCGCGAGGGGATGGGAAACAGCCCCGCTGCCAGCGACCGACGGCTCAGGGGCACTTGTCGTCGCGCTCGATCTACGGACCCATGATGTGGTCGTCGAGCACAGCGACGGCAACGAGCAACGCATCGCGCTCATCCCCGACCGGCCGGTCCGCGAGGTCACCCGCGACGTACTCACAGCTGTCCGCCGCCTCGGGACCGCGGTCGACATCGATCTGACGCCACAGGAGGTACCGTGGAGCGCGCCGCTCGATGAAGACGACGAGCACAAGCGTTACGACCCCGGTCAGGTCAATTCCTACTTCGCCGCCGCGACCCGCGCCGCGCTCGTCCTCGCCGCGTTCCGTGCGCCATATCGCGGACGCTCGACGCCGGTCAACGCGTGGTGGGGTTCATTTGACCTCGCGGTGAATCTGTTCTCTGGCCAGCCGGCCGATCCGCCGTCGGACGACTTCATCATGCGAAACGCGATGGACGCGCAGGAGGTCGCCATCGGCTGGTGGCCAGGCGATCCGCGATACGGCAAAGCTGCGTTTTATGCCTATGCGCATCCAGCGCCGGAGGGCTTCGAGACCGCGACGCTTTCCCCCGCGCCGGCACGCTGGGAATCGGCGCTCGGCGAGTACATCCTGGACTGGGACGATGTGTGCCGCAGCCCCGATCCACACGCTGTCGGGCTCGAGTTCGCCCGCTCAGCATTCCGCCATGCCTGCACGGTGTGCGAGTGGGATCCAGCCCTTCTCGCCAGTGCTGAGGGCACGCCACCGCCTATCAGCTAAGACCTGCCTCGGGCGGCGTGGCTACTCCATGTGAGGCGCCACGCGCGCCGGCCGATCCAGCAGCTGGCTCCGCGGCGGCCCCTCGATGGTCAGAGAACCCCGGTAGTAGGGAGAACGGTCACTCTATTGTCGCTGACCTGGCGCCCGGCCGCGTCACGACAACCCAAACGGGGCGCGCAATAAGATGTACGCGGTGCAGGCTGAAAGGTACCCTGAGGTGGTAATGCGCATTTAGCGACACGAGTCCCGATCCGCCTGGCTCGACGCGTGGCGATCGGATGGATGACGGGGCTCGCCGAGCGGTGCGACACGCTGCTCCAGACCCCGGCGGCGCGCTGACCAGCGGGTGTCGACGGAAGGAACCGTTGGCATCCGGCCGAACAGAAGATCGTTCTGCGCAGCAGGTCCAGTGCGTCGCAGCCGGTGATGCACGCGATCGTCGGCGACAGTATTGCGGGCAAGAACACGCTGACCACCGAACCGCTGACCCGGATGAGGGCATATGTACATCGTCGGCTACATCGCAGTAATCCTGGCAGCGATCATCGTCGTTCTCGTGATCACTGTCGGACTGCTTTCCGTGTCAGATGTCCGCCGCTACCTACGAATCCGCAACATGTGACCCGGGACCTGGCGCAACGCGACCGATCCAACCGGCAATAGGTGACAGTGCTTGGGTGGGCCATTCTTGGCGTGTCGCTGCGTTCGGGCGCCGGCGCCCGGTCTGTTTTCGATGGGTCGTGGGTCCGTCCTGTCCTCGACGTGATCACAGTGGCGGCGCGCCGATAGCTGCGCTAGCGCCTGATCGCCGTCTAGGACGGTGATCGCCCGCTGCGCCGCGGGTCCCGCAACTCGAGTTGGCCGCGATGCCTGGTTTCGGGCGGCGCTACGCGGACTGCGCGAGCGGGCGGAATATTCAGCCGACAGCCGTCCCAGGTGATCGAGGTTGGCGGCCGCCTGGTGGGAGTGGTCGACATCGAGTGGCGCGACGAGCTTTCGGGTAGCTGTCAATCTGGACGGTTGTTCGTGGGGTGGTCCTCCGCCGTGCCTGGTGGGTTCATCGATGAATGATAAGAGTAATCCCTGCGGCTGCCGCTGACACTATTCCGGCCAGCGCTGATAACGCAGCGGCGTTGCCACTCACGCTATGAAATACTCCCCTACCGACTTGTGCCCACGCTTGTTGCTCGACTAGTAGTTGAAGATTCTGCCACTTGTGGGATTCGAGATTGCAACCACGTAACAGGCCGATCGCATTGTGTCTGCCCGCCTGCCGCGACCCACCGCGACGAGATCGTCACCGCGCTCGGCTACGAACACCTCCGTCGCCACCACCGCCGGGGAACCGGAAATCGACTAGACGCACCCCGCGGGTGCGACGCGCCGATCCTCAAGCGCGGATCAAGTCGCAGCCTGGTATACCCACGTTCGTGATCTTCCATGTGGTTACGCTCGACGACTGGTTAGCCGCCTCCGACCGGCCGTACGCGCCCGCGTCATTGTCCGAGGAAGGTTTTGTCCACTGCTCTCCCGACGAGGCGGTAACCCTCGCCGTCGCCAGCGCCTTCCACCGCGACACCCCGGGCCCGCTCATGGTGCTGCTCATCAACGAGCACAAGCTCGACGTCATGGTCCGCTGGGAGGCCGCCTCCCCTGTGCCGCCCCCCGGCGTCGCCCCCGACATTTTGTTCCCGCATGTCTACGGGCGTATCAACCGCGACGCGGTAGAGAGAATGATGGAGGTCCAACGGGACACAGATAGCCGCGCCGTGGGGCTCAGGGTGTGGACATGAGCGCCACGGACTGGATCACGAGATGCCGGACTTCTCCCCTACCTGGCAAGCGGGCCTCCCAACTACGCGCTCACCGCGGATCAGCGGAACCGGCTTCGGCGTCGCCACGCACGCAGACGCGTTGGCTGCGCTCGACCGTCGCTCCAGTCGGGGATGTAGCCGGTGATGAGCTCGGAGCCCTTCTTACGCCACTGGGGCTCGGTGTCGAACTGCTTGATGGCGAACTCGCGAAGCGACCGGATAACCGAGCCGTACGTCTCGCTTTCGGTCACCGCCATCGCTGAACCCGTGCGCCAACTGATCGGCATCGACTCCATGAACGGCATGAACTTGTCCGGGAACCCCGGCATGGTGCAGCCGATGCAGATACCGCCCACATTCGGGCACCCACCGACACCATTGATCCAGCCGCGCTTGGGCACGTTGCATTTCACCACCTGCCCCCCGCATCCGAGCTTCACCAGGCACTTCGGTGAGTCGTAAGTCTCGGCGAACTCGCCCTGTTCGTAGTACCCGGCCCGATTGCAACCCTCGTGCACCGTGTTGCCGAACAACCACTGCGGGCGCAGGTGCTCGTCCAACGGGATCATCGGCGCCCTGCCGGCGACCTGATAGAGCAGGTACAGGATCGTCTCGGAAAGATTGTCCGGGTGCGCCGGACAGCCAGGCACACAGACGATCGGGATACCGGCCTTGGATTTCCAGTCCCAGCCCAAGTAGTCGGGCACGCCCATGGCACCGGTCGGGTTGCCCGCCATCGCGTGGATGCCACCGTAGCTGGCGCAGGTGCCGACCGCGAGCACGATCGTGGCCTTGGGCGCGAGCTTATCCAGCCATTCGTTGACAGTGATCGGCTGGTCGGTGGCGGGGTGGCGACCGAAACCAGTGAAGTAGCCATCACCGTTGATCGTCTCGTTCGGGATGGAACCCTCGATGACGAGCACGAACGGCTCCAACTCACCCCGGTCGGCCTCGTGGAACCATTCGATGAAGTTGTCAACACCTTGCTCCGGGCCGCATTCGAAATCGATCAACGGCCAGTGCAGCGCGATCTTTGGCAGACCAGGAAGTGCCCCCAAGGCGATTTCCTCGATGCTGGGTTGGGTCGCTGCGGTCAACGAGACCGACTCCCCATCGCAGGACAAGCCGCAGTTGATCCAGAGGATATGGATCGGGCTCTCATCGCCTTGCGTAGTCGGAGTGGCGTTGGGGGGCGTCAGTTCGGTCATAGTCCTCTACTTCACGAGCGACCTCCGGTCGGTCGCTGAGCTGCTGGAGCCTGATCGTCGTCTGCGTTGTGGTCGCCACTGTCGCCAGCTCGCGCCGGGGCTGATCACGATCTACGGTTGTAGCGCTAAAGCGGATGCCTACGCTCCAACTCGTCCTCCTCCTGTTCGGTCATTCCCCGTACCAGGGTTTCATCATCTCCGGTGCGGAAACGCTCTGCACTGAACAACATCACGTAACCACAAATGCCGCACTCAACTCGGACAAGGTACTCGACAATCATCTCGGCGTCATCAAGATTACTGATATTGGGAGGAAGGTTACCCATTAACGCCAAGAATGGAAAACGATGTACCGTCAGATGTTCGGATTGACAGACCGCGCAATTCATCAATCCAAGTTGAGCAAGTTTCTCTTTGACCTCTACCAGGAAGGTCTTACGCCACCGCAAGTCAATCACGTCCAGAGTTGGGTCGGGCCTGCGAAGTACGTCTCGGCCTGTTCGATATAACGGTCCACGTAATCGTGTACGGCTCAACCTCGCTCAACATTCCTCCGGCTGCTCGCTAGGACGGGACCGGTGCGACATTCTGCCAGATGCGCCCCCACGGCTCCAGGACGCACCAGGACCCCAATGAAGGGAGGTCCGGGAGGTGACCGGCAATCTGAAGCAAACTGGCAGAAGGTCAAGGATGCATTTCGCGGTCAGCAAACCCCAGGACGGTTCCTGGTCGGCCAGGCCGGACGGCGGCGGCTGGCCACCGCGTCGGACGGTCGGACCGTCCGGAGCTGGGACGCGACTCCGGTGTCGCGTTCATCATCGTCGGCGCGCGGAGCGGCACCAAAGTGCACTCGCACTAGGCTTCTGGCTGTGGAGCGCAGCGAGGCCGCAAAGACCCGCACGAGGGGAGATCGGCGTTCGCTGTTTGACCGATTTGTCCAGATGGCCCACCGCAGGGTCAGCCAGGCGCCGTTCTTCTTCGTGTGTGCCGGCATCGTCGCGATCTGGCTGGCCAGCTTGCCTCTGTGGGAGGACCTTAAGGAATGGCAGACGGCCATTCACACTGTCGCAAGCGTTCTCACGCTGCTGCTGGTGGTGCTGCTTGAGAACGCCAGTCGCCGCGCAGAGGAGGCGGCGCAGGAGAAGCTCAACGTCATCGCCGAGGGGCTGGCCGAGCTGATGACTTCGGAAGCACGCACCGATCCTGATCTCCGGGAAGCCGCGAAGCGCTTGCGTGAAACCGTCGCCCTTGAGAAGCGCCATTGAGAGTTGGGTAGTAAAGCGAAATGGTCAGCTAGGGCGCCAGAGCCCCGGCCTACTCGCTCGCGAGGCGTTTCCCCAGGCTCTCCACTGCGGCCTCCACCGCATGGCCGGATCCTTCATCAGTACTCCTGTTTCGCTGGTGATGGTCGATGCCGGGGTGGGTCGCCCAACGGTAGGTGGACAAAGCTCGACCCCATCGCACGGTTAGGCGCGACAGCTGTCTCCCCATGGTCCCTCGGTCGCCGATTGCAGCAGGCTGGGCACGAAGTCGGTCTAATAGGTCCGGATTCGGCGGGGTCGGCCTCCATACCAACGAAAACCTTGGCCCACTCCGGCACCCGGATGGTCGAGCGGCACAGGGCACCCCGCACGTCCGTGTGTCTGCAGGCCGTCACGCAGGGTCACGTGTGTCAGCCAAGATCTTCCTCGCCTAGGCGGTGGACCCGGATGAGGTTAGTGGAGCCCACGGTGCCCGGCGGGTATCCCGCCAAGATCACCACCAGGTCTCCTGGCTGGTAACGTCCGATCGAGAGCATCGCTTGGTCCACGAGCCGGACCATTGCGTCGGTGGTCTCGACCCGGGCTACCAGGAACGACTCGATTCCCCAGGTCAGCGCGAGCTGGTTGCGCACCGGGGGCTCGGGAGTGAACGCTAGCAGCGGGAGGTGGCTGTGTAGCCGGGCCAGCCTGTGGGCGGTGTCTCCGGACTGGGTGAAGGCCACCAGCGCTTTGGCCTCCAACCGCTCCCCGATGTCGCGGGCCGCGCAGGCCAACACGCCCCGTTTGGTCCGCGGCACGTGGTTAAGCGGCGGAACCATCGCCGAGCTGGCCTCGGCGGCCTCCACGATGCGGCTCATTGTTTTGACCGACTCGATCGGGTAGCGACCGACGCACGTCTCCCCGGACAGCATCACCGCGTCGGCACCATCGAACACCGCATTGGCGACATCAGAGACTTCTGCCCGCGTCGGCCGGGCATTGCCGATCATAGAATCAAGCATCTGCGTGGCCACGATGATCGGTTTAGCGTTCTCCCTGGCAACCTGGATGGCCCGCTTCTGCACCAGCGGCACCTTTTCCAGCGGCAACTCGACACCGAGGTCCCCGCGGGCCACCATCACCCCGTCGAAGGCCAGCACGATCGCTTCGAGGTTGTCCACCGCCTCCGGCTTCTCCAGCTTAGCGATCACCGGCAGCCGGCCACCTGGCACCGTGTCCATCGTGCGGTGCACCATGTCGATGTCGGCCGGAGAACGCACGAACGACAGCGCCACCAGATCCACCCGCAACCGCAGCGCGAACTCCAAGGCGGTGATGTCCTTGGCGGACAGCGCAGGTAGTGAGACGTTCATCCCCGGTAGGAACAGGCCCTTATGGTCGCTGACCGTGCCGCCCTCGATGACCTCGCATACCACGTCGAAGTCCTCGACCTTGCGCACCACCAGGACGACCTTGTCATCGTCGATGAGCAGTAAGTCGCCTTCGCGGGCATCTCTGGCGAGCCCGGCGTAGGTGGTGGAGACCCGGTCGTGAGTACCGGGGACATCCTCGACGGTCAGTCGCACCTCGTCGCCGGTGCGCCACAGCACCGGTCCGGCCGCGAACCGTCCTAGCCGGATCTTGGGTCCTTGCAGGTCGGCAAGGACCGCTACCGCCCTGCCCGACTCGTCGCTGGTCTCCCTGACCATGGAGTAGACCCGCGCATGCTCAGCATGGGTGCCGTGGCTGAAATTGAGGCGAGCAACATCCATTCCGGCACAGACCAGCTCCCGGATCTTTTCCAGGGTCGCGGTGGCCGGGCCGATCGTGCAGACAATCTTCGCGCGGCGGTTCACGGCGCATAGACTAGACCGGCAACATTACGTCGACGTGTCGACCACATCAGTCGACCACATCAGCTGTCATAACTGGAGAAACGCTCTGCTGGTGACAGGAATCCAGGTCATTCAACCGTCGGGTACTCGACCGGAAACCAGCCGCTGGCCCACTCGGGACAAGACCACCGACGCGACAGCACGGCGCTGTTGCGTTAGTGGAGGGGTGGGCACCGTCGACGGCGGCCTTTGTGTTGTTCAGATGGCGAGAGCGTCCCCGCATCGGCCGCAGCCGGGACTTCAGACGGCCATGATCGGCTTCGACGGCGTTGGTCGCGTACTGCTCGGTGACGTGGCAGGCGGGAGGCAGCAGCTCATCACGGACTCGCGGATACGCGGGAGCCCGGTCGGTGCTCACCTCGGCCGCGCACGGGCTGTGCTCGAGCGTCTGGGTGAAGAATCGGCGAGTGACCTAACACCTCTACGTGCACTACGCGGCCGCCGGTGTGGAGCACCTCGATACGGTGCCCAGCCGGGTTACCCCCACGCGGTGCGGCCGGTGCCCAGCGGCGAGCTTCCGTGCCGTCGCCACGCCCAGTTCAACGTTGCCACGACCGCTTCGATCCATCCCGGCCGACTCATCAACCGGGCAGGCACCGGCCGGTTTTCGGCCAGTTGCTCCGCGGCCAGGCATTCCCCTTCGATCAAGTCATCGTAGGCAACCTGGATACGTCTGGTTACCGGCGATGGCGCAAGGTGCCATGGGTCCGTCTTGGGCTCCACGATCGCCAGCCATCGGCAGGTCTCCACCACACCGGCGCCGTACCAGTCTGGTACACCCCGCCGGAGTTGCTCATCGTGAAGCCGCTCCGCTGTCTGCCACAGCGCTACAAACTCAGCCCGCGACACCCGCACATTGCCCGCGGGGATCTTGGCGACGTCCGCCGCAGAGACTTCCACGCCGTCAAGAGTCACATGGTCGATTGATCACCCCCAAGCACAGCACCGCAAAGTTTTCTCAAAGGTAACAATGCAGTGATGCAACCCTCTTAGTGAATAGATGACCACGGCATGTAGCGACCAGCAGGCCAAAACATTCACAGATTGTGTCCAGACAGTGACAATCCAGCCTAAGAAAGCGGATTCCTCAGCGGGGGCCTAAGGCTGCGTCCCTGAACCGAGAAGCGCTGTGCACGGGTGTGCCAGCTCTCAGGATTTCGCGTCCGATGATCGTGGTGGTGAAGCAATCCCTCAGTGTTGAGGTCCACGCCACCGTGGACGGTGCTCGCCCACGGTGGCGTGGTTGTCTTTGTTGTCATGCGCACCCCGGTGGTGGGTGCCGCCGCGAGTGCGGCACGGTCACGGCTGATCGGCCAGGCGAAGCCTGCTACAGATCCAGTGCATCGCCCGGTTGTCCGCCCCAAGGGATGTGCACCGGTCGGCGACCGGGCTATCGACGTCCCTGCCCATACGACCACTGGCACTGGCGACCCTGTGGTGCTCGTCGCGGACCGCGGGGCCGGCGGGTTGGGCCCCGCTGATCGGGCCGAGACTGCACGTACCGGTCAGCAGCTACCTATTCGCCTGCTCGGCCTACCCCCGGCCTACGACGCAGCCCTAAATACGCAGCACCGCGGTTGGCCGACTCGCCGCGATTCGAAGATCAAGGTACACAGCCGTACTCTCGGTCGCTCCACGCGCTGCGGCTGGTACTCAGCGGTGGGCGTCCGCGTCGCCATGTCCAGTTCAACGTCGCCATCGAAGCTTCGATCTTGTCGGGCGTCATGCTGGCGTTGGAAGCACTCAGTTCTGAGCAGGCTCCGAGCGGAGTAGCGTCGCCCGGCTGATGCTGTCGACGATCTGGACGGTCCAGCCCCGCTCAGAATCGGAAGCGGGGCTGAACACCTTTTCCAAGGTGGGTATCGCAAGCCTAATGGCCGCAGCCGCGTAGCGAATCCTCCACAGTGGTTACGGCTGTGTGTCGGGGCGTATCGGTCCCACGTTACGGTTCGAGTGGTTCCGGCTCCGCTGTCACGATGCCGCTTCGAACCTCGCTGGCGATACCACACGGTGAGTATCCCGGGTTCAGGGGCCGGCCGTATCAGGATCAGCGCCGGTCGGGGTCTGCGCCGATACGGCTGCTGTGCTAGCGACTGGTGGGCGTCAATCTTTCGCTTCTGGATCTTCCTGTGTGCTGCCGGCGGATCAGTGGCAGTGCCAGGTGAGGGCATAGAGTAGGGAAAACCCGAAGCCGACGAGTCCAGTCCGTCGAGTGTGGAATACCAGACGAGCATGCCACCGCAGGAAACTGATCACTACGGCGACGAGTAGGGCGAAACGCCAGAGCATGCTGTGGTCACGGGGCGCGCCGGTCATGGGTTCTCGTGGCTAGCCGTGGCGGTGCGCGTAACGCGGCGCGCGTAACGAGTGTGTGTGTCACGTCGTCGCGGCGTCCAGGCCCCGAACGCAGCACCCCTTTCCCTTTCGTCGCTTTAGGGAACTGGTCGTCACGTATCTAGGTAACCTACACCGGCCGAAACTGCCGCTGGAGCAGCATGCCGAGGAGCCTCCTTCGGAAAAGCCACTTTAGCGACGATACTCTCAGCGCCTTCGACTAGCAGTGGCAGCGCACCTGCCACCACTCCACCGGTTTGGTTGATGCGCCCGACACCAGGTAGGATCGCATCGGCCTGCCCGGCAATCGTTTTCACGTTCCCTAGGCAGTCGTCGAGATTGTCGGCGATGCGGTTAAGTAGCACACCGATCGCGAAGAGGAAGACCGCCAGGGTGGCAATCAACAATGCGATAACGACTACTGTTAAAATGATAAGAGTCATCTCTTTACCATTCTTCCCATCACGGTCCCGGAACCTTATCCTCGGTCAGCCCGCGACCGAGCGACCTGGTTCCCCAGAGCGATGACATCCTAGATGAGGTACTTGCAAATCATTCGAGTGCGGTTGTTGACGCCGGTCGATGGTTACACCAGATAGGGTTTGAGGAGGATCCCCAGTTGTAGGGTCAGCATTCGCATCCAGGCCTGGCCCACCTCCGCGAGGTCTGCCGGCTCCGGCGTTTTGCCAAAGACATAGTCACCGTCGGGGCCGGGGGCGATGGTGTTCAATGCGGTCATGACTCTCATCTGGACCCATCCCATGAGGGCGATGGTCAGATCGGCTGGGATGACCACGTGGGGGTGCATCCCGCCACCCTTGACGTGGGCATCGGCGACTCGGGACATGTAGGAGTGGAAGCTGCCGTCCTTGGGCGTGGTGGTTGTCCTGGCCCACCATCCCTTCAGCGTCATCTTGCGCTGGGCAAGATGAGAGGTGTCTTGGAAATATCCGGCTGATTCCGGTCGGGACAGCAGGTAATCGTAGGCGAGGGTGATCACGCCACCAGCGGCTGGTCCCAGCAGCGGGCCGGTCTTGCCGAGGATTGACACCTCCTTGCCGCGAAAACCAGCAAATTCTGCGTAAGGATGGAACTGGGCGGCGTCGTGACGGCCGAGGGGTCCGTCGGGGTTGGTCAGGCAGGGCTCAAGGATGATGCCCAGCTGCAGCATGAACTGATTCATCCAGGCTGCTCCGGCGGCCGATGCGGTAGCCACATCGAAGGTCTCACCCAGAGCCTTGAGGATCTGTCCCTGTACCCACGCGGTGAGAGCCAGAGTCAGCTGCGGTGGGAGCGCCACCTGCACACCGGGGAAGGTCACTTCTCGTCCAGAGAGATGGCTGATCCCTCGCAGGAAAGCGGCCAGATCACCATCAAAGGGCCCAGCGATCGTCCGGTCCAGCCACTCCCTGATGATCACCTCGTTGACCGGCCGGTAGGATCTCTCCATCAGGGGCGCGGACTCCGGGCGCGTCATTAGGTACCTGGATATTTCCCGTGCGATCCGCTCAGACAACGCTGGGATGTTCTTGCCGGTTTCTTGAACAGCAGCCGCCTCGTACGCCCGGAACCCAGCAAATTCGGCGAGTGGAGCGAATTCGGATGTTAGGAGCTGATCGTGAGGTTCCACCCGGTGCGGTTCGACAGTCCTGCTACTTATAGTCATGGCACGTTCCCCTTTTTCAGATTCTCCCGCGTCACCGACCTCTTCGCGCCGACAACAGTCCGACGCTCGAAAGCGGCCAGAACCTCAGACAGTGATTTAAAAAACCACACTCTTCCCTACTTCAGAATCCTAACGGGCTGATCATTACGGTGTAGTTGCATTTACGTGACTAATCACAAAGGAGAGTTAACTCCCCGTTGCAGACTTGTGACTCCCGGTAAAATCTAGCGCCGAAGGATCCCCAGCGGGACTGTTGCGGTCACGGATGACTGCTCGGGCAGGCTGTGTTGATGCGTCGTCGCCCTCGCCGAGTACCTCCGCCGCAGTCCGGTTCGCTGGGTTCCGGTTCCCGCCGGATGTGATCATGGTGGCGGTCCGTTGGTACCTGCGCTACGGGCTGTCGTACCGCGACATGGAGGAGCTGGTCCCTGAGCGCGGCGTGGTCGTGGATCATGTGATCGTGTACCGGTGGGTGCCGCGGTTCACTCCGCTGCTCATCGACGCAGCACGACCCTGCCGGCACACCCCCGGCGATCGGTGGTTCGTCGACCGAGACGTACGCCAAAGTGGCCGGACGCTGGGTCTGTACCGGGCGATCGATCAGTTCGGCCAGGTCATCGACATCCTCGTCGCGGAGAAACGGGATCTCGCGGTCACTCGCCGATTCTTCACCCAGACGCTCGAGCACGGCCCGTGCGCGGCCGAGGTGAGCACCGACCGGGCTCCCGCGTATCCGCGAGTGCGTGATGAGCTGCTGCCTCCCGCCTGCCACGTCACCGAGCAGTACGCGACCAACGCGGTCGAAGCCGATCATGACCGTCTGAAGTCCCGGCTGCGGCCGATGCGGGGCCTCAAACGGCTGCGCTCAGCCCGAGTGATCAGTACAGGACATGCGTTCATCCAGAACTTGCGCCGCGGTCACTACGAACTGGCCCTCGATCTCGACCCGAACCACCAGCTCCCAGCAGCCCTCACCGAACGCTCTCGCCATCTGAACAACACAAAGGCCGCCGTCAACGGTGCCCACCCTTCCACTAACGCAACAGCGGCGACGTGGATGGCCGATGCCGGCGTTTCCGGTACACGTCCTGCGGAAGATCGCGGACACGGTTCCCTCACCACAACACAACGCTACCGACACCCCGATGCCACCTCGATCGCCGTCGCAGGCGACTCGCTGACAGCGTTCCTGAGTGTCCGCCGGTCCCGGGATGGTCCCCAACTGCGCGCGGTCCCAAACCCAGCAAGATCGGCTGCCAACATGAAGAAAACCCGCTGACGTAGGGTTTCCAGCCAGTGTCAGCGGGCTTCTTACTGGTCGGGACGACAGGATTCGAACCTGCGACCCCTTGACCCCCAGTGGTCTAACAGAGGTCCGTCCTGTACGGATGAGTCCACGTTGACACTGCTGGTCTGATGAAAGTGCAGGTCAGGGCGCCCCAGTCCGCCCCGTCACGTCGAGTCCGTGACATCGGTGTGACACGTAACGGCCCCGAACCCGCTGCCGCGGCGAGCCCGGGGCTCAGATCCCCAACCCCTGACCAGACCAGGAGTGAGAACCGTGTCCCATTCAACCGTCCCCGACAACAGCGACCAGATCCGCTACCGCAAGTGCGAGCCGTGGTGCGAGTACCGGTCAGGGATCCTCGACGCCGAAACTCACCAGGACTACTGCGTCCGCGCCGTGGGCCG
>DASUII010000042.1:0-8927 GCA_036279835.1 Pseudonocardiaceae bacterium
GTCGCTCTACGGCGCACGAATGCGCGCGGTCCGGCTCCAGGCCCGCTACCAGCCGCTGCTGGAGGCAGTTCCCTCGATCGGCCAGGTCGCCATCCTGGCTCTCGGCGGGTGGCTGGCGTTGCACCACGAGATCACGCTCGGTACGTTCCTCGCGTTCTCCACCTATGTCGCCCAGTTCGTCGCGCCGGCCCGGCAGCTCGCCGGCATCCTGACCATCGCCCAGCAGGCCAGAGCTGGGGTGGAACGCATCTTCCAGCTCCTGGACCTCCCGCCGGCCATCGCCGACGCTCCGGACGCGGTGACCCTGCCCGAGCTGCGTGGCGAGATCATCTTCGCCGACGTGCACTTCGGATACGGCGAGGGCACCCCGGTGCTCAACGGTGTCGACCTGCATATCGCCGCCGGTGAACGGGTCGCGATCGTCGGGCCCAGCGGCAGCGGGAAGTCGACGGTGGCGATGCTGCTGTCCCGCTTCCATGATCCCGACTCCGGTGCGATTCTCGTCGATGGGCACGACCTGCGCACCGTGACGCTGAAATCCCTGCGCCGCCAGGTCGGCGTGGCCTTCGAAGAGACGTTCCTATTCTCCGACACGGTGCAGGCGAATATCGGCTACGGCCGCCCGGACGCGACCGACGACGAGATCAGGCACGCCGCCCGGGTCGCCCAGGCGCACGGTTTCATTGAGGAACTGCCACACGGCTACCACACGATGATCGGCGAGCGCGGCCTGACCCTGTCCGGCGGCCAGCGCCAACGCATCGCGTTGGCCAGGGCTGTCCTGGCCGATCCGCGGATCCTGATCCTCGACGACGCCACCAGCGCCATCGACGCCAAGGTCGAGCAGGCCGTGCACGACGCCCTGCTGGGTGTGCTGGCCAACCGGACGACGTTGCTGGTCGCGCACCGCCGCTCCACGCTGCACCTGGCCGATCGCATCGTCGTGCTCGACCAGGGACGGGTCGTGGAGCAGGGCACGCACGACGAACTCGTCAACCGCAGCGCCGTTTACCGCACCCTGCTGTCCGGGCTTGAGGAGCACCGCGCGGAACAGGTCGGCGACCGGATCGAGGCACTCGCGATACTGTCCGCCTCCGGTGACGCCGACGGTCGCACCGACTCAGCCTGGATCGGCGGCCAACCGGCCACGGACGCCGCGCGCCCCACGGTGCGCACGATCGGCGCGCCCAGTATCGGTCCGGGCCTCGGCGGTGGAAGCGGCTGGCGCCTCAACCTCGCTCCGACTCCCGAGTTGCTGGCCCGGGTCGCCGCGCTCCCACCGGTGCAGGACTTCCCGACCGTGGACGTCGACCGGGAAGCGCGGCACGACCGGGGATTCCGGCTGGCCCGGCTGCTGCGCGAATTTCGCCGGCCGCTGCTGATCGGCCTGGTGCTGGTAATCCTCGACGCGCTGGCCGGGCTTGCCGGCCCGGTGCTGATCAAGGAGGGCGTCGACAACGGGGTGTCGGCCGGTTCGCAGGCCGTGCTGTTCGTGGCGTCCGCGATCTTCCTCATCGTCACCCTGGCCGACCTGATCGACCAGGTCGGCGAGACCTTCGTCACCGGCCGCGCCGCCGAGCGGATCATGCTCTCGCTGCGGATCCGGATCTGGGCCCAGCTGCAGCGCCTCTCTCTGGACTACTACGAACGTGAGATGGCTGGCCGGATCATGACCCGGATGACGACCGACGTGGACCAGTTCGAATCACTCATCGAGAACGGGCTGCTCGCCGCGCTGGTCTCGCTGGTCACTTTCGTAGGAGTCGGCGTCGCCCTGGTACTGATCAACACCGAGCTCGGCCTGTGCACGCTCACCGTCGTGGCCCCGCTCGCTATCGGTACGATGATCTTCCGGCGCAAGGCGGCCCGCCTCTACGACCTCGCGCGGGAACGGATTGCCATCGTCAACGCGGACTTCCAGGAGAGCCTGTCCGGGGTGCGCGAATCGCAGGCCTTCACCCACGAGAACGAGACGAGCACACGATTCCACCGGCTCGGTCACGACTATCTCTCAGCCCGCGTCGCCGCGCAGCGACTGGTTGCCAGGTATTTCCCCTTCGTACAGTTCCTCTCCGCCGGGGCGGACGCGATCGTCCTCGGTGTCGGAGCAGGGTTGATTGCCTCCGGGCAGCTCACCACCGGCGCGCTGATCGCCTTCCTGCTCTACATTGACATGTTCTTCTCGCCGATCCAGCAGCTGTCCCAGGTGTTCGACTCCTGGCAACAGACCAGGGTCTCGGTCGGCCGGATCGCCCAACTGATGCGGTTGGACACGCTGACCCCGCCCGCCGAGCGACCCGAGCCTGCCGGCCGATTCCGTGGCGAGCTCATTCTCGTTGGCGTGCGCTTCTCCTACCCCGTGGTAGCCCGCCAGCCGGCTAAGCCACCGGAGGCGCTTCGCGGCATCAACCTGCGGATCGCGGCGGGAGAGACGGTAGCGATCGTGGGGCAGACCGGAGCGGGCAAGTCGACCGTGATGAAACTGCTCGCCCGCTTCTACGACCCCGACGAGGGCAGTGTCCGGGTGGACGGGTACGACCTGCGCTCGCTGGACCTGCGCTTATTTCGTCACCAACTCGGCTACGTGCCACAGGAAGGTTTCCTGTTCACCGGGACCATCCGGGACAACATCGCCTACGGCCGGCCCGAGTCCACCGACGCCGAGGTGGAGGCCGCCGCCCGCGCGGTCGGCGCACACGATTTCATCGCCGCCCTGCCCGGCGGTTACCTGCACGAAATAGTCGAGCGCGGCCGTTCGCTGTCGGCCGGGCAGCGGCAGTTGGTCGCGCTGGCCCGAGCCGAACTCGTCGATCCCACCGTATTGCTGCTCGACGAGGCGACCTCCAATCTGGACCTCGTCACCGAGGCACGGGTGGCGCACGCGATGCAGCGGGTCGCGCGCCACCGCACGACCATCGTCATCGCGCATCGCCTGCAGACCGCAAGATCCGCCGATCGGATCGTCGTGCTGGACCGGGGCCAGATCGCCGAAGTCGGGTCCCACGAGCAACTGCTCGCTGCCGACGGCACGTACGCGTCGATGTGGAAAACATTCGAACTCGTCGGCGGTTCCGGGTCCCGCGACACACACGCGGTCGTCTAGTGGATCGGGAGCGGAGCAGTCATCGCCCCTGCTCCGTGTCGAGAGCGACCAGCAGGGCGCGTAGCGCAGGCAGCGCGTGGCTGAGAGCCTCGCGATCGGCGCACGGAAGCCCGGCCACACCACCCGCGATGAGGTCGATGCGGCCCTGACGCCACGCCGCCAAGCGCTGTGTCGCCGTGTCGGTCAACCACAACTGAGCGGCACGCCGATCGTCGGGTGCGGTCTGGCGCACCAGCATGCCGATGTCGATGAGTTGGTTGACCAACGTGCTCACCGAGTTGGCCGCCAGGTGCAGAGCACGCCCTGCCGGTGCGATCCCGATACCCGGCTGCTTCTTGATGACCTGCAGTAGCTCGATGTGCGCACCCCGTAACGGCGGTCCCGGCACCGCCGATGGCAGCCTCCGGCGCACCAGGCGTCGCAGTGCGGCCATGGTCGTCATCAGCTCCTCGGCCAGCACAGTCTGATCAAGGCTCGTCACGTGACGACGATAGCTCTACTCCTTGTGCACGTTCCTGTTCGCCCCGCAGTCAGCGGCGCAGGTCCGAATCGGCCTGCCGGCGCGGCGTGGGAGTCGAATGAGACGCGGTGCAACGGGAAATGAAAGCGACCACAGCAAAGCATCTTATTGAGAGCTACTCTGCCGATGTGACCACCCCTGATGCGGCTGCGCTGGGCGATGAGCTGATGACGACCATCGCCGCGCTGCGACGTCTGGTGCGCCGGAGGCTGCGGTCGGCGGTGCCCGGGCCGCCGTTACGGGGCGCGCAGGTGGAGCTGCTGCAGGTCATTGAGAAGCAGCCGGGTATCGGGATCGCACCGGCAGGGCGTGCTCTGCACCTGGCGGCCAACTCGGTGAGCACGTTGGTCAACCAACTCATCGACATCGGCATGCTGGTGCGAGATACCGCTCCCGAGGATCGCCGGGCGGCGCGGTTGTGGTTGACCGAGGCGGCGACACAGCGCTTAGCAGCATGGCGCCACGCTCGCATTGACCTCGTCGCACGCGCGATGGCAGCGCTCCCCTCCGACGATCGTCAGGCGATTGCCCGGGCGCAGCCTGCGCTGCGCGTGCTGCTGACCGCTCTCGACGTACAGTCTTCCTCGAAAGAGTGACAAACGGGCTTCCCCGCACCATCGTCGAATCCGGCCGATCGCGTCATTCATGGCATTCCGACGGCACGCCTCACTCTTTCGATGTAAGTTCCGCGTAAGCAATTCCGCAAACTTGATCGGCGCTACCGATCAGTCTGCGCCGTTCACCGTCATCGTCGCGCCGATCAACGCAATACCGTCACGACGAGTCTAATCCGACACCTCTTGTTTGTAATTTGACATAGCGCGACCGGGGCCTCGCGTCGCGGACATTCTCGCCGACGGGACTGGACGAAGGGAAGACGGCGAAGTGGGCCAGATTCTCAATTCGCGGGGCCGCTATCCGGAGCGCTGTGGCAGTAAGTGCCTGGTGCCGGACGAGGCTGGGAGCGCCCGGCGGTGACTGCCTCAGCGGTGACTGCGCTCGACAACCCACCGTCCACCACCGTCGTCCGGAACTCGGTCACCATCGCCGCTTGGGGGCTGGTGAGCAGAGCCACCGGATTGCTGCGGGTGGTGGTGACCGGGGCGGTGCTGGGGCCGACCTATTTCGCCAACGCCTTCCAAACGGGCTATGTCGTCCCACACCTGGTGTGCGTGTTGATCGCCGGGCCGGTGCTGGCGATGGTCCTGGTGCCCGGCGTGGTCCGCGCCATCGGTGCCGGCGGCGTTGACGGGGGCCGGGAGCTGATCAGCAGGGTGACCGGATGGCTACTCGCCGTCTCGGGCGCGGTGGTCGCGCTGTTGATAATCTTCTCCCCGGGGGTGGCCTGGACGTTGACCCTCGGGATCTCGGATCCGGCCGCCCGAGCTCGGGGCCTGTGGCTCGCCACGCTGCTGGTCCTGCTCATCGCACCACAGATCGTGCTGTACGCCCTGATGCATGTCGCCATCGCCGCCCAGCAGGCGTGCGGGCGCTTCGCCCTGGCGGCGGGCGCGCCCACGGTGGAGAACGTCCTCCTCATCCTGGTGGTGATCCTGGCCGGCTGGTACTACGGGACCGGCCTCGACGTCCAGCGCGTGCCGATCGATCTGGTGATCCTGCTCGGAGCGGGCAGCACTGCAGCCGTCGCGCTGCACGCGGCGCTGCAGCTGTTCGGTACTGCGCGGGTGGGCTTGCTGACCCGTCCGTCAATGCGCTGGCGGCAAGACCCCGAGGCCCGCGCGATCATCCGCAGGCTGGTGCGTTCAGTCGGCGTGGCAGCGTGGCCGGCCGCGGGGATGTACGTGCTGCTCGCGCTCGCTGGCACGGTGCCGGGTGGTGTCTTCGTGGTGCAGCTGTCCCACACCATGCTGTTTTCGCTGTCCTACGTCAGCGCCCGCGCGGTGGCCATGGCTGCGCTGCCGGGGCTGTCCCACGCCGCCCATCGCGAGGACGCCGCGAGGTTCGGCTCGACGTGGCGCCAAGGCCTGTCCTACACCGTCACCGCCAGCCTGCCGCTGCTGGTGCTACTCGCCCTGCTCTGCGCACCCGCCGCGAACCTCTTGGCCAACGGCGAGCTACGGCACGCCGCCCTGATCAGTCCCCTCGCCACCTGCCTGGCGGTAGTGGCGATCGCCCAGCTGGTCAGCGGGGTGTACGACATCGGCCGGCAGGCACTGTTCGCCCGGCTGGACGACCGCATCCCACGCCGGGCCAGCGAGGTGGCCTTCGGCGTGATCCTCGTGGGCGCGGCCGCGGCCCTGCTCCTGCCCGCCGACGGTTCTCGCCTGATCTGGCTGGTGGTGGTCATCCTGGCTGGTGAGCTCGCCGCAGCGGGCACGGTGTTGACCCGGCTGCGCCAGACGATCCGCCCAGAGCGATTTCTCGAACCCCGCGCCGTGGTCGCCGCGCTGGTGGCCACGCTTGCATTGGTGCCGGTAGCTGCCGCGATGTGGTGGATCCGACAGCTCGATGCCGGCGGCCGGCTCGCAGATCTCGCACTTCTCGCCGTCGGTGGTGTCATCGCCCTCGGGGTCTACGCCCTGGTCCTCAGAGTTGCGGTGCGACGGATTAGTGCCGCGACATGACCCACTGGCCGCACGTGTCAGCTGCCTGCTGAGCGCACTGCGCGTCGGGTGTCGAGTACGGCGAGGTCGGCGGCGGCGCGGCCGGCGTGCCACCCGGCGACGTTGCCGACGCTGTACGAGCGCGACACCGACCGCGGGAACATCGTCTCGAACAGTTCCTCCACTACCCGTTCCCGAGCGGCCAGCACCGGTAACAGTTGAGCTGAATCGGCCACCGCGGCAGTGCTGACGTCCCGCGCCGTGCTCAGCCGCTCGCCGATGCGCGTCGCGTAGGCGAGCAGGAACGACTGGCGGTACGACCGGGTCCGGGACCGGCCAGTGCGAGAGATCTGGCTGCCCGCGGACACCATCGCTCGCGTCGCCTGAACCAGCAGTGACGTGCTGAGCAGCTCAACGATCTCCAGGTCGACCTCGTCGCCGAGCACGGTGGTGAAGCCCAGCCCTTCCGACAGCACCGTCCGGCACCGGTTCGCCTCGGCCACCGCGCCCACCAGCAGCGCCTTGGCTGCCACGTAGGGGTTGTCCAGCCACAGTCTGCGGGCCGCCGCCGGATGCGGATCCGACCCCGGGCGGGCGGCGCTGTCCACCACGATCCGTTCCAGGGAGTACCGGCTCATTAGTTCCTGTGCTTTGGCCGACAGGGCCTCGGCTTCGTCCGGGAAGGTAGTCGACTCGGCTTTGGCCAGCAGCGCCCGAACCCGCGCGAGCATCTTCTGGTCGACGCCGCGGCGCGGTGCCGCACTGGCCGCGGCACAGCCGGGCGGCGCGATGATCCTGGGCAGCACCGGCAGCGCCAGCAGCAGCGCCAGCACCTGGATCACGGTGGTGAGCGCGTCCGCCAGGCTGCGAGCGTGCCGCCTGACCCACTGCAGTAGGTGCCCCCCGGTCTGGGTGGGCTCCCACCACACCACCGCCCCGATCTGTCGCAGGTCGTCGCTCCACCGCTGGGCCACGGTGGCCTTGGCGTAGCGCTGTGACTCCTCGGCGATCGCATCGACGAGATAACCGACCGCCACGGCGTCGAGCCGCCGCCGACCCGCCTGGTGTAGGTCCTCCGGTGCCCAGCCACGTTCCCACGCCGCCGCGACCAGCGGCGCCACGGCGCACTGAACTGCCGCTGCGACCAGAACCGGCTGCTCAGCGAACCGCTCGGCCACCAGGGTCGCGATGCGCGCCCCAGCCTCCGCATCGCCGGCGCCGTGCTCTCGCGCCGCGCTGAGCAGCACCGTCGAGATCGTCTCCGCCGACGGCTTCGCCCGCGACGTCCCGGCATTCGTGGCCCCCGCTGCGAACCTCCCGAACCCGGAACTGTCGGACCCGAAGCTCTCAGACCCGAAGCTGTCGGACCCGGGGCTGCTGTATCCAGCATGGGCGCGACGATGCGCCCGGCGGCGCGCCGCCGCGGCAGCCCGTTGCTCCCGATTGCGCTGTGCCACCGCGTCCTCCCGCCTCCAGGTCCACCCGTCGGCGAGCAGTATGGAACGCCACCCTGACAATTCGGCTCAGCCCGGGTTTCGACATGCCGGGGAAGGCCTATTCGTCGACATGGGTCGGGTGACAGTGCGGCGGCCGGTACTGACGCTGTCCGCACACGGCGAACGTAGTCGGCTCGATGCGCTCGCCGGCGAGGAACCCCTAGAGCTGCGGGTCAACGGCCGACCCCTAGCGGTCACCATGCGCACCCCCGGCCACGACGTCGAACTAGCCCACGGCTTCCTCCTCACCCAAGCCGTCATCACGACCCGCTCCCACATCCGCACCGCCCACTTCTGCGACTCCTCCGACATCGGGAGGCCAGCGCGCAGCGGAACTTCTATACGACGTCGTCTTGTGGGGTGTGCGGGAAGGCTCGCTGCCCGCGGCGCAGCGAGTGTTCCAGGCCACCGGGGGATTCCACACCGCCGGACTGTTCACCGCCCGCGACCGAACCGAAGAGCAGGGCGACCAGCGCCGTCGCTATCGCCAGCCGCCGCATCCACGACGCGACGAGGCGATAGAGCAGGTAGCCACCGTCGGGTGCGCCCGTTGCGGGTCGCGGTGCCCCGAGCACCTGCTGTTGGCCTGATCGTATTCGGCAGCTGAGACGTCTCCCCGGTCCCGCAGCTCAGCCAGCCGACTCAGATCGTCGGCGACACTCATGTCGTGTTCCACTGCGCGGTCAGCCCGGCGGCTGGGATGGTTGATTGGTTGGGCTCGCAGCGGCCAGGTGCTGACATTCCGGCATCTGGTGGATAGCGGCGCGCAGCTGCGGGTCCGTCGCCAGCGTGCCGAACACGCCGACGAGGTTGCTCGCCGCGCCGAAGGCTCAGCCTGTCGCGCCCGAGTCGTTGGGATTGGCCTGCTTGAGCTGCCCCACCGCGTCGTTTGAGGTTGTCGCGCAGCGAGATGAGCTGAGCGCCAGGCGCGCTGGTGGAATTGCCGGCAGACGGGCCCCGCAGCCCGCTGATCCACTTCACAGCTGCTCCCATCTGTCGATGGATACGCCCGTGAACTCGACGTCACCGACGTTCCCAGTGACCTCAAAGGTCGGTACGGCCGAGTTCACGGCGATTAGCCACCGCGGTGCGGCTCATGACGCACCGGTGGCCGGCGCGGTGGCCCGGGCGCTCGATGGCGCGGCGTCGCCGCGCTGTTTGCGTTCTTCGCGCTGGTGGCGGCGGATCACCGGGGAGGTGTCCAGCATGACGATGCCGATCACCTGCGCCACGATGCCCGCGGC
>DASUII010000043.1:0-5748 GCA_036279835.1 Pseudonocardiaceae bacterium
GCCAGCAGCTGGACGAGTCCGCCGTAGAACAGTGCCAGCGGCAGCACGACCGGCTCGATCGCCTTGGCGACCAGGCCAGCATTGACGCAGCTGAGAACGAAGGTGGTCATCGCGAATCCGGCGAGGCCGAGCGGGCCGGGATCAGCGATGTGATCGGTCGGAGGCTCGGTCCGCACCGCAAGGGGTTCGGACACGTTGCGCCCATAGAGGGTCTCTGCCATCACCTGCTCCTTTGGTTGTCACCAGGACTGCTGAAGGAACTCGGGCCGGAATCAACGGTCCCACGACATGGCGCTGGCCCGCCACCGCACGGACCTCCGGTAACCAACAGCGCGGTGCTGATTACGCCATGGCACCTTGGTGGCCTGGACGGCCGGGCACGTACGCTCACCTGTAGTCAGGTGCGGACAACCGGAGTGCATACGGCACTGCCCGCAATACAAAGCGCCGGCCGAATGAGCCGGGGAGAAGGAGTGATGTGGCAGCCACTGATCATGCGAGACGGCTTGCGCTGACCGCGGCGAACGCGGCGGCCGGTAAGAAGGCGCACAACATCACCCTGCTCGATGTGTCCGATCAGCTGGTGATCACTGACTGTTTCGTGATCGCCTCGGCGCCCAACGAGCGGCAGGTGCAGGCGATCGTCGATGCTGTTGAGGAGAAGATGGCGGCCGCTGGGAGTAAGCCGGTACGCCGTGAGGGCGCTCGTGAGGGGCGCTGGGTGCTGTTGGATTTCGTCGACGTCGTGGTGCACGTCCAGCATGCTGAGGAGCGGTCCTTCTACGGTCTGGAGCGGTTGTGGAAGGATTGCCCGACCATCCCGTTCGTAGCCGATGCCGCCGAGGTGGACGAATCGGTGTGACCTTGACGCGACTCGTGCTCTGGCGGCATGGCGAGACTGATTACAACGCGGCACAGCGGATGCAGGGTCAGCTCGACTCGCAGTTGACCGCGATCGGCCTGCGCCAGGCCCGCCGGGCGGCCCCGTGGCTCGCGGAGTTGAAGCCGGACGTGCTTGTGGCCTCTGACCTTTCCCGGGCCGGGGACACTGCAGCGGTGCTCGCGGCCGAGACCGGGATGCCGCTGAGGATCGACAAGCGGCTTCGGGAGACCCATCTGGGGGCCTGGCAAGGCCTGACCCACGCGGAGGTGGAGGCGCTCCTGCCAGGTGGCGTCCAGACCTGGCGGGAGAACCCGCAACTGGCCCCACCGGGCGGCGAGACCAGGGTGGAAGTGGCTGGGCGTGCAGCGCAGGTGGTTGCCGAGCTCGATGCGGCCGGCCACTGTAGCGCGGTGTTGTGCACCCACGGCGGCCTGATCGCCGGTCTGACGCCGCTGCTGCTCGGCCTGCCGGTGTCGGGTTGGACGGTGTTCGGCGGAATCAGCAACTGTCACTGGACGGTGCTTATTCGCCGGAATTCTAGCTGGCGGTTGTTTTCCTATAATACTGCCGCTCCCGTGTGACTGTGGCCATCGCCGTCGTCACCGACTCAACCGCATACTTTCCGGCCGGGCTCGCCGAGCGCCGCGGCATCCGGCAGGTTCCCCTGCACGTCCTGGTCGACGGTCGGCATTGGCTGGACGGGGTGCAGCTCGGGCCGGCTGAGCTGGTGGAAGCTTTGGCGCGGCGGGCTGCGGTGAGTACGTCTCGACCGACGCCGGGGGAGTTCGAGGCGGTGTACACCGAAGCGATCCGGGCCGGCGCGGACGCCGTCGTGTCGGTGCATCTGTCTCGCGCGCTGTCCGGTACCTGGGAGTCGGCCAGACTGGCCGCCGAGCAGGTCGGAGCGAGGCGGGTGCGGGTGGTCGATTCCCGTTCCACCGGCATGGGTCTGGGCTTCAGTGTGCTCGCCGCGGCTGCCGTCGCCGCGGATGGCGGCGATCTGGACACCGTGTATGACACCGCTGAGCGGGTGGGCGGCTGCTGCCGGGTTTTCTTCTCCGTGGACACTCTGGAGCATTTGCGCCGTGGCGGCCGGATCGGTTCGGCAGCCGCGCTGCTGGGCAGCGCCCTGGCGGTCAAGCCGCTGCTGCATGTCGACGCGGGAAAAGTTGTGCCGTTGGAGAAGGTCCGTACTGCCGGCCGCGCGCGGGCACGTCTGGTCGACCTCGCGGTGCAGGCAGCGGGATCTTCCGCGGTCGACCTCGCGGTGCATCACCTCGGCGCCGCCGAGCGCGCCGCGGACCTGGTCACGCAACTGCAAGCCCGACTCCCGATGCTGTCGGAATGCCTGGTTTCCGAGGTCGGGGCGGCGATCGGCGCGCATGCCGGGCCCGGAGTGCTCGGTGTGGTCGTACTGCCGGGCGGCATGAAGGCGTAGTCGTCGGCCAACGACCTCACCGGATCCATCTGTCGATCTCTGCGAGAAGTTTTCGTTACCTCTGCGGGGGCCGTGGAGGCGCGCACCGACTGGCTGGCGAGATCCGCGAGAGACTGGTCGTTGAGACCGTGCACGTCACGGAGGGATTTCATATTGCCCGATCAGCCGGGTACCGAAAATCAGCGGATCGTCGGCTCCCAACGCCACCGGAACTCCGGCCCACGCAAATGCGGTGACTGGGACCTCTGCCAGTGCGGAAAACAGACCGAGCGGAAGGTAGGAGGTGGGACAAATTTCCATAGTGACCTGGCTTCGGGCCAGGATTTCGAGGGTACTATTACTCATCGCAGCAGTAATTCCGTGACCTATTCTGCGTGCTCCGAGCAGCTCGACACATCGGCGCACATGACTGTGGTCGGTGTAGCAGCCGGTGTGCGGCGCTATGAGTAGACCGGCATCACGCGCGATATGGCAAGCGGAAACGAAAGCGTCGGGCTCGCCCAGCCGCTCGTCGTTGGAAATGCCAAAACCGACGACACCGCGGTGCGCGTATCTGGCTGCGAGCAGGGCGACTCGTTCAGCCTGATCGCGCGATGCGCCCCAGCTCACAGCCAACAGGAGGCCTATCCCGATGCCCGCGGTTCGAGCCGCGTCATGGCACGCGTCGACCATGATCTCCACCGCCTGGTCCAGGCCGCCGAGGTGACGCGCGCACGAGCTCGTGTCAACTTGCAGCTCCAGCCACCGGGAGCCTTCCGCAGCGTCGTCTGCGGCCGCTTCTCGGATGATTCGGCGTGCGTCTTCTGCGGACTGATCGTTTGCCGCGCCGCGTCGTACCGGAACTGAAAATGAGACCATTCTCGGCCGCCGTCGCCCAGCCGGCTTCTTCGTTCACCAGCTCCGATGGAAGAGAGATTCCGTGTTATCCCCAGCCACCCTAGTTGTCCACAGCTGACGTACGAGGCCGTCGAGGCGAGGGCGACATCGTCCTAGCGTCGCGCTGTGGCCTTGCTTCCCAGCTTCCCCTCAGCCGACACCGGTGCGCCGCAGCGGGTGCGAGAGCGGCTGGTGGGACTGTCCGGTGCTTCCGGTCCGCCGAGAGATCCCGCTGATCCAGACCCCAGGCATGCTGCCGTCGTCGATGGCGTAGGCCTACCCAACACCTCGCGGGGGGGTCGGTTGGTCCAGCGGTGGGTGCCCGCGCCGCTGCGGGACGCCCGGTGGGAGCCCGGCCGGCCGGCAGCGCTGCTCCTTTCGTTGGTCGCGGCGTTGTCCGCGATGGTCGCCGCGGTGGGGGTATGGCGCGAGCGTCCGGTGCCCGAACCGGCTCCAGCCCTGCCGTTGGTCACCGCAGCCGCGGCAAGGGTTCCGTCGGCACCGCCACCCGGGGAAGCCCATGAGGTAGTGGTCAGTGTGGTTGGCCGGGTAGCCCGTCCCGGATTGATCCGGTTACCCGACGGCACGCGGGTAGCTGACGCGCTGGCCGCGGTCGGCGGCGCGCTGCCCGGCACCGACTTGATGGGCCTGAACATCGCCCGCCGGCTGTCCGACGGAGAGCAACTGCTGGTCGGTGTAGCGCCACCGCCGGGACAGCAGGTTGATAGCCCGGCATCAGGTACTGCTAGCCGGTCCGGGCCGATCGATCTGAACGCAGCGACTCTTGAGCAGCTTGACGGGCTACCCGGCGTTGGCACGGTCACCGCCCAGCGGATCGTGGATTGGCGTACCGCGCACGGTCACTTCACGTCGGTGGATCAGCTCCGCGAGGTGAGCGGAATCGGACCGGCGCGGCTGAATCAGCTTAAGAAGCTGGTGCGGGTGTGACCGCGGACCCGCTTGCCCCTGCACCAGCGCGCCACGACCTGCGCCTGGTGCCGGCCGCCCTGATCAGCTGGGCCGTGGTGCTGTCCGGTCTGTACTTAGGGTCCTTGGCCGCGGCCGCGCTCGGCGCAGCGGGCCTGCTTGTGGCCGCAGCGGCTGCATGGTCCGGCCGTTCGGCAGCGGTTCTCGCGGTGGGCGCAGTGGCCGCCGCGGTGGCACTGGTGGTCGGTACGCAGACCTGGCAGACCGAAGATCACCCGCTGCGGTCAGCCGCGCAACACGGTTCGGCGGCGACCCTGGTGGTGCACCTGCGCGACGACCCACGAGCGGTCGCTTCCCCGGGCTACGGCGGCCGGCAACCGCAGGTCCAGCAGGTGGTCATACCCGCGGAACTAGAGGCCGCGGTGGTGGCTGGGCAGCAGTGGCGCACCGGCGGTCGGGTGATTCTGCTGGCACCGGCGCACGGCTGGCTCGGCCTGTTGCCCGGCCAGCGAGTACGGACCACCGGCCTGCTTGCCGCTCCCAACCGATCCGACCTGACGGTGGCCGTACTGCGGGTGCGAGGTGAGCCGGACGTACTGTCGGCTCCGTCCGCGGTCCAACGAGTCGCCGAGCGGCTGCGGTCCGGGCTGCGACTCGCCGCCAAGGTCCTTGATCCGGAGCCGGCCGGCCTTCTCCCTGCGCTGGTAGTGGGCGACACGTCGGCGATGGTGCCCACTGTCGAGGCGGAGTTTCGCGCCGCTGGGCTCACTCATCTCATCGCCGTGTCCGGCACCAACGTAGCGATCGTGTGCGGGGTCGTCCTCGGGCTCGCCCGGCTGGCCGGGCTGGGCTCACGGCCGGCGGTGCTGCTGGCTGCGCTGACCCTGGTCGGGTTTGTGGTGCTGTGCCGCCCGTCGCCGAGCGTGCTGCGCGCCGCCGTGATGGGTGGCGTCATGCTGCTGGCACTGGTGCTCGGCCGTCGCCGCGCCGCTGTTCCAGCGCTGTGCGCTGCTGTCCTTGTCCTGCTCATGGTCGATCCGTCGCTCGGTAACGATCCCGGGTTCGCACTATCCGTGCTGGCCACTGGTGCGTTGGTGCTGCTGGCCCCGGGCTGGTCGGCGGCGCTGCGCCGGCACGGGGTGCCACCGGGGATCGCCGAGGCGCTTGCGGTGCCCGCCGCTGCCCATGTGATCACCGCGCCGGTGGTGGCAGGCCTGTCCGGTCAGGTGAGCCTGGTGGCGATTCTGACTAACTTGTTGGCCACCCCGGCGGTCGCGCCGGCGACGGTATTGGGTGTGCTCGCCGCGGTAGTGGCGGTGCTGCACCCGGGTGCCGCTGCTGTCGTGGTGCATCTGGCCGGGCCGGCGGTGAGCTGGCTCGTGGGGGTCGGTCACCAGGGAGCCGAAGTGCCCGACGGGGTGTTGCGGTGGCCCGACGGGGCCTATGGCGCGCTGCTGCTGGCATTGATCGTCGCGGTGGGGCTGCTTTCCATGCGAGCGCACCGGCTGCGAGTTCTTGCGGCGGCCGGGCTGGTGGGCGCCCTGCTTGTGCTGGTGCCGACGAGGTTCGTGTCGCCCGGTTGGCCAGCGCCCGGCTGGGTAATGGTGGCCTGCGACGTCGGCCA
>DASUII010000044.1:0-14176 GCA_036279835.1 Pseudonocardiaceae bacterium
AACACCACCAACCCCGACGACTGGGCACGAATTTCTGGAAAGAAGGGGGAGCGGATCGTCTACATCCGTACCCTCGTCACCGGCAAGAACGCCGACTCCGGCCGGGCTATCGATACCGCCACCAACACCGGCCAGTACCTGTAGGAGCCGTCATTACCGCGTTCTGCATCCAGAACGCGGTAAAAGGACCTCAGTGCACCGCGTTCTGCATCCAGAACGCAGTGCACAAGCGAGTCAACGCTCGATCTTGGGCCAGTGCAGCCCTATGTACGGCTCGGGGTTAGCGGCGGCCCAGTGGTCCAGCGCCTCAGCTAGGTGCGCGTCCATGCCGCGCTGCGGCAAGTGCGACTTCAGCACGCACACGACGATGATGTCGTGCTCAGCGGCGAAATCCTTGACGTTCTCCGTCACCAAGGCTCGACCCTCCCGGGCCGCAGCGGCGGCGACTTCCCGATCAGGGCGGGCGTTCACTCCGAGGTCCCGGACTCCAACGGCGTCGTGACCGCGCTCGACCAGACGAAGGCAGGTCTCCGGAGGAAACATCTCATCGATGAGGAAACGCATGTCTCACGACGCCAGCAGGCTCGCGCGCTGCTCGGCGAGGTGACGCGCCTGCTCGGCCGCTGCGTCGTTGGCGGCGACCTGCTCGTCGATGGCCTCCCGGTGCGCAGCCGCGAAATCGATGGCAGTGCGGATGTGCCGGGAGTGCAGACCGAACTGCTCAGCCAGCGCTGCGACGCGCTCCTCGGCGCCGCCAGCGGTGTAGCGCAACGCAGAGATGATCTCCCACACGTCGGGTCCGACCGCCAGCGCAGCGCGTCGTCCAGTCGGTCCATCGCGGTAGATGATGCCCGGGTACTGCAGGGTGTCCAGCCCCTCAGTCACTAGTCGCTCCAGAAGCGCCCGCTCGGCAATCCCTTCGGCGACGGCTCGAGCTTCAAGCCGTGCCTTGACCGTCGGGTCAATGCGATATGACGTCGCTCGTGAGGCAACCATCACGACACCTCCATTACTTCACTATACCGCAGGTGTGGTTTGCCTGTACCGTCCGGCAGCGAGACCTCGTGCTCGTCGGGAAAAGTCAGCTCACCAAAACGGCTTCGATGTCCAGGTAGATCTGGACAGTGTCGCCGATCACTACGCCGCCACCGTCCAGCGGCAGCTCGGTGTCGATGCCGAAGTCCTTGCGGTTGATCTTCGTGGTGGCGGACAAGCCGAGCCGGGTACCGCCGTAAGGGTCCCGGCCGAAACCGGTGAGCTCGACGGCTAGCGGAGCCTGACGAGTGATGCCGTGCACGGTGAGCTCACCGTCGACCAGCAGGTCGTCCCCGTCACGGCGGACCCCGGTGGACCGGTAGGTCATGGTGGGGAACTCTGTTGCGTGCAGGAAGTCAGCCGAGCGGATGTGCTCGTCGCGCGCTACGTTGCCGGTGTCGAAGCTGTTGACGTCGATCTCGGTGGTCACCGACGAGTCGAGCAGGTCAGTGCCGGTGACCAGCCGGCCGGAGACGCCATTGAAGCGGCCCCGCACCTTGCTCACCATCATGTGCCGGACGGAGAACGACACGCTCGAATGCGCAGCGTCGATGTCCCAGGTGCCGGCGACATACCCGGCGATCGGAGCCGTAGCAGTAGTGGTCATGGTGATCCCTCCGTAGTGGTGGTGTCCCGCGCGGTGTGGCGCGGGGAAGCCATACCCGGGGTAACAAATTGAACGTTCAAGTATTTCCGGCTGTGACGCATCCCACCGGGCGGCAGTATTCGGGTATCGATTGCCCGGTCGGATCCGACCGACCGGGCTTCGGAGACGTACGCTGCGGTCATGCGCCGGATCATCGGCACCGAGGTGGAGTACGGCATCTCAGTGCCTGGAGACAGCACCGCCAACCCAGTCCTGACCTCGACTCAGGTTGTGTTGGCTTACGCCGCGGCGGCCGAAGTACCGCGAGCCAAGCGGGCCCGGTGGGACTACGAGGTTGAGTCGCCGCTGCGCGACGCCCGTGGGTTCGACCTGGGCGTGCCCGGGATGGCGCAGCCCGATCCGGAACTCGACGACCTGGGTGCGGCGAACGTCATCCTCACCAACGGCGCCCGGCTCTACGTCGACCACGCCCACCCGGAGTTCTCCGGTCCTGAGGTCACCAACCCGCGCGACGCGGTGATCTGGGACAAGGCCGGCGAGCGGATCATGGAAGAAGCCGCGTTACGCGCCCGTACCGTGCCCGACCAGCCGCCGTTTCAGCTGTACAAGAACAACGTCGACGGCAAGGGCGCCTCCTACGGCACGCACGAGAACTATCTGATGTCGCGGTCCACGCCGTTCACGCTGGTCATCGCTGGCTTGACGCCGTTCTTCGCCTCCCGCCAAGTGTTCTGCGGGTCCGGTCGAGTGGGCATCGGGCCGGCGGGGGAGCACCCCGGCTTCCAGCTGTCCCAGCGAGCGGACTACATCGAGGTCGAGGTCGGTCTGGAGACGACCCTCAAGCGCGGCATCATCAACACCCGGGACGAGCCGCACGCCGACGCCGACAAGTACCGGCGGTTGCACGTCATCATCGGTGACGCCAACCTCGCCGAATACTCCACCTACCTCAAGGTCGGTACCACAGCGCTGGTGCTGGATCTGATCGAAGCCGGCGAACGCTTCGACGACCTGCGCCTGGTCGATGCGGTGCGGGCAGTGCACACGATCAGCCACGACCCGTCCCTGAAGGCGACGGTGGAAGTGGCCGGTGGTCGCCATCTCACCGGCCTGGATCTGCAACGCGCCTACCACGAGCGGGTCGCGCGGTTCTACGCGCGCAACGGCGGCCCGGATGACACGACAGACGACAGTGCCGACATCGCCGAACAGGTCCTCAGCACTTGGGGTGAGGTACTCGACGCGCTCGCGCGGGACCCGATGGAGTGCGCCGACCGGCTCGACTGGCCGGCCAAGCTCCGGCTACTCGAGGGCTACCGAGCTCGGGACGGTCTGGGATGGGCCTCACCGCGGCTGCAGCTGGTGGATCTGCAGTACTCCGACGTGCGGATGCACAAGGGCTTGTACAACCGCCTGGTGGCCCGTGGCTCGATGAAGCGGCTGGTTACCGAGGAGGAGGTGCGGGCAGCCATCACCCGGCCACCGGAGGACACCCGCGCCTACTTCCGCGGTCGGTGTCTGGAGCGCTACGCCACCGAGGTGGCCGCCGCATCGTGGGATTCGGTGATCTTCGATCTCGGCCGTGAGTCGCTGGTGCGGATCCCGACACTGGAACCGCTGCGGGGGACCCGCGCGCACGTCGGCGCGCTGCTGGACGCCTCGAGCACCGCCGCGGAACTGGTCGCGGCGCTCACCCGAGGCTGATCACCCCGGCTGACCTGGTGACGTTTGTCAGCGCTGGTGGGTACTGGTTGTCGGGGTTGCTGGGTACTGTTTGGGCAGAGACAACTCGGTCCGGGAGGCGAAATGTCCCAGGAGAAGGTGCAGCGCCAAGGCGGCGGCGGCGACGACGAGACGAACGATGGTGCGCCCGCTGGTCAGGAACGTCGGGAGAAGCTCGGCGAGGATGTGGACGCAATCCTTGACGAGATCGACGATGTGCTCGAGGAGAACGCCGAGGATTTCGTGCGGGCCTATGTCCAAAAGGGCGGCCAGTGACAGGCCGGTCGAGCGGTCCGGGCATTATGTTCTTCAACAGCGGGTAACTGACGCACGACAGACTGGTACATGGCAGTTGCGACAACGGGAGCTAGGAGACGATCACAACCGATGGACCAGTCCTCGGTCGGACGCTATCCGGGCGCAGCCCTGCCGGCGTCGTACTTCATGGTGGGCAGCTCGTCGTTCACCGATTTCCTTGCCGCGACGTCGCCTGAGCTGTTGCCAGGACGGGGAATGAGCGGAGTGGGCACAGTTCCGGCCGGCACCGAACCAGTGGTCAGCCGGCACGGCACGACCATCGTCGCCGCCGTCTTCCGGGGCGGGGTACTCATCGCGGGGGACCGGCGAGCCACGGCCGGCAACCTGATAGCCCAGCGCGACATGGAGAAAGTGTTCGTCGTCGACGACTACTCGGCGGTGGGTATCGCCGGGACGGCTGCCGTCGCGGTGGAGATGGTGCGATTGTTCGCCGTCGAACTGCAGCACTACGAGAAGATCGAAGGGGTGCAGCTGACCCTGGACGGCAAAGCGAACAGACTCGCCGGCATGGTTCGGGGCAATCTCGAAGGTGCCATGCGAGGGCTGGCGGCGGTGCCGCTTTTCGTCGGCTACGACCTTGATGCGACCGATCCGGACCGGGCCGGTCGCATCGTGTCCTACGACGTCGTCGGCGGCCGGTACGACGAAACGCTCGGATACCACTCGGTGGGCTCAGGTTCGTTGTTCGCCCGCTCATCGATGAAAAAGCTGCATGATCCGATGATGGAGAGCGACGCCGCCGTCCGGGTCGCCATGGAGGCTCTCTACGACGCCGCCGATGACGACAGCGCGACCGGCGGGCTGGACCCGGTCCGCCGGATCTACCCCGTGGTGGTCACGGTGACCGCAGCGGACGGGGCCGTCCGGATGTCCGACGAGCAAGCCGGTCAAGTCGCCGATCTGGTCGTGGAAACCCGCAAACGCAAACCCGGTGGCTGACGCTGCCCTCGTCCTTCCCACAAGATCCGCCTCACCCAGGAGTTCGCGCTGTGACGATGCCGTTCTACGCCTCGGTCGAGCAGGTCATGCGCGACCGCTCGGAGCTCGCCCGCAAGGGCATCGCTCGAGGTCGCGGTGTCGTCGTGCTCAGTTACTCCCGCGGGGTGCTGTTCGTCGCCGAGAACCTGTCCACTGCCCTGCATAAGGTCTCGGAGATCTACGATCGCATCGGCTTCGCTGCCGTCGGCCGATACAACGAGTACGAGAACCTGCGCCAAGCCGGAATCCGGCACGCCGATGTCCGCGGCTACTCCTACGACCGGCGTGATGTGACCGGACGCGCCCTGGCCAACGCCTACGCGCAGACTCTCGGCACGATCTTCTCTGAGCAGCACAAGCCCTTCGAGGTGGAGCTGTGCGTGGCCGAAGTGGGCGCCAATCCGGACTCCGATCAGCTTTACCACCTCACCTACGACGGTTCGATCGGGGACGAGCCAGACTTCGTCGTGATGGGCGGCCAGGCTGACGTCATCTCCACGGCGCTCAAGGAATCCTTCCGGCAGGAGATGGACACCGCCGAGGCCGTCGCCGCCGCAGTGGCCGCCTTGAGCTCGGTCTCCACCAGCGTCAACGGGGCTGGCACTCGCACTCTGGGAGTCGGTCAGCTTGAGGTCGCGGTCTTGGACCGGTCCCGTCCGCGCCGCGCATTCCGCCGCATCACCGGGGCCGCTCTCACCGCACTGCTCACCAATACCGATAGCCCGACCGCTGACGCTGCGCCCGCCGAGGACGCAGGTGACGCGACGCCGGCCGAGACAGCCACCGAAGGCGACACTGAGCCCACCACCGGCACCTGACGAGTTAGTTGTGTCAGTGCTCCGGCTCCGGCCGGTACACCGTCAGCGCCGCGGGTTGGGTGAAGAACCGGAACCTGCGGCCCTCCGCGATGACCTCACCGTCAGTGGCCAGCGCTAGCGGCCGTCCGAGAACCTCGACCTGCAACTCAGCACACTCCCGCTGGACGTAGGTGCGGCTGCGCTGCAGCGCTCCAGCCAGCGCCCCGATAACAAACCGGGTCCGGGACCACCGCACGTCGGCACGGACGTAACGGACATCGATCAGCCCGGAGTCCAGCCGGTGTCGGGCTGCGGCGGCGAAACCGCGGGGCCGGTAGAGTCCGTTGCCCACGAACACCAGCCACACCTTGCGAGGAACACCATCGATGCGCGCCACTAGCGGATCCGCCTCCCAGAGCACCCGGATCAGCGCGAGTGCGGCCGCCGGCCACTTACCCCAGTGGACTTCCCCGTCCTCTCGAAGCTGTACCAGGTCCGGGTATCCGCCGAGGCTGGCGGTGTTGACGAACCCGTGTGGCGGCGCGTCGTCGATCCGCACCGCTCCCAGGTCCACCGCCATCGCACTGCCGTCGTGCACCGCCTGGACAGCGTCGGACAGCTCGGCCACCCCGATGTCGCGGGCGAAGTGGTTCAGCGTGCCCGCCGGCACCACCACCAGCGGCACGTTCCGCCTGGCGGCCACCGCCGCGACGGCCGCCACCGTGCCGTCACCGCCAGCGACGCCGACTGCTCGCACCGGCCGCTCGGCCGCATCCAGCTCAGCCTCCAGCTGCTTGGTCAGATCGCCATCAGGTTCGGCGAACAGCAGCCTGGCTGCCGGCCAGGCAGCGGCCAGCTCCGCGCTGGGGTCCTCGCCCTCAGTTCCGGAGCTGGGGTTGATCATCATCAACAGGCCCTCGCCGTCGGGCAGCGCGGGCACGTGCGCCCGGTGGTTGCTTTCGGCGGATTCACCGATCCGCAACGGCCACCACAGCCGGGTGGCCAGCGCGATACCAGTGCCCATCAGCGCCCCGGCGGCCACATCGGAAGGCCAGTGCGCTCCGGTATGTACCCGAGAGTAGGCCACCGCTGCCGCGACTGGAGCCACCGCCAGCCCCACCGCGGGGTTTTCCATCGTCACCGCAGTGGCGAATGCCGCAGCCGACGCTGCGTGGCCGGAGGGGAACGACGATGATCTCGGGTGATCGCGCAGAGCCAGCCGGCGCGCCACCGGGAGATCGTCATAAGCCGGCCGGCGGCGCGGCAGCAACGGTTTGGCCAGGGCGTTGATGGCGAGACTGGCCCCGCCTATCGCCGCCACACTACGCAGCGCGCCGCGCCGGGTTGAACCTTGGCGGCTGGCCAGCACGGCAGCCACCGCCAACCACAGCAGGCTGTGGTTGGCGGCCGTGGAGAGCGCCCGCAAACCGGCGTCAGCGGGCCAGTGCGGGATAACCGCGCTGCGGCGTACCAGCTCTCGGTCGACCCGGTTAATGTCCTGCGCTACTTTGCGCAACCAGTCCTGCACCGTTACAGCTTAAGAGAGCCCGTACGGAGGGCCTGCAGGATGCCTCCAGCGGCCTAGGGTGGAAGGCATGCAGCGGCGGATCTTCGGCATTGAAACCGAGTTCGGGGTTACCTGCACCTTCCACGGCCAGCGCAGGTTGTCCCCGGACGAGGTTGCCCGTTACTTGTTTCGCCGGGTGGTCTCGTGGGGTCGCTCGTCTAATGTGTTTTTGCGCAACGGCTCCCGGCTCTATCTCGACGTGGGCTCACACCCGGAGTACGCCACCGCCGAGTGCGACGACCTGGCTCAGCTGGTGACCCACGACAAGGCCGGCGAACGAATCCTTGAGGACCTGCTGGTCGACGCTGAGCGGCGGCTGGCCGACGAGGGTATCGGCGGGGACATCTTCTTGTTCAAGAACAACACTGACTCCGCGGGTAACTCCTACGGCTGCCACGAGAACTATCTGGTCGGACGAGCCGGTGAGTTCTCCCGGATCGCCGATGTGCTGCTGCCCTTCCTGGTGACCCGGCAGCTGATCTGTGGTGCGGGAAAGGTGCTGCAGACACCGCGCGGCGCGGTGTACTGCCTGTCGCAGCGGGCTGAGCACATCTGGGAGGGGGTCTCCTCGGCGACGACCCGGTCCCGCCCGATCATCAACACCCGCGATGAGCCGCACGCCGACGCCGAACGGTACCGCCGCCTGCACGTCATCGTCGGTGACTCGAACATGTCCGAGGTGACCACTTTGCTCAAGGTGGGCACTGCCAACCTGGTCTTGGAGATGATCGAGGAGGGCGTCGCATTCCGCGACTTCACCCTGGACAACCCGATCCGGGCGATCCGCGAGATTAGCCACGACCTCACCGGCCAGCGCGGGGTGCGGTTGGCCGGCGGACGCGAGGCCTCGGCGTTGGATATCCAACGGGAGTACTACGCGCATGCTGCGGCTCATGTCGCGCAGCGCGGGTCCGATCCGCTGACCGATCGGGTGATGGAGTTGTGGGACCGCACTCTGAACGCGGTGGAGCAGCAGGATCTCGGACTGATCGACCGTGAGATCGACTGGGCGATCAAGCACCGGCTGATTGAGCGTTACCGAGCCAAGCACCGGATGGACCTGTCCAACGCACGGATTGCTCAACTCGACCTTGCCTACCACGACATCCGGCGCGGTCGCGGGCTGTTCGACCTGCTGCAGCGCAAGGCGCTGGTCGACCGGGTGACCGACGACGGCGAGATCGAGGCGGCCAAGGACACCCCACCGGCCACTACCCGGGCCAAGCTCCGCGGCGACTTCATCGCCGCAGCCCAGGCCGCCGGCCGCGACTTCACCGTCGACTGGGTTCACCTCAAGCTCAACGACCAGGCCCAGCGCACCGTGCTGTGCAAAGACCCCTTCCGCGCCGTCGACGAGCGCGTGGAGCGACTCATAGCATCGCTATGAGCGGCATAACAGTAATCAGTACGACCCCCCTGGGAATGCCACGGGGAGACCGGTGACGCGGGCGGCCTCGATGAGAACCTTGTCATAGGTGAGGAGTACATCGACGGAGGCGCCGAGATCCAACGCGGTGGCCAGGTGGATCGCATCGAGGGTACGCAGCCGTGGCGGCGGCACCATGGTCGCATTAGCGAGCACCGGAGGAGTGATCTCTACTATGTCGATATCGGTCGCCAAGAATTGTTCCGCCGGCGTGACAGTGGCGGGATTGACGAGACGGAGCAGCCGCAGGAGTTCCACGACCATCAACGCAGAAGACACCAGGTGGGGCGTCGACAGATCTGAGAGCCATTGCCGCATATCAACGGTCTCCCGCTCGGCGATGAACAGCTTCGCCGCTGCTGAGGTGTCGACGTAGATTCTGGTCGGCATTCAGCGCTCGCCACGGAGGTCGGTAAGCCAGTCCTCGGTTGAGCGCCCGGTCGCGTTGGCTGCGGGCTCGGGCAGGTGAGCGATGTCGAACGGGCGCTTGGCCTGCCGGATCACCCCAGCCGCGATCATGGACACCCACGTATGGCTCCAACAGCACCTTCACCATGGTGGACCTGCTGCGGGCAGCGGGCGTGGTCGCCGTCATTGCCTGACATCATCCGCGGAACCGTCACCGACCATGCCATACCGGTGGCCGGCGCTCCAGGGCGGCGGCCCGACCTTCCATGGCGTCCTGGGTGGCGTTGGCCACCAGCCGCATCGTCTCACCGAAGCGGATCGCGTCCACCCCGGACATGTCCGGGGCGCGCCGGGCCACTTCTTTGGTGGCCCGGGCGGCCAGCGGGGCGGCGGCGAGCAGCCGGTCGGCGAGTTCCCGGGCGGCGGACAGCAGCGATGAGTGCGGCACAACCCAGCCGACGAGACCGATCTCCTTGGCCCGTTCGGCGGTGATCTGCTCGCCGGTGAGGAGCAGCTCCATGGCGTATTGCCAGCCGATCCGCTGCGGCAACCGGATGGCGCCGACGATCGTGGGAGTGCCGATGCGCACCTCCGGATAGCCGAAGACCGCCTGTTCGCTCGCGATGACGAAGTCGCACCAGGTGACCAAGGTCAGCCCGTAGCCCAGGCAATATCCGTTCACCGCGGCGATCACCGGCTTGTAGATCTCCCAGCCGCTCTCGAAAGAGTTGACGGTGGGCTTCTCCCAGAACGTGCCAGGAAACTCGCCGGCGGGGCTGCCCGGGGAACGGATATCTGCTCCGGCGCAGAACGCCCGACCTGAGCCGGTGACGATCGCCACCCAGGCGTCCTCGTCGTCCCGGAACGCGGCGAACGCGGCGTTGAGCTCCGCGCGCATCTGCTGGTCGATGACGTTGAGCTTGTCCGGTCGGTGATAGGTGATCGTCGCGACATGCCCGTCGAGCTCGTAACGCACCATGTCAGCCACGGCGCCTACAGTAGTGACGGCCCTCAGGAGGAGAGCTGTGGGAAGGTCCGTAGGACCATGGATGCGCTTTCGCGATTCGACGAGTTCGACCTGCAGTTGGCCTCCGGGCGGGTGCATGCCGCTCGCAGCGGCGGGCATGGACCGCTGGTTGTCGGCTTTCCTGGGCTCTCCGCGAACCTCCGCAGTTTCGATTTCATCGGAGGCGCCCTGGCGGAGGCGGGCTTCCGAGTCGTCATGGTCGACCCCCGCGGCCGGGGCAGGAGCGAGTCGACGCCGCCGGGTACCTACGGTTGGCCTGCTCACGCGGCCGACGTCGCCGAGGTAGCGGACCGGCTGGGCGCGGGCTCTATTCACCTTCTCGGCTGGTCCATGGGGGCGTATGTGGCGATGCAGCTGGCGAGCACGAAGCCGCATCTCCTTGACAAGGTGGTGCTGATCGATGGTTGTGGGGCGCCCGGACAGTCGGCGAACGCGCTGATCCGGACGGTGATCAAGCGGCTTGGCGTGATCCACCCCTCGTCGCACCAGTACCTGCAGCTGGTCAAGCAAATGGGCACCATCGTCCCCTGGGATCCGCTGTGGGAGCGCTACTTCGCCTACGAGCTTGAGCCGGTGGCAGGCGGTGTGCGGGCTCGCACCAGCCGGGCGGCCGTCACAGAGGACTTCGAGTACGGCATCTCGCACGACCGGCGCCGACTCTGGCCGGCCCTGTCGATGCCCGTGCTGCTCGTGCGCGCCACCCAGCCACTTGTTCCCGGCGGCCCTTTCATCGTCGACGAGGACGACCGCGATGCCTTCGCGCAGTCGGTACCCGAGGCACGCATGGTGGAGGTTGCTGCCAATCACTACGGGGTAGTCACCCATCCCAGGACGGCCGAGGCGATCCGGGAATTCCTGAAAAACGACCATCTGGGAGGAGGCTCATAGGGCATGGAACCCAAAACAGTCGATCTGTTCGGCCGGCGTGCACTGGTCACTGGGGCCGCATCAGGGATCGGGTTGGCCGTTGCCGACTGTCTCGCCCGATCGGGTGCTGAGGTGCTGATGGTGGACCTGCCAGGGGAGCGGTTGGAGGAACAGGCGGCAGCCGTGCCCGGCGCATCAGCTCGTCCAGCGGACCTCTCAGTTCGCAGCGACGTCCACCGCATCGCTACTGAGGCATCCGAGGTGGATGTCCTCGTCAACAATGCCGGTCTCCAGCACGTGAGCCCGATAGAGTCGTTCGACGAGGCGCGATGGGACTTGATTTTGGCGGTCATGCTGACGGCACCGTTTGTTCTTACGAAACGTCTCATCGGCGGGATGTACGAGCGGCGATGGGGCCGGATTATCAACATCTCCTCAGTGCACGGATTGGTCGCCTCCAGTCACAAGTCGGCCTACGTCTGCGCCAAACATGGGCTGGTGGGTCTTACCAAGACCGTCGCGCTGGAAGCCAGCGCCCAGGGCGACGCGAACATCAGCGTCAACGCCCTCTGCCCGTCCTACGTGCGGACGCCTCTGGTCGAGAAGCAGATCGCCGACCAGGCCGCGCTGCACGGCATCCCGGAGAGCGAGGTGGTGGAGAAGGTGCTGCTTGACCGCAACGCCGTCAAGCGGCTGATCGAGCCCGCAGAAGTAGCCGGTATGGCCGCGTTCCTCTGCCGGGACGACATGTGGTCGGTGACCGGTCGGGCGCTCACTATGGACGCCGGCTGGCTGTCACATTGAGGGCTCCCGGTAGTCCCGGGGAAATATCCAACGAACTCGCCTGACCTGCGCTAACGCGGTGCCGACTGGGTCTCCTACCGTTCCTACGTGGACTCGACTTAGAGCGCTTCACCTCCACTGAACAGGTGCACTCGGCGTTCGCGACCACCACCAGGACAGCAGCTGGAACGACTGGGTCCAGCTCATCATCACGTCGGCGGCCTGTGGGACGGCGGCAGCGAGCTTCGCGATGATCACTGAGGAACCTTCGTCGGACCTCGCCGACAGGGGTCGTGGGATTGGTGTTAGGTACCAGCCGGTGTAGTCCTTGATCAGGGGTGCGAACACCGTCGTCCCTGAGTTACATCTGGAGCGTTCTTGGCCCAGTCGATCACGTGATCGACACCTCGGGACTTACCTGCGTCGGCCCACGGAGAATCCGATTACCGCGCCGAGGGCGACAACAATGATGATCACGATCAGGATGGTCTTCCCGATACCCGCGAGGAAACCCCGAGCCTCAAGCTGCGCAGCGAGCAGGCCAACTTCAGTTGCGACGAGGGACATGGCGTATGACTATAAGCCCTCGCACTCCGCGATGGGGCTGACCGGCTGGCGTGACGGGCGGGCGCTGAGTCCGGACCCGATCGTGCTGTTCGCTGCCCGGACGTGGCAGCGCAGATTTGCGCTGGAAGGAGCTATCCCCATGGGCATGGGTGAGATAATCGTTCAGAAGGCCGAGGAGTTGAAGGACAAGGTCAAGCAGGTCGCCGGCAGCCTCACCGGGAGCAGTCAGGACGAAGCGACGACTGACGTCATTTCTCGCGCTTCGTGGATGGGTGACATTCCAGATCACGTTCTGGTGACGGCACTGAGCATTCCTGGAACCCATGACTCCGGCTGCATCGACGGGCCCATGGGATTCGCCAAGACGCAGAACTTGGACCTCGCCGATCAGCTCACCGCGGGGATCCGTTTTATCGACATTCGACTCGCGCACTACCAGGATGGCCTGCACGTCCACCACGATGTCATATACATGGGAAAAGACTACCGGGATGTTCTGAAAATTTGCGCCGACTTCCTCGTAGAGTACCCTTCCGAAGCCATCTTGATGTCAGTCAACGAAGAGACTCGCTTCGATGGCCCGCTGGGGGATTTTGCTCCTTCGGAAGTCCTCAGTCGGTTGTTGAGAGGGGAACCAGAATCGTGGGACAATACGCGCTCGTTCCACGATGAGTTCGAACACCAGACCTGGGAGCAAATGGGGACTGCGCCACCATTCTACAACTATGCTGCCTCCCCTGTTGGGGCCGTACCGGCGTTCACGTCCGAAACGTCATTAGGAGACGTCCGCGGCAAAATCATCTTACTTCGAAGGTTCCAGTGCGATGGAGAGGTGGGATTCGATGTTACGTACTGGCTTGATGACACTACCACGAGAAGCAGTGAAGACGAGAACGGAGAACCCAGGACCACGACGCCGCCGATATACTACATCGAAGATCACCATAATAATCCGGACAACAAGTACGATCTCGTTGTCACGCATCTAGAGAAGGCGAGAGGCGGCGATAAAGAAGATCTATACATCACGTTTTCCAGCGCTGTCATCCTGCAGGCCAGTGGCTATGCGGAGACGATCAACCCGCGGCTCAACGACTATCTTGCCGGATCCCCACCCGGGCGCGTCGGTATTATCGTGATGGACTACTTCGAAGAACCCTGCGACTTGGTCTCCAACGTGATCAAAATGAACTCGACGACTGGAGCCACCAGCGAGTCCAACTGAAGGCGCTCCGGGCGGACCCGCCCGGAGCGCCTTGATGGGCAACGATACTCAGTCCGATCCTCCGACTCCGGCCTCGGCAGCGGACTCTGGTCCCGGTCCGGGCTTTGGTGGAGCCGATCACCGAGGCCAGATCCAGGATCGCGACGAAGATGCTCAACAACAGCGCGTAAGGCACTCCGAAGATCGCCAGGAAGGTGAAGGTGCGCGTTCCGGCGATCAGCGAGATCACCAGGTTGTCCAGCACGTAACACCGACCTTGGCGAAGATCTCATCGCCGAGCAGGATCGCCCACGGCCGCGGCCGCCGTGGCGTCCACCGCCGGGATGGTCAGCCACGCCTGCTCCAGATCCTTCGTCGTCACAGCGTTGGGGATCAACGCAACACCGCTGGAGAGGCGGCCTCCAAATCGGTTTCGATCTCGCGCAGGATGCCGCGTCGCCGGCGCGATGCGATGAACAGCCACCCACCTCCCACCGCCATGTAAGCCAGGAAGATGTACGGGAAGAGGACAACCGGGTAGGCGGGCAGCGGGTAGAAACGCTGCCGGGTACACGGTGTACGGGGTCAACCCGTTGCAGGTGGCCCGCTACCGGGAACGGCGCAGCGTGTCCGGCGCGAAAAGCGACGCCGCCGATGCGCACACTTTCGCTGCCCAGATCACCGCGGCGCTGAGGCGCGCTCGCCGCCGCAACGTCGCGGACAAGGCCGCACCCGCGCCTCGGGCAAAAAGAAGATCGTGCTCGCCCGGTATGTGCACAACGACCGACTCATCGACGCCCTCATGACCCAGGCCTTCAGCGCACTGAACGCCTCCCCCGGCGCCCGCGCCTACTACGACCAGCTCAAAAC
>DASUII010000045.1:0-10294 GCA_036279835.1 Pseudonocardiaceae bacterium
TCAAGGTCATTGCGACCATCCCGGTCGGGAAGAACCCCCGGGACATCGTCTGGGCTCCGGATGGACGGTTCGCCTACGTGGTGAATGAGGGCAGCAATAACGTTTCCGTCATTGACGCCGGCACCAACCAGGTCACCGCTACCATTCCCACCGGGGGCAGCCCGAGCAGTATCGCGGTGCTGCCCAGCGGCATGGAGGCCTATGTGGCCAACCTCGACACTGGAACAGTGACCGTCCTGGAGCTCGCTGACTGATCACACGGTCCCGGGCGCTGTCCCTGGGCAAGACCGCTAGGGCCGTTCGACCTCGGCCACTCATCCGTACCGGCGCAGCTCGTGGAAGAAGTCGTCGACGACGCGCAAGTCGCCGGAGCGGAGCACCTCGTCGTAAACGTACTTGCCGACCGCGAGGTCGAGCACCCCGAGGCCGAAGGGCGAGAACACCAGCGGCCGGTCCGTCGGCACCGACACTCGCCCGGACATCACGTCGTCCAACGTGCCGTGCAGGAAGTCCCGGTTGCCCGTGAGCTGCTCGGCCAGATGCGGCGAGGTGTTGGCCTTCATACAGTGCTCGATGTCGTCGACGATGTTGGTCGAGGCGAGCACGATCTCCGGCGCGAGGTCGCGCAGCGACACGTGCAGCACCACCGGATTGTGTTCGAACCACGACAGGTCGCTGACATGTGGCGCAGCGGCGACGGTGGCGAAGACCACCAGGTCGCTGGAGCGGATCAACTGCTCGGCGCTGTCGTGCACGGTGATCGCGCTGGCGGTGCCCGAGTGCTCCAGGTAATCGCGGAAGCCGGCCGCACTGTCGGTGGACAGGTCGTGCACGCCGATCTCGTCGAACGACCAGCCGGTGGCGGTCAGGAAGGTGTGGATATAGCGGGCGATCAGGCCCACCCCGAAGAACCCGACGCGCGTCGGGCGCCGCCTGCCGCGGCTGAGCCAGTCAGCTGCCAACGCCGCCGACGCGGCCGTTCTAGTGGCGCTGATGATCGAGCATTCCAGGCAGGCGAACGGGTAGCCGGTGTCGTGGTCGTTGAGGATCAGCACGGCCGACGCCCTCGGGATGCCTGCCGCCACGTTCTCCGGGAAACTGGAGATCCACTTCAGGCCATCCACCCGCACCTGCCCGCCGATCGAGGCGGGCAGCGCGATGATCCGTGCGGACGGGCGGTCGGGGAAACGCAGGAAGTAGGACGGCGGGTTCACCGAATCACCGGCGCCGTGCAGCCGGTAGGTGGCCTCGACCAACTCCAGGATTTGGTTTTCGCGCCCGTGCAGCGCGTGCTGGACCTGGGCACCGGAGATCACCGCGAACGATGGCACGGTGAGCGGCTCGGACATGGCGGACTCCGCGGCGGTCGAACGGACGGTGGTCATCGGGAAGTCACCTCGACGAGCGGCGAGCAGTCGGTCAGGCGTACCGCGTCGGCCATCGCGACAAGGACTTCGCGCGGTCCCTCGAAGGGTTCCCTGCTGTGCGCAGTGCGGACGTTGTCGACGAGCATCAGGTCGCCGGCCTGCCACGGCTCGCGTGCGGTGTTGGTCTCATAGACCCTGTTGAGCAGCGCCACGACGTCCTCGCCGATCGGGTCGCCGTTGCCGAAGCGGGTGTTGAACGGCAGCCCGTCGGCGCCGTAGACGTCCACCAGGAACTCGCGCACCTCGGGATCGATCGTCCACTCGTTGAGGAATGCGATCTGGTTGAACCAGCAGCGCGCCCCGGTGACCGGGTGACGCACCACGGCGCTGCGGCGTTGCCTGGTGCGCAGCCCACCGTCGGGTTGCCACTGGAACTCGATCGCGTTGGCGCGGCAGTAGCTCTCGACGGAGCCACGATCCTCGGTGCCGAACGCCTCGGCGAAAGACGCCCCGATCTCGTCGTTGTAGTTGCGGGTAAGCAGCCAACCCTCCCGCTCGAACCGCTCGACCAACTCAGTAGGCAGCGCGTCGAGCACGGTCGGCGAGTCGGCCACCGCGGTCGCCCCGCCCTCGGTGGGTGCGCGCAGGCACGCGAACAGCATCAGGCCGGGAAACTCAAGTGTGTAGCTCAGTTCGTGGTGCATGCACATCGGCTGGTTCGACGGCCACTTCGATGAGGAGTACACGCCCGCGGAGTAGGTCTGCCGGGACGCGAAGGCCTCCTTCTCGGTCATCAGACCGGTGGCCAGCCGCGCAAAGACCGCACCGACCTCGGTCGAGTCGCGCAGCCCGAGGCCGCGGACCAGGACCGAACCGTGCTCAGCGACGGCGGTGCGCAGCGCGTCCCGGTGCTCGGCCGCCCAGCTCGGCGCGTCGCCGGGGGCCTCGGCCCGCAGTATCGGGGGTTTGCCGGGTTGCAGCTCCACGTTGAGCAGTGACGCCGGGAATGAGAACGACATCGTGATTTCCTTTCAGTGCCTACTTAATGCCAATTTAAAGAAAGCCGATTAAGCAGAAACCAACAATGCGGCGGCGGGCTGCATTGCCGCCGGCGCGGTGTCCACAGCGCGCCGCTCGGACCTGCCATCGACCAGTCCGGCCAGATCGACGAGGATCGGGTGACGGATGAGGTCCTTGAGGGATACCGCGCGGTCCAGGGTGATCGCCAGCTTCACTGCCGACAGCGACGTGCCACCTCGGTCGAAGAAGTGGTCCCATCGGCCGATCTGGTCGGCCGGGATGCCGAGCACCTTCGCCCAGGCAACCGCCAGCCGCTGCTCGGTCGGCGTACTCGGCGCGTGGTGTTGCTCAGTGACGTCACCACCGGCGAGCTCTCCGGCGAGTGCAGTCAGCGCCTTCCTATCGATCTTGCTGTTGGCGGTCAGCGGCAGACTTTCCCGCCAATGGAAGGTCGGCGGGACCATGTACTCGGGTAGTGACTCACCCAGCCGGCCGCGCAGGACGTCGACCTCGAGTGGTCGCTGGCCGGAGTAGAAGGCCACCAGGTGTTTGCTCCGGTCGGCCCGCTCGGCGACGACTACCGCACAGTCGCGGACACCGGGCACCCGCAACAGGGTGTTCTCGATCTCGCCGATCTCTATCCGGAAGCCAGAGATCTTGACCTGGGTATCCCGGCGGCCGAGGAACTCCAGCTTGCCCCCGGGCTGCCAGCGGCCGTAGTCACCGCCCCGGTAGAGCCGCTGGCCCGCGCGGTGCGGATCGGTCAGATAGGCCGACCGGGTACGCTCGGGGTCGTTGACATACCCGCGGCCGACACAGACCCCGGAGAAGACGATCACACCGGGGGCACCGAGCGGTACCGGTGACAGGTTCTCATCGACGACGTAGACATGCACGTTGTTCACCGGCGGGCCGAGCGGGACCCGTTCGGCGTCCGGCACCCGGTCCATGACCTCGTGGTTGGTGTCGTCCGAGGTCTCGGTCAGCCCGTACGCGTTGACCAGCTTGATCTCGGGCTCGGCCGCGAACCAGCGCTGTGTGAGCTCCTTCTTCAACGCCTCACCGGTGGCCGACACGCACCGCAGGTCCGGCAGCTCTCGGGGGTGCTGCTCCAGGTAGGACAAGACGACCTCGAGGTACGACGGCACGACCTGGAGCACGGCGACCCGGCCGTCGACGATCTTGTCGACGAACCGCTGGACGTCCAGGATCACCTCCTGCTCGACCAGCAGGGTCCGCCCACCGACCAGGAGCGCGGAAACCAGTTGCCACAGCGAGATGTCGAAGCACTGGGGTGCGGTCTGGGCAACCACCTGCGCTGCCCCGTTCTCCGACCCGATCCCTAGATCGTCGATCTTGGCGTAGAGGTGGTTGAGCATGCCCGCGTGCTCGCACATCGCGCCCTTGGGCGCACCGGTGGAGCCGGAGGTGAAGTAGATGTAGGCGAGCTGGTCCGCCGCAACGGCGATGCCGAGATCACCATCGTTGTAGTTCTCCTCGTAGGCCGTGTCGACGAAGAGGCGTTGGACTCCGGGCAGCGAGTCGAGGGCCTTGTCGAGGCTGGTGGTGCTGCCGGGTTCGGTCAGCACGAGCCCGCACTCGGCACGCGAGAGCGTGGTCGCGATGCGATCGGCCGGGAAATGCGGCTCGATGGGCAGGTACACGCCACCGGCCTTGAAGATCGCGAGGACGGCGGCCATCCAGTCCAGGTTGCGCTCGGTCACCACCGCGACGACACCTTCGCGCCGCAGTCCCCGCGCCAACAGGGCCCGTCCCAGCCGGTTGGCTTGTACGTTGAGCTCGCGGTAGCTCCACTGGCGGTCGCCGTGCACGGCCGCGACGGCGTCCGGGTGTGCCGCCACCCGCTGCTCGAACAGCTCGTGGAACCGGCGGTCTGGCAGCTCCCGGGGCGGCCCGGCGAGCCCTTCAAGCTGGAAATGACGTTCCTCGGCGGACAGCAGGCTCTGCCGCCCGTGCTCGGCATCCGGATCGGCGACGATCAGCGCGAGCGCGGTGAGGTGATAGCCGGCGATCCTGGCCGCGCAGTCCGCGTCGAGCACCTCGCTGCGGTACCGCAGCCGTAGCACGAGTTGGCCGCCGCGTTGCGAGATTCCCACCCACAACACGGTGTCCGGGGCGAGATCGCCGCCGTTGCCGGCCGGATCGAACACTGTCTCGAACGACGATCCGGTCAGACCCAGCTCGCGCCTGAGATCAGCGACCGGAAAATCCTGGTGCGACAGCAGCTCCGATTCGACTCGGTGGGTGGCGCGCAGCAACGTCCGCCACGAGTCGGATTCGGTCGTCAACCGACACGGCAACGGTCGGCCGCCATCCACTGCGACGTAGCCGGTGGCGACCTCACGCTCGCCGGACAGCGCGGCCAGCACCTTGGCGTGCGCGGCCAGCAGCACCGAGCCAAGCGGCACCGCAAGCTCCTCCGCTAGCCGGCCCAACGCCGCCACGAGATGAGCTGGGATCACCGCCTCGTGCTCCACGACGCCCGGCACCGGATCGAGCGCCCACCGCGGGATCGCGGTGAACCCACCAGCGACCAACACACCGCACCAAAACTCCCGACCAGCGTCCACTAACTTTTCCATCGAATCGTCCGTCCCACTCACAGTCGCCAGATTGTCACCAAACCCCTGCGGAATCATTTCCGAATCTCCCTAGCCGGATTTCCACCCCACCATGCGCGAGCTGGGATCTCCTCGCCCTTCATAAGGAAAGAGTCGGGCTCAAGCACGGCGCCCTCGCCCATCGTCACGCCGTAGTGGACGAAAGCGCCGACCCCGAGGGAGCAGCCGGCACCGATGGCGACGCGGTCGGACTTGAAAGCGCCATCCTCCTGCGAGTGGCACTGGATAACGGTCCCCGCATTGAGTGTGCAGTCGTCACCGATGGTGACGAACGACCTCTCCGTTAAAAAGACGCCGTCGTCGAAGACCCTGCTGCCGAGCCGAACACCCAGCAACCGCCAGATCACGTTCTTGAACGGGGTGCCGTTGAAGAACGTGAGGTACGCATCCGCACACAGCTTCCAGAAACGTTCATGCCGCCAGAAGGCGTGGTCATAGATCGAGCAGCCATGCGGCCGCAAGGCCTGAAGTGCCCTCACCGAACGGTCGACCAGCACGAAGTAGACGGTGGTGAACAGGAGGACAAGTACCTCAGCCAGCGCGACCACCCACGTGCCGAACGAGGGGTAGAGGTCAAAGGCGCCCAAAGCGAGCACGGTGACCCCGAAGAGATAGATCCACTGCACCAGCAGGTACAACCCGATGGTGACGGTATTGTGCTTGTTCTTGGCGGCGAGTCGCCGGCGCAGCTCATCCGCGCTCGTCACGTCTAACCTGTTGTCACGCTCGACCGATCGCGGAATCTCGAAGCTGGGCGAGCCCAGTAGTCCGACGCCCTCCCGGATTTCCCCGTCGAGGGGAACCATGACCTTCGTCGCGAGCAGACAGTTATCACCCGTCCTGCCCTGCGAGGGATAGGCGATCCTGTTCCCGAGGAAGTTGTGTGCCCCGATCGACGCCCGGGACACCCGGAAAGACGTGCTCGAGAAATCGGCATTGATGATCGACAGCCCATCAGCGACCACCGTTCCGTTACCGACCGAGCTCAAGTACGGGGTCTCGTGCTTCACCTCCGTACCGAAGTTCGACCCGGTCTGCTCGACCTGGTAAAGGCCATACCCGAGGCCGCGCAAGTAGTAGACGATATAGGAGCTGTCACCGAACAGGTGCGTGTAGAACCGTATATTGGTCATACGCGCGATCACCCGGTGAATCCAGTAGTGGACGCCATACAAGCGATAGACCTTGTCCGGCTTGATGGCGAGGCTGAGCACGCGAGGAACAATGGACACGACGAGCAGGCCGAGCAGCACAGCGCCGAAGAGCAGCAGGAAGGAGGTGGCCAGGGCGTCGCGGTAGAACGCCCAGCTCGTCACGGCCAGCGTCGCCGGGTCCAGGACCGCAGCGAGCTGCGGGACCTCAGCAAGCATGGTCACACCGCCGACCGCCAGCGGCACGGACACAATCAGCATCCCCAACAACTGCACGACGGGGAACAAGATCCTTCTCAGGGCGCCGCAGTCGGTGGAGTCGACCGCCCGGTAGTCCACCTCGGTTCGCTGCGCGGGGGACCCGTGCCAGCGCTCGCCGTCGGGCACAGCCTGCCCGGTGTGCAGCGAGGAGGTATGACCCAACTGGGCTCCGTCACCCATCGAGGTCCCGATGTCAATCACCGTTGCCTCACCGACGAGCGCATCCGTCCCGAGGGTGACTACGCCCGTCTCGATCAGGCCGGCGTGGGCCCGGTAACCGGTGAAGAACGAGTCCTTACGAATGACCGTGCCCTCGCCGATGGTGAGCAGGTCGGTGCACACGGGCACGGTCCGGGAAAAGATCGCCACACCCCGCCCGATTTTCGCGCCCAGCGCCCTCAGATAGAGCACGTACAGCGGCGAACCGACGAACAGGACCAGCGGGTTCGACCGGACCAGCGCCTTGACCGCCCAGAAACGAAGGTAGGCCAGGCTCCAGATGCGGATCTGCTGGGGCTTCCACCGACCAATGAGCGCCCACTTCGCCAGGATCGGCACGGTGCACACGCCCACGAAGCCCACGGCGCCGAATAGCACCGACCGCAGGTAGACGTCGACCAAACCTGAGCCGCCGGAGATCCACTCGTAACCTCGGACCATGATAAACGCGGCGAGGTATGAATACCCGAGGAAGAACAGAAGCTGCAGCGCTCCGCACAGGACGTACCGCGGCGTGCCGATCGGCTCCTCTCGGTCCGGCCCACCACGTGCAGCATGGGTCGCCACCTCGATCGACGGCGGAACCGACGACTCGACAGGCGTGGACACCGGCTCTGCGAACGCCACCGCCAGGTCTCTGATCGTCGAGTGCCGGTAGATGTCCTTCATCGACACCGACGGCAGATCCGCCCGCTTCCTGACCCGCGCGCAGAATCGGGCCATCACCATCGAATCAGCACCCAGATCATCGAAGAAGTGGCTATCGACCGACACCTGCTCGACACCCACCACCTCAGCCAGCACCGCAGCGAGGTCACTCTCGACAGGCGTGGACACCGGCGCGAACGCCGCCGCCAGATCTCTGATCGTCGAGTGCCGGTAGATGTCCTTCATCGACACCGACGGCAGGTCCGCCCGCTTCCTGACCCGCGCGCAGAATCGGGCCATCACCATCGAGTCAGCACCCAGATCGTTGAAGAAGTGGCTATCGACCGACACCTGCTCGACACCCACCACCTCAGCCAGCACCGCAGCGAGGTCACTCTCGACAGGCGTGGACACCGGCTCCACGAGTGCCTCGGCGACCTTCCCCTCGGAGCCGGTCGTCGAGCCGGCGCACCCGCCCCGAACTGCAGGACACTCAGCCAGACCGGAGGCGCCGACCCGGCCGTGGTACTCGATCTCCCCGTCGATGTTGACGCGGCCCAGGTCGCCGGTGCGATAGATCCGCCCCGAGGGGTTCGCCGGGATGCCCAGGAAGTCCGGGATGAACGCCTTCTCGGTGAGGTCGTCGCGGTTGAGGTATCCGCAGGCAAGCCCGATCCCGGCGATCCCGATCTCGCCAATCTCTCCGTGCGGCAGCGCGCGGTAGGGGTCCTCGGCGTCGAGGATGACTGTGCTGTAGGTGGGTAGCGGGACTCCGATGGTGACCGGCTTGTCCGGGTGCAGCTCAGTCCAGGTGGCAGTGACGGTGGCTTCGGTCGGCCCGTAGACGTTGAGGAACCGGCGGCCGGGTTTATGCCAGCGGGCTATCAGGTCCTGCGGGCAGGTCTTCCCGGAGACCAGCAGGAACCGCAGGTCGGGCAGATCGTCCTCGATGGTGGCCAGCACGGTCGGAACGCAGCACATCGCCGTGACGCGGTGCTCGCTGAGAAACACGTGCAGGTCCTGGCCCAGCAGGCTCGCGCCGGGGGGTTTGGGGACCAGTGTCGCCCCCGCTGCCCATGGCACCCAGATCTCCTCGACGGAGAAGTCGAACGCGATCGTCAGGCCCTGGTAGACCCGGTCGCGGGGACGGATGCCGTAGATCTCGGCGGCGACCCGGACGAAGTTGCAGATGCTCGGGTGATCGATCGCCACGCCCTCGGGGCGGTCGGTCGAGCCGGAGGCGTAGCTGATGTAAGCCAGCTGATCTTTGTGGCTGCCGCGCTCCACGGGCAGCAACCGGCACTCGTTCATCTCGGCGATTAGCGGGGCCGCATCGTCGATGAAGAGCAGCTCGATGTCTGGGGCGGTCAGCGGCTTGATGTTCTCGACCCGCTCGCGCACCTCGGAACGGGTCAGCACCATCTTCACCTGGGCGTCCGCAACGATGTAGGCCAGCCGGTCGGCGGCAGAATCCACATCCAGTGACACGTACGCCCCGCCTATCTTCAGCACTGCCAGCATGCCGAGGTAGGCATCGACGGGCCGGTCGAACAGCAGCGCGATCCGATCACCCGCGCTGGCGCCGCACAGACGCAGATAGCGGGCCAGCTGATTGGTACGCGCGTCGAGCTCGTCGTAGGTCAGCCGCAGGTCGTGGGAGTCGACTGCGAGCTGACCGGGCCGGCCGTATTCGCGGATCCAGTCGCAACGCTCCTCGAACACAAGATCCAGGCGCTCACCGCGGCGAGTCCGCCGACCCTGAGCCTGCTCCGCGACCAACACAAGCTCCGGGAGCTCGGTGGCGGGTTGCTCGAAAGGCAGCAAGGTGGCGGTCATGATGTCTCCTTGGGCCCACCAAGGGCCGTTTTCCCTGGTCGTGTACTGGTGGAAAGCCTGGCAACGGAGTCCCCGACCGGCGATGGTGCGGGCCCCCGAGGCGGCAGAGCTGGCCCCCGAATCGAAGTAGGGCTAGCCCTACCGGTTCGTGGGTTAGGCGGCGGGTCGTTGGCCTGGGTCAGGCCGCCCGGGAACCGGCGGTCAGCTCGTCGGAGCGGAGCAAGTCCTCGCCGTACAGGTCCTGTAGCCAGTTGGTCTGGTAGATGGTGTCGAGGTAGCGCTCGCCGAGGTCCGGGGCGATGGCCACCGCGGTGAGTTCCCGCGTGTCATGCTGGGCCAGCCAGTCCATCGCGCCGCTGATCACGGTGCCGGTGGAGCCGCCGAACAAAAATCCGCTTCGGGCCAGACGATGGCAGGCTCGGATGGTGTCCGCCTCCTCGACCCATACCACCTCGTCGACATAGGACTCGTCGAGCAGCTCGGGGCGGACGCTTGTGCCCAGGCCGGGAATCATCCGGCGCCCCGGTGCACCCCCAAAGGTCACCGAGCCGACGCTGTCTACTGCGACCACCCGCACCGGCCGGTGCCACTCCCGGAAGTAGCGTGCGCAGCCCATCAGCGTCCCGGTGGTGCCGGCCCCGACGAACAGCACGTCCAGCCGCGGGAACTCGCTGGCGATCGCCGGCGCTGTCGTGCGGTAGTGCGCCTTCCAACTGTTCGGATTGGTGTACTGGTTAAGCCACACGTACCGATCGTCGGAGGCGCACAGCGCGCGGACGTAGTCGAGGCGTGCGCCGAGGAAGCCGCCGATATCAGCCGGCTCGACGATGATGTGCACCTGGCTGCCCAACGCTTCCATCAGCCGCCTGGATGCTAGGTTGCAGCGGGAGTCGGTCACGCACACGAACCGGTAGCCCTTGCTTGCGGCGATCATGCTCAGCGCCACGCCCAGATTGCCGGACGAGGACTCGACCAGAATCGACCGCGAGGTCAGAATCCCCTCGCGCTCGGCGGCCTCAACCATCTCGGTCGCGGCCTTCAGCTTGATCGAGCCGGCGAAGTTGAAGCCCTCACACTTCAAGAAGAGCGGATGCCCGAAGATCGACCGAAGGTCGATGTAGAGGTTCTCTTCGTTGTAATCCTGTGGAAC
>DASUII010000046.1:0-2696 GCA_036279835.1 Pseudonocardiaceae bacterium
GAAGGTCAGACCAAAACCAAGCTGGGCAACACCGAGGCCAAGTCGTTCGTCCAGCGGACCTGCAACGAATGGCTGATCGACTGGTTGGAGCGCAACCCCGCCGAGGCCAAAACAATCATCAACAAGGCGGTCTCGTCGTCGCAGGCGCGGATGGCCGCCCGGCGGGCCCGCGAGCTGGTCCGCCGCAAGTCGGCAGGTGACCTGGGTGGTCTGCCCGGCAAGCTGTCCGACTGCCGCTCCACCGACCCGTCGCGCAGCGAGGTGTTCATCGTCGAGGGTGACTCCGCGGGCGGCTCGGCGAAGTCCGGGCGGGACTCGCTGTACCAGGCGATCCTGCCGATCCGCGGGAAGATCATCAACGTCGAGAAGGCCCGGTTGGACCGGGTGCTGAAGAACACCGAGGTACAGGCCCTCATCACCGCGTTGGGTACGGGGATCCACGACGAGTTCGACCTTGCCAAGCTGCGCTACCACAAGGTCGTGCTGATGGCCGACGCCGATGTCGACGGCCAGCACATCCGCACCCTGCTGCTGACGCTGCTGTTCCGGTTCATGCGCCCGCTGGTCGAGCACGGGCACGTATTCCTCGCCCAGCCACCGCTGTACAAGATCAAGTGGCCACGGGCTCAGGCGCAGTACGCTTACTCCGACCGGGAACGCGACGGGTTGATCGAAGCGGGTCAGGCCGAGGGCCGCAAGCTGCCCAAGGAAGACGCGATCCAGCGCTACAAGGGACTCGGCGAGATGAGCGCCAAGGAGCTGTGGGAGACCACGATGGACCCGACCAACCGGGTCTTGTTACAGGTCACCCTCGACGACGCGGCGACCGCGGACGAGCTGTTCAGCGTCCTGATGGGCGAGGACGTCGAATCCCGCCGCTCATTCATCACCCGTAACGCCAAGGACGTCCGCTTCCTCGACGTCTAGCCCGTCGTCGAAACCGCCATTCGCCTCGAAATACAGTCGCGACAACCCTGTTGTCGCCGAGTTCGACACCACGGCTGTTCACCGCCGCCAGCGCAGCCCTCCTGTCGAACTCGGCGCACGCAAGGCTGTTCCCCACCTGAGGACGAGGGACCATACCGCGACCCAGGACCCATTTTCACCCCTCTGAGCGGCGCAAAGCGCCAACGGCGTTGAGGCGGCGTGCGGGGTGACATACAAACAGCGATCTTGCAGCTGGTTGCTGCACGTAGAGAGCAACGCACGTGATACGCCGTGAATGCCCGAATCGCGCCGGTCTGGCCGTCACAAACGTAGCCCGCGATGACGGCTTGGAGTGCGACCGATTAAGGTCGCCCGATGCCGGTACGGCCCAGCATTCACACGATCAAGGTGTCGCTGCGCTACATGAAGCCGCCAATCTGGCGACGCCTGCACGTGCCCTCGACCACGAGCTTGGCTGAGCTGCACGACATCATCCAGGCCGCGATGGGTTGGTACGACTGTCACCTGCATCAATTCGAAGTCAACGGTGTGCACTACGCCGACACCGAGCACATGCTCGAGGACACCACAGACGAGGCGCGCCGGACACTGGCCCAAATGCAAGCCGGCGATCGGATCGCCTACTGGTACGACTTCGGCGATGACTGGTGGCACGACATCGTCGTGGAGTCAGTCGACCGGGCCGACCCAGCGCTGACCTACCCGCGCTGCGTGACCGGTCGGCGCGCCGGACCGCCCGAGGACAGTGGCGGCCCGTGGGGTTTCGCCGAGCTGATGCGTGCCTTGAGCGATGACAAGCACCCGGAGCACGAGATGTACAGCCGCTGGATGGAGCAAATCGGCGAGATCGGCTACGACCCGGCGCACTGCGATCTCGATGAGATCAACAAAGCACTGTCCCAGCTCAGCGCGGTCGCGCTGCAACACTGATTCTTAGTCAGGTTCATCCGCCGCCGCATCCAAGGGCCACAGCTCTACCGCTCCCGAACTCCACAACGGAGCTGTCCTGCGCGGCCCGAGCAGCTCTCCCGTGTAGCTCGGGAGGCCTAGGCGCATGAGGACAGCCAGCCGGCGCGCGTCCGGCCGGAGGGGACGCTGCGTGACCGGTAGACTGGCTGGGTTGGGCGCCTGTTATTGGCCCCTTGAACTGGCCCTGCTGAAGGGAACCAAGCTCCGTGACTGAGATCATCCTGCCGCCGGACGGAGACCGCGTCGAGCCGGTCGACATCCAGCAGGAGATGCAGCGCTCCTACATCGACTACGCGATGAGCGTGATCGTCGGCCGTGCGCTGCCGGACGTTCGCGACGGGCTCAAACCAGTGCACCGGCGGGTGCTGTACTCGATGTACGACTCCGGCTTCCGCGCCGACCGCGGCCCGGTGAAGTGCGCTCGGGTCGTCGGCGACGTGATGGGCAACTACCACCCGCACGGTGACTCCGCGATCTACGACACGCTGGTGCGGATGGCCCAGCCGTGGTCGATGCGCTATCCCCTGGTCGACGGCCAAGGCAACTTCGGCTCTCCGGGCAACGACCCGCCCGCGGCGATGAGGTACTGCGTGACCGGCGATGCTCGGGTACGAACTGCTGACGGAGGCAGTGTTCGTATTGCGGATATCGTCGCTGGCGCCGCTCCGAACAGCGACAATCCGATCGACCTCAAGGTCTTGAACCGCCACGGCGATCCTGTCCGGGCCGACGCCCTGTTCCACTCCGGGGAGCAACAAACGCTTCGGGTCACGACCACC
>DASUII010000047.1:0-6893 GCA_036279835.1 Pseudonocardiaceae bacterium
GACAGCCCGTAGCGCAAGTACCAGCGAACCGCGAGCGTGATCACATCCGGAGGGAAGCGGAACCCCGCGAAGCTGGACCTCAATGCTGGCACTCGACGACAGCGACGACGCATCGACCAAGCCTGCCTGATCTTGCTCTCCACCGACGCAACAGACCCGTGCGGGGCCACATCATGGGATAGAACTGGCCCTGCCACACCCGGAAAGCAACAACCTGACAATGCCCTTCCATCGTTGATAGCAACGCCTCCACTCTGCGCGCGTCTTCCCCACATAGGGGAGGTGCTTGGTGACTTCGATACAAGGCGCGCGTAATGCGCGTAGGTCGGGTATCGGCGGATTGCTCGTCATGGTCGGCGCGGTGGTGTTGGGCTCGGTGGTCACGGTGCCGACCTCAGCCGCGTCCACACTGGCGGCAGGCGATCTCGCGCAGTACGTCAACCCGTTCGTCGGAACCCAACCCGGCGCACCGGACCAAGGCACGGGTGGCGGCGCAGGCAACGACTTCCCAGGCGCCGACGTGCCGTTCGGCATGGTGCAGTGGAGCCCGGACACGGTGACCCAACAGCACGGTGGTTACTTCTATCAGGACAACCGGATTCGCGGCTTCAGCCTGACGCACCTCTCCGGTGCTGGCTGTGATACTTACCAGGACGTCCCGTTCATGCCCTACGCCGGTGAGGTGATGGACTCGCCGGCGACTGATCCGACGAGGTACGTCGCGACGTTCGCGCATACCGACGAAAAGGCCACCCCCGGCTACTACGGCGTGCAACTGGTGAATGGCGTGAAGGTCGAGCTCACCGCCACCGAGCGCACCGGATCCGGGCGTTTCAGCTATCCAGCCGGTAAGACCGCGACGTTGCTGGTGGACACCTCCGGCTCGATCAACGGCACCGATGACGCGCAGATCAATATCGGCAAGGACTCCATCAGTGGCTGGGCGGCAAGCGGCCGGTTCTGCGGCGCCGACGATCACTACCGGGTCTATTTCACCGCCACGTTCGACCGGCCTTTCGTCTCCGTCGGCACCTGGCGGGGCAACACGGTGACACCCGGCAAGGTCAACGAGCATGGTGGTGCGCCACCGAAAATCGCGGCCGTACGTTCGGCCACCGGCCCGCGGCTTCAGTCGGAATCCTTGGCGCCCCAGGATGTCACGGTTCCCGGGGAAGGCACTGGTGGTTTCGTCACCTTCGACACCGGAGACGGCGGGCCGGTGAATGTGCGGCTGGGACTGTCTTTCGTCTCGATCGACGGAGCCGAACGCAACCTCGCCGCGGAGAACGGCGGGACGCGCTCGTTCGACGAGATTGCTACGGCGGCAAGGAAAACGTGGAACGGTCGGCTGAATGAGATCCAGGTCGCGGGTGGAACCGATGAGCAGAAACGTATTTTTTACTCGTCGCTTTATCACGCCTTCCTGCAACCGAACGTCTTCTCCGACAGCGACCGGCGCTACATTGGTTTCGACGGCCGGATCCACATCGTCGATTCTGGTCATGCGATGTACACCAATTTCTCCGGCTGGGACATCTACCGTTCTGAAATCCAGTTACTGTCCTTGCTCGCCCCACACGAGATGTCCGACATCGCCCGCTCGATGATCGCCTACGCCGACCAGGGCGGCGCGTGGGACCGCTGGACGGTTGCCAACGACTACACCGGCGTGATGAACGGCGATCCATACCCCGCCATCGTCGCCACCGCGTACGCGTTCGGCGTCCGGGATTTCGACGCGCGCCACGCGGTGCTGTCCATGGTGCGCGGAGCAACGCAGCCGACGACAGGTTACGTCGAGCGACCGGGTCTACCGGACTACCTGAAACTGGGCTATGTGCCGGGTGCCGCGTCGGACACGCTGGAGTACACCAGCGCGGACTTCGCCGTCGCTGCGCTGGCCCACCGGCTCGGTGACTCGGTGACCTACGCCACCTTCATAAACCGTGCGCAGAATTGGCAGAACCTCGAGAATCCGGTTACCGGATACCTGGAACCACGCCACGCGGGCGGTTCCTTTCCGGCGAACTACGACCCGGCGAGCCCGAACGGATACGTCGAGGGCAACGGGGCGCAGTACAGCTGGATGGTGCCCTACGACGTCGCCGGCCTGGTCACTGCGTTCGGTGGAAACGCCGTGGTGAACAGACGGCTGGACACGTTGTTCACCGAACTTAACGCGGGAACCAAGCGGCCGTATGCGTTTTTGTCCAATGAGCCGACACTGGAGACTCCGTGGCTGTACGACTTCACCGGCGCGCCGTACAAGACGCAGCAGACCGTGCGGCGGGTGCTGTCTCAGTTGTACAACTCCTCGCCAGCGGGGCTACAGGGCAACGATGACCTCGGCGAGATGGGGTCGTGGTACGTCTGGTCAGCCATGGGGGTGTATCCGGAGATTCCCGGCCGGGCGGAGCTGACACTCGCAACGCCGCTGTTCACCCAGGTGAAGATCACACCACCGACCGGCAAGACGATCACCATCAATGCGCCAGGGGCAGCGGAGAACACGCCCTACACCGTTGGGCTCGAGGTGAACGGCCAGAAGTCGACCCGGCCCTGGCTACCGGAGTCCTTCGTCACCAGCGGCGGCACGCTGCACTTCATGGTCTCCGACCGGCCGGACCCGAACTGGGGTGCCGCACCCGCGGACGCGCCACCGTCGTTCCGTGACGGCGAGATCGGTCGGCTTTCCTACGCCGACCCGGCGCGGTTGACGATCCCGCCGGGCGGTGCGCGCAAGACCACCATCGGGGTGCAGGACCTGTCCGGCTCCAGCGAAAGCGTGTCGTGGACCGCGCATCCGCCCCCCGGCATCATCGTCACACCAAACTCCGGCACGATCTCCGTACCGGCAGGGGACAAGGTCGGCCAGCAGCTGACCGTCTCGGTGGCCGCAGACATCGCCGAAGGCAACTATCAGGTGCCGATATCATTCAGCGGTGCCGCGATCGCGGGCACAGCGTCGAACGTCCTGGTCGCCCAGCCCGGAAGTCTGCTGACCGCCTACGACAACGTCGGGGTTTCGCCCGATTCGGACACCGCGGTCGCCAACTACGACAACTCGGGATACTCCTACTCCGTGGACACGCTGGCCGCGACCGGAGTGGAGCCAGGCGGGGCGGTCATCGTCTCCGGGCTGCGCTATACCTGGCCTTCGGTCGGCACCGGCAACGACGATAACGTGGTCGCGGCGGGACAGACAGTCAACCTGCCAGAGACGACGGCCGGCGCCGGCAGACTTGGGTTGCTCGGCAGTGCCACCGGCGGTGACGCCTCCGGCACGTTAACCATTACTTACACTGACGGCACCAAGCAGACCGCGATGGTCGGCTTTACCGACTGGACTCGGGGTAACGGTCAGACGCCGAGTGCCTTCGGCAACCTGGCGGTGGCGAAGATGCCGTACCGGAACGGGACCGACGGTGAAAGCCAGCAGGTCAATACCTACCTGTTCGCCACAGCGCCGATCACGCTGCAGCCCGGCAAGCGGGTAGCCAGCGTGACATTGCCTGCACTGGTGTCCGGCGGCGACCTCCACGTGTTCGCCATCGCGGTCGACTGATCCCCCCCCCCGCGGGGATTAGAACGCGTCTTCCAAATGTGGTGTCGAATTCGTCGATGACAATAAATGACTAGAACGCAAATTCCGGCGGCCGGAATAACCCCCTGTACCGTGCCAAAACTTGGCGTCGCGCGAGGGGGCGGGTGGTCCATTGCGGGCCGAACTGTGTGTGCGGAGCGTCCCAAGGCACCCGGCGTTCCACCAGGATCACGTGTGGCCGTCCCAGGCCACGCCCGGCCACGCCGCCGATCCTCACCCCGACCTTCGGCTTGACCCAGTTCGAGGGGCAGCGCGACTTCACATACCGCGCCATCACGCCTTCACCTTCCAACGACGCCGAAACTTCAGCTCACCCTCGTGCCCAACGTCCGCTAGTAACGCTGTCCGTGCGCGGGTGCCGGCGGTCCGTGCCGGCAGTCCGTTAAGCGGGATCCCGCAACAGGAAGGTCCTCGCGGACTGTTGGTGAGCCCTAGACTCCAACCGCGGAACAGGCAGATGCTGCGCACCCACAACGACTCCCAGAGACCGACAACATGATCTGTTGGGATGCGCCGAGTCGTTCTGGAGACCGACCGCGTTGATGGGATGACGCGGTCAGGCAGCGACGGTACATCAGCCTCGGAAATGGTGACACCCCTGGGCAGGCGGGAAGCGCCGCCCCAGGGGGTGGTTGTGGGTGGCCGGTGACCCGTCGACGTCGCGGTCGGGGGCGTGGACGCTCGGGAGGGTCACCGGCCACCTGCTGGTTGCTCAGCCTTCGTGGGTGCGGGGGGAGACCCACGACGTTCGGCGAGACCCGCCAGCCTTCTAGAGTGAGCGTTATGTAGTTGAGATCAAGATCAGCCTGTGACGCCGACCGGAGGATCTGACCCCAGGCTCCGATCGGGCATCTCGACTTACAGCGTCGCGGAACTCACCCCGTTATGGGCGTGCGCTGCGCCCAGCGGACGCACAAGGACAGGTAAAGGGCACAAGCTGATTGGCAGGGCGTAACAGGGTGGTGCGCTCGCGCCGTGCGATGCCCCGCTCGGCGCTATCGAGTCGGTCGAGCAGCGGACCGAAACTCGGAGTGTTGGGAAATCCACAACCCCATGATCGGCCCTCGCCGCCGTGGGATTGTCCAGCAGCCGATCCCCCATACGGGCCGCTCGGCATGTCCTGTGCCGGCAGCCGCCCTCGGACAGCGGCATGTGTGGATGCCACGCGCTCTCAGCGGCAGAAGAGTGCACTCAACTCGGCAATACAGGGCGGTCGGCGTCAGGTGCCAGAGACGAGATAGGGAGCGAGGACATAGTGGGGGTGCTGTCGGCCCTGCCCGTCACTTCGAGTCGAGCACGAACACCGGGATATGTCTGTCGGTCTTCTTCTGGTACTCGGCGTAGCGCGGGTACGCCGCCACGGCCCGCTCCCACCACTCGGCCCGCTCAGCGCCCTCGACCTCGCGCGCGACGTAGTCCTTGGTCACGGTCCCGTCCTGCAACGGGAACTCGGGGTAGGCCTTGATGTTGTGGTACCAGGTCGGGTGCTCTGGGGCGCCGCCCTTGGACGCGACGACGGCGCACCTGCCGTCGTCGCGTCCAAGGGCATGACCGGGGTGTAGCGCAGCGTGCCGGTCTTCGCGCCGCGCAGCGTCAGCAGCACGATCGGCGATCCTAGCCGAGATTCTTCTCGATGAGCGCCACGTATGTGTCCATGGAATGGTCCCTGATACCGTCGGTACCTGGGGCGAACGGATCGCTGGTGAAGCCCTTGAAGCTATCTGTCAGTTTGCTCACAAACGGCATTTTTTCGTGCAGCTTTCCATTCGCGTCGAAGTACATCATGGCGTTGACGTGGTGGAAGGCAGGTTCGGGTGGCACTTGTGCGACAATGTCATTGTTATTGACGAAGCGGAAGTGTCGAGATGCGAACGCCGTGTCGTGGACGGCAGCGAATAAACGGTCACAAGTCCGCGGCTGGCCGAAGGTGTACACCCCGTCGGCAAGTAGTTTCGGGTCTTCGAGGTGCATCGTGGCCCCGGCCAGCATGGCAAGCGCACCGCCGAGGCTGTGACCGGTGAACCACAAGGTCTGGTTGTTCGTGCGGACTTCGGCAACCTTATCCCGAATCTCTGGGTACACCGATGCCAGTGCTCGACTGAAACCCAGATGAACAAGTCCTTTTTTCGCAGGCCCGGGGATCACGGGGGTATTCGAGTCCGATAGCCAGTCTCGGATCTGCGATGGCTCAGTGCCACGAAACGCGACAACGATCATTCGGTCGCTGGCCGCCAGATACGCCTGGGTGTCTTCTAACGGGAACGGCATTTGATGCGCCCCGCAGAAGTTCACAAGCTGGTCAAAACCCCACTTCTCGGTATCTGCACGGATCTCAGATTCATCTCCATAGGCCAGCCTCGCAGCCCTGCCAAGCCAGTAAGCATGCTCTAAAGAATATCCATTGGCTTGTTGATTGAAAGCGGAAACACTCACCCGGTCGTCCTTTCGCTGATTTTCTGCCCAATTCGACTCGATTTGCAGATCATTTCGACGTCGGGACATCCGCTCGCCGGTCGTCCCGTCCCATGCCCCGACGATGGGACACGACGATACCGGATAACACCCGGGCACGGGGCGTTCCGGGGAGGCCGTGCTGGTAAGTGAGACAGACATCCGGGTCCAGTGTGAATGGCTTGGCTGTGATCCTGACGCCAGAGCCGCTGCCAGGCACAGCGGACCCAAGCTGTGCCTGGCGGATCTGCGCCCGGTTGCACCCGATCGTGCTGCCCGACTGCGCATAGCCGGGACGTTCCGGGCCGTACTCGCCGAAGCGGCGCTTGAACTTATCCTACAGGGCAAGTGCACCGCCGCGACGCGCGCCGGGCTCCGTCCTCGTCGAGCACAATCTGCAGGAACGATCGAGGGGTCTAGCTCGAAGCCAGGGGCCTGCGCCCGCAAACGTCCGCTCATCGGCATTATGCGGGTAATCGGAGATTACCTTCGCCCGGCGGGGCCGCATAATTCTTGATATGCAGGTAATCGAGGCGCTGTACCTCAACGACGTGGAGCCTCACGATTACCTGCATATCAAGCATGACAGACATCCCAGGAGCTTGAATGTCAAGCTGCGGCCTTGTCGGCACGGTGCGGCCATGCGGTCGCTTCGTCGTAGCGGGTGCGGGTTTTGAGGCAGCCGTGCAGGATGCCCACGAGCCGGTTGGCTAGCTGCCGGAGGGCGGCGTTGTGTTCGGTGCCGCGGGCTTTGAGCTGGTCGTAGTCGGCGCGGGCGCCGGGGGAGGCGTTCAGTGCGCTGAAGGCCTGGGTCATGAGGGCGTCGATGAGTCGGTCG
>DASUII010000048.1:0-18430 GCA_036279835.1 Pseudonocardiaceae bacterium
CACGGTGTTCCACCTGCGCACGATCACCTCGTCCGAGATCTTGGGCCAGCCGGCGCTGGAGGGCGTCCACAGCGACGGCGTCGACCACGCCATGACGGTCTTCCTGAAGTCCCAAAATATGTCCAGCGACAGCGCGAAGACCAGGGTGCACCACAACGACGAGCAGACGGGGAAGCCCTGGGACGCGGTCGACCCCCGGTTCGTGATCACGGAGGTGCAGCACCGAAACCGGCTCGACACGCTTCTCGTGTTCGACCACGAGCGCAAGCACAGCGTCACGCCCGTGCAGACGATCGACGATTCGTTCTCGGCGACGCGGGACATGCTCATCTTCTTCACGCGCAAACCGACCCGTCAGGGGCACGTGTCCGCGGAACATGACTCCCAGAAGCCGCACCAGTCCATGCCCGCCGAAGTCCGCCTGCTGGATTGACGGAACTCGCCACTAGGAGAAAATAACGGCATGAGCGACTTTATCCGGGGTTCTCTCCCCAAGATGCTCGCCGGCGAGATGGCCAAGTTGCACAACGACTTGGACAGCCCGCTGCACCTCGCAGAACTCGACATTCCCGAGATGCGGAAGCTGCACTTCCTCCTGGGCGACTGGGAGTGCGAAACGCTCGTGTACCCGCCGGGTGCGGATCCGGCGCCGGGGCGGATCTACGGCACGATCAAACCGATTCTGCGCGGCGCGTGGCTCGAGTGGAACTTCACCCAGGAACCGAATACGGTCGTCGAAAAGCACCAAACCGGACGTTACACGTTCGGCTGGAACCCTGCGGTGGGCAAGTTCACCGCGATCTACTACGACGACCGCGGCAACTGCCTGGTGGAGGAAACGTCGGGAGCGGACTACGAGGACGGCGTGCTCCGCTTCGCCGGCACCACGATTCTCCCCGAGGAAGGCGAGGTGTTCTTCACTGACGCCATCAGCTCGAAGTTCGACGGGCATTTCAGAAACGAAGTCCACATGACCATCAACGGGGAGCGGCGACTGCATGGTCTGATCGAGGCCAAGCGGAAGTAGGAAGGGGGTTCTGTGCCCACTGTAATTCTGGCCAACGTTCGTGCTGATTACCCCGAGACGGTTCGTGAAGTGTCCGGCCTGTTGGAGGGGACCGGTACCAACACCGACACCTGCGCGCGGTTTCTGTGGCATGCGCGTGAAGGCGACGTCGTCGTGATACCTCGCGGCATGGACCCCGACTACCCCGAGTACGTCTTCGCGCACCTCGGGATGCGAGGGGACTCCGTGACGGTCATCCAGGTGGACGGCCTCATGTCGGACTCCAGCCTGCAAGGGCCCGATCTGTTCGGGCAGCTCGACGAGATCGTCCGACGCGTGTCCAGAACTCGTCGCAGCGGCGCAGGACCATTCGGACGCTAAATCCGATGCGATGCGCTTCTACCACGCAGACGTGGCACACCTTCCACTAAGTGCCAGCAGTGTTGACCTCGTGATCGCCAACCGCCTGCCAAACGGAATCAACAACCCGGGTCGGCGATTTCGCGAATTCGCACGTGTTCTAAAACCAGGAGGCCGACTGATCGCCCTGGGCATGCACCCTTGCTTCTACACGGCACGATCTGAGCGTAGCGCCGCGCAGACCACCCTATCAGCGATTGATACTTACTTCAGCTTCCGAATAGTGGAACAAAGGTTCAACGTGGCGGGAATAATATCGTCGGCGCCATCGGTTCAGCGGCTCTACTCTTTGGAGGCCTATATTTCGATGATCACTAACGCTGGTTTTGTCGTCACTCAATTGCGCGAACCGCATCCTACTGAATCCCAAAGGAAGCAGGACCCCTGGTGGGATGAGAATTTTACCCGGCCTCTTTTCTTGTTGATTGACTGCAGTATGCAAAGGTAAATTCAGGGTAGTGCGATCCCGCAAGTCTCGCTTGTCACAGGTACAACGAGGTATCGGCGGCGGTTGTTGCAGTTCGATAGCGGATCGTCGACTGGCTCACCCTCGCAGGGCTCTGATTACCGAGACCGGCGCGCAACGGCTGGGGCACGACAGCGGTCTGGCCGGCACGTCCAGCCCCGGAAATGATCGTTGGGTGCCGCTCGGAGAGCGGGACAAACCGTGGCTGCGACGTGAGGTCGCACGTTGAGAGTGAGTGACTGCGTGGAGGAGGTCGACTGATGTCGAGGACGTAGTCCGGGTCAGTGTTCAAGACCTGTCCCCACCCTGACATGCGTGGCTGGGTCCAGCTCAGTCGGGTGTGAAGCTCAGGGGCAAGTCCAAGGGTCCCCGTTCCGTCCGGGGGCTACAGACGAGGGGAAGGCTGGGACGGGTGAACAACCGTGAATCCTTGATGATGCCTCGTCATTGTCAGACCTTGGGCGGGCAGGAACACCAGGGTTGCAGGGACCACGCCGTTGAGAGGCGGCAGGCGGCGGCCGAGGACCACGCTACGGTCGTGTGAACACCGCCGTCCCCGGGGTACAGAGGACACCCAAACCCAGCCGGGTCTCCCACGTGCGGAACGGTACCTGGCGGCCGTGGCACCCATGGTTTGGACCGCCGCGGGCCGGGAGAACTTTGTGGTCGAGGTCCAGGCGATGCGCCGCCGCGTCGCCGACCATGTTCCGACCGGGAGCTCAAGCTGGGCCACGGCGGCTTCCGCGACGTCGAGTTCGCTGTGCAGCTGTTGCAGCTGGTGCACGGCCGCACCGACGAGTCGCTGCGGGTCACGTCCACTATGGCGGCGTTGGCCGCGTTGGCCGCGGGCGGCTACGTCGGCCGCGGCCAACGCGGCCAACCTCGCGGCTTCCTACCGGTTTCTGCGCCTGTTGGAGCACCGGTTGCAGCTCCAGCGGCTGCGCCGCACCCACCTGCTTCCGGCCGGCGACGACACCGCGGCGTGGCGCTGGCTGGCCCGCGCCGCGGGGATGCGGCCGACGGCCGGCACGACGCTCTCGGGATGCTGAGGCTTGAGCACACCCGGCAGTCGCACCGGGCCCGCCGGTCGGGGTCCGGGGTGTCGGCGAGGAACTCCAGCAACACGGGTAACAGTGCAGACTGGATCGCGGCCCGCGGCCAGCCTCGACCCCGGCTCACACGCCCGTTGCGCGACGAGGGCGAACACCACCCGCTCGACCGCGTCGCCGTCCAGGCGACGGTCGGCGGCGACCCGGCGGATCGCCGCGCCGACACCGAGGCGTTCCCACATCCGGTCCAACGTCCAGGCCGCGCCCAAGCGCCGCGAGTCCAGCACCTCGACCCCACCGGTCCCGGCCGCCGCGGTCACGGCCTGTTCCGGGCTCAGGAACCGCGCGATCAACGACACCAACCGGGCCAGCGCCGCCCGGTCGACCTTGTCGGCCCGCCCGAAACTGTGGATCACCTTCGCGACCGAGTTACCGCTGACCGGGTGGCGCTCGTTGTGCGCCAACTGCAGATAGCTCACCACCGAGCCGTCCCGGTTGGTCCGCCGGGTCTCCCGCGAGAGCACGCCTACAACTCAACCTCATCACCGCAGCTCATGTCCAGCGACACGCCCAAGATCGTGTGCCTACAAGAATTCAAGCTGTGGAACACTCCGCACCGCCCTGACCAGGCCGAACACAGTCGACCAGGCACTCATGTGCCTGTGATCTTCGGAAGTCCGGTCTGGCTGCTCTGCTGGGACACGACGATCGACAGCCAAGACATCGGCGGGCTGCCAGATCAACATGCCGTCGGCGGCTGCACGCAACTGCATAGTTCTGCAGGCGTAATCGCCGGGTGTAACGGCCTCACATGTGCGCGGGGTGCCGACGCGAGCCGTGCTGTGGTAGCCGATCGGATCCATCTGAAGATCACCGCGCTAGCGCGGGCGGCGTGACACGAGATGTGACGCGAACTCCCGTCCACCGGAGCCGATCTAGCGGTCGGAACGATCACGATAGACAGTGAAGTCGCTGGTAGCCGCCTTGGTCAACGTGGAGGGGGAGTCTTGTAAGCGGTAGGTTCGGGGTTCGAGTCCCCGCGTCGGCTCCGGTTCTAGCAGGGAGAACGTTCTCTGGTTTCGACCTTGAGCCAGTTGCGTGACACGAATCGTGACGCCCCATGTTGTCGACGAGGGTGGATTACGAGACTCGGACGACGCGGCGGCCATCTCGTCCGACGACATCGGTGTCCTTGTGCAGTGGAACATCGCTGGGCGCTATCCGGTGGATTCCGGCGATCACGTGAGGTCGATCTCGGTCATCCGGGTCCGGGAGAGTGCGAAGATGTAAGGACCGGGTCGCTCCCGCATCCGTTCCATGTCGCGCCACCTGTGCATGACGATTTCCAGCATGTCCCACACGCGAAGTTGTCCCGGGTCGGTGATCGCGAACATTTGTGCACCTGCCGCGAGGATCGCGTCCTTCTCCGCGCGCCGGCGGGCGATGGCTCGGTCCCGGGAAATGATTGCCATGCCCGCAGCGGCGACCTTGGGGATCCACTCGGTGTCGAGGGCACTGGTCTCCTGGACGGGGCACGGTGGCAACGCCCACCGAGTGGTATGCCGGATGCCGTCGTCTCCGGGAAACGTGACATCGGGACGAGCTCGGATGAGCACATGGGCCAGCCCGAGGGTGTCGGCGTCCACATACCAGCGGGCGACCGCGAACTTCGTCACGCGATTTTCAGCGGCCGGAGCTTGTCTTCGTGGCGCAGCGCTGCGAGAACGTCGTGGATGTCCAGCCGGAACATCTCGGCGATATCCCGGGTGTCCTCGCCGGCCTCATACTGCTCGCGCAGAATTTCCGTGCGCACGCCAGCTACAGTGGCCGCGCCTGAGGCAACACCGGGCTCCAGTCGCACCGGTGAGTCCGGTCCGTCGGGCATCAAGGCGAGGGCGATGTCGGCCATGGTGTCGCCGCCACGATCCACCCCTTCGAGGAAAGTGACAGCCCGCCAGTGCAGCTCCAGCTGGCCCGAGGCGAGTTCGTAGATCACCCGCAGATCACCCGTCAATCCTGCCTCGGTCTGCGCCTCGAGCAGCAGCCGGCGTCCGTCGGTGAACGGCCGCAGATGCGCGAGCGGGTAACGCAGACCGAAGCGCTCCCGGCACTCCGCGATAAACGGGCGCAATCGTTGCAACGAGACACCCTTCGACCGGTAGGCGCGCAGGTAGTCGGCCTCAACCATCTCGCCCCATGTCAGGTCTGCCCCAGGGGAGGGTTCGGGTCGCAGCACCGGCGGATAGAACCGCTCCCCGACGTGGTGCCCGTCAAGCCAGTGTTTGAGTGTCGAGGTGGGAATGCCGAGTTGGTGGGCTGCCTCGCCGAGGGCCATCACCGGCACCTCTAGATAGGTCACGTCAGCGCCCATCGCCACGCATCCTTTCACGGGAGTGACACCGAAACAGTCCAGAATGCCAGAGTATGCCGTTCGCGGGCCGCAGACTCGACTACGGTCAGTTGCGATCTGAAAGAGAGGTCGCTGCGCTGCGGCGCTCGTCGCCGGGGACTCTGCGGGCGTCTCTGACGGGCCCTCCTGGCAGCAGTCCCGACCCACCCGCTGCCCTGGGCTTAACACGACTGGAACCCGGTGGGCCAGGGCATGACACGAGTTGTGACACGAACTCGCGTCCAACCGTGCCGCTGTGGCCACTTGGACGATCACTGTAGACGTTGAAGCTGCTGGTAGCAGCCATGGTCAACGCGGAGGGGGAGTCTTGTAAGCGGTAGGTTCGGGTTCGAGTCCCCGCGTCAGCTCGGGTTTCACCAGTCAAAACACATCGCTGTTGAGGACCGACCTTGTAGGGTCCAGACAAATCGGTCGCCAGGTTCCGCTCGGCGACCGTATAGCCCCAATCCTCCCCGCGAATCCAACCCAACGCAGCTGCTGGGTGTCCCCTTGTCTTCTCGACGTCGCCGACATCCTGCGCTCGCCCAGCCTCCGGTCAGCAGTCGCCAACTCGGCCGAGATGCATCGAGGGCACGTACGAGACGCCGATGATCGCACCCTCGCTTGACTGCAGCCGAGCGACCGTCTGCCCCCACGGCTCGGTACGTGCCTCGTGTAGGAGCGTGAAGCCCCTCTCCTTCAACTCGTCCGCAGCGACCTGGACGGTGTCCGCATCCGCAACCTCGAACTCGATGCTCGCCTGCGGCACAGGGCGATCAGCCGGCCAGCCGGGGGTGCCGAAGCAGGCCTGCGCAGCCTGAGTCAGGGGCCAGACGCCAAAGGACTTGCTACCGTCGATCTCTTCACTGTGCAGATAGCCGTCACCTTCCGCGGTGAGCGGCAACCCAAGCGCGTCGACGTACAACATTCGGCTGACGCTCGGGTCAGGAGTGATCACTGCGACGCTCGCGATGAACTGCACATCCATGACGTCACCTTCCGGCGTTGATTCGCCTGATCCGGCGATCGTCGCATCCTGCTCCGACAACGTCGCGGTCGAGCCCAGTAGCGGCCCACAGGGCGAACCTGCAGGGACACCCCGGCGAGCTGGCCGTCAACTCGTCGAGCAGGGCATCCGGGTAGCGCTGCGGCCACGGCATCGTGGCGACCGACGGCCGGGATCGCCAGGCGCGCAGGAACACCTCCTGGACATGATCCTCGGCGTCGTCGAACGCGCCGAGCATGGCGCATCGCGTCGTCGAAGCCCGGATCGTTCCGCTACGCGGGATCGACGTTGGACCCGGCGGTGCTCACCCGACCCATTTTGCCGATCACCGATTCCTTTCGCGTTGCTGCGTCGTCTCAATGACTGGCCAACCATGGCGGCTGTGGCAGATCCGCGGCCCGCTGACACGAGGCATTGAGGAAGGTCTGCGGGTCACCACCTCGCCGGACCGCCTCTCTTGCCTCCTGCAGTCCCTGTGATCAAAGAACGCATGTCCCGACTCGTGCTTTACATGTCCATGTCGCTCGACGGGTTCATCACCGGCCCGGATGACGGCCCGGGCTGCGCGCTCCGACGCGAAGGCGAGCGTGCGTGACAGCTCTGGTGCTGCGCCGCGGGCACTCGGCTCAGCGAAGGCGTGTTTGCTTGATGAGTGTCCGACCGAAGTCCCACAACAGCCCGCCTGTGCGGTGCGCGTCATCCATCACGTCGGTGAACGCGTCGAGGAACTGGGCAACGTCGGCCTCGCCGACCGTCAGCGGCGGCAGCAGCTTGATTACCTCCAGATGATCGCCAGCGACCTGTGTGAGAATACGGTGGCGCGCGAACACTGCCATGACCACGGCCTGTGCGAATAGCCCTTGCCTGGCCGCTTGCAAGATGGCCCAGTGGGTCCGCAACCGCCACGAACGTGGCTTGGCGAACTCCAGCCCGACCATCAGCCCACGACCACGCACCTCGGTAAGCAGCTCATAGTGTTCGATCATGGCGGCGAGTGCGTCACGCAGCAATCGCCCGGTCCGCTCGGCGTTCTCGACCAACGCCTCATCCTTGATCACCGCTAGGGTGGCCAGTCCAGCGGTCATGGCCGCCGCGTTGGCGCCGAACGTCGAGTCATGTACTAACACTCGATCCATCGACCCGTAGACCTTCCCGAAGATCCACTCCTTGGTGAGGGTGGCACCGACGGGGATGAACCCGCCAGAAAGTGCCTTCGCCACCGTGACGATGTCCGGGTCAAGGCCCTCATGAAGGTAGCCGAAGAACCGACCCGTCCGACCCATCCCGGTCTGCACCTCGTCACAAATCAACAGAGTGCCGCGCTCGCGCGCCAGTTGCTGCGCGGCGACCAGGAACCCATCCGGTGGCACGTGCACGCCTTTGCCCTGGATTGGCTCGACCAGCAACGCCGCGACATCACCCCGACGCAGCTCACTCTCCAGTGCGTCGAGATCACCAAAGGGAATGGCCGTGTCAGGCAGTAGTGGGCCGAACCCGCTGCGGAACTCTTCTGCGCCGTTGACCGAGAGCGAACCAGCGGTGAGTCCGTGGAAGCCATGATTACAGTAGATAATTCGCGGCCGGCCGGTGGCGCAGCGGGCGAACTTCAACGCCGCCTCCACCGCCTCGGTGCCGCTGTTGCAGAAGTACACACGGTCGAGCCCCGGCGCGTGGGCAAGTAACTGCTCTGCGAGCAGTCCGGGCAATAGCGCGCAGTCGAGCTGCACAAGGTCAGCCAGCTCCGTGTTAAGGACATCACGCAGCGCCTGGCGTACCACCGGATGGTTACGCCCAATCCCGGCCGCCCCGAAACCGGCGAGAAAGTCCAGATACCGGTTGCCGTCGCGGTCATACAGGTAGGCGCCTTCGGCTCGCTCATACACCTTGTCGAAACCGATCGCGTGCAGCACCCGCGGCAACTGGGGATTGAGATACTGGGCGTGCAACTCATAGCCTGACCCGCGCCGGGCATGGAGGAGGCTAGCCAAATCGAATCCCACATCCGCACACTCCTCGCTGCCCACAACCCAGTCGAGACGGCGCGCCGTGTGAGACACCCCCGCGGGTGACCGGGGTTTGCTGGGGCACCTATCGCGGAGCAGCTACGGGTGCCCTCCAGCGCGACCGACCACGGTGATCATCTCGGAATGGTACTCAATCACACGTGCCTAACCTAGGAGCATGATAGGGTAGGTATGTTCTGGTTATCCGCTTTCAGCGTTTGCGTCCTTGCGCCAAACGCCGATGAACGGTTATGTCTTGGGTTGTCCTCAGTACCGCATGGAGCGGTGGACCCCGGCAAAGGTCAGAAAATGAACTTGTGGGAAGCGCTACGCATCGCGCTGCGCGGGTTGCGCATCCACCGGCTGCGCTCTGCACTGACCATGCTCGGCATCATCGTCGGGGTCGCGGCGGTAATCCTGCTGGTCGCGATCGGCAACGGCGTGCAAACCGCGATCAATGGGTACCTTCAACCGCTGGCCAACCTGATCACCATCGTGCCCTCGACCAGCAACGTCCCCGGCGGTGCCGCCCCGAGAGATCTAATCGATGGCGACGTGGCAGCGATGCAGAGGCCAGACCTGGCACCTGACGTCGCTACTGTCATCCCAGTCATCGCTGGTCAAACCCTGATAGAGACTGATACCACCAAATTTCGCTCCCGCGTCGTTGGCACTACCGAACGCTGGCTCGAGGTGAACAACCAGGATATGGCGGCGGGGTCGTTCTTCGACGAGTCCCAGGTCCACTCGGCCGCCAGGGTGGTCGTGCTGGGCACGGCGGTTGCGACAACTCTTTTTGGTGACGACTCAGTGGCGGCGCTGAACAGGACAATCCGGATTAACCACCAGAGCTTCAAGGTCATCGGGTTGATGCAGTTCGTCGGCGAGCCTGGCGATGACGATACGATCATGCCGCTGAACACCTCGCGCCGCTACATCTTCGGTGGCGGCGACAAGGTCAACCAGATCGTCGTGCAAGCGACCCGAGCGGCTGCCGTGCCCGCCGCCGAGGATCAGGTGATTCGAATCCTCAGCGACCGACACCAGATCAAGGATCCCGCCAGAAGGGACTTCGAGATTCAATCATTGCGCAGCCGGCTCAACACCTTCAACAAGGTCCTGCGCATCCTCTCCCTGTTCACCGCGGCTGTCGCCGCGATCTCACTGTTCGTCGGTGCTATTGGGGTCCTGAACATGATGCTGGTGTCGGTCACCGAACGAACCCGCGAGATCGGCATCCGCAAAGCGATCGGCGCCACCCGCCGCGCGATCCGCCAACAGTTCCTCATCGAGTCTACCGTCCTGGCCGGTCTCGGTGGGCTCATCGGCGTCCTTGTCGGGGTAGGGCTGACGACGCTCGCCGCCGCCATCGCACCCATCTTCGGACCCATCTTCGCCGCCTTCGCCCCCGAGGTGACCATCTCCTCTGTAGCGGTCTCGTTCACCATCAGCTTGGTGATCGGAGTCATCGCTGGCGGCTACCCAGCCAACCGCGCCGCCCGACTACTGCCCGTCGACGCCCTCAGATACGAGTGAGCACATCCGATCGGCGCACAACGCACTCTTCTGCCACTATCCGAGCGCGGGTGCCAACGCAGCCGTTCCGTGGTGGTCGAGCAGATCTAGCTGAAGATCACAGCGTCTGTCTGGCCGGCGTGATACCACGTGTGCCGCGCACTGGTGTCCAGCGGGGCCGTTGTAGCCAATAGAACGATATCGCTGGTGTTTCGGCTCGGTGTCGCCACCTCATCCGTCGCTGCATCCCGACGTCCAGTAGCGCCGACCGAGCGACTGGTTGACATTGTTGTCCTTCCGTCGGTGAACATATAGAAAGGGTGTCGGCCAGAGCGCATGACGGGTTTCGCCAGGACTGCATATTGGGACGAAACTAGACGGTGCTGGCCCGTTCCTTCTCGCGGAGCTCGAACTTTTGCACCTTGCCGGTGGATGTCTTGGGGAGCTCGTCGACTACCTCGACGGCTTTGGGTGCCTTGTACCGCGCGAGCTTGGTTTTGACGTGCTTGATGAGCTCGTCCTCCTCGACCTGCTCCCCTTGACGAAGCACCACGAACGCCTTGGGCACCTCGCCCCACTTCTCGTCCGGGACGCCGATCACCGCTACCTCGAGCACGGCGGGGTGGGACAGCATCGCCTGCTCGACCTCAATCGTGGAGATGTTCTCCCCTCCGGAGACGACGATATCCTTCGCCCGGTCCCGCACCTCGATATAACCGTCGGGGTGCATCACTGCCAGGTCCCCGGAGTGGAACCAACCGCCCGCGAACGCTTTCTCCGTGCCCTCTAGGTCCTCGAAGTACCCGGCCATGACGTTGTTGCCGCGCATGACGACCTCGCCCATCGTCTCGCCGTCGGCCGGCACGTCGGCCATCTGCTGGTCAACCACCCGCAGCCAGTCGGCCTGCACCATGCCTACGCCCTGTCGGGCCTGCAGCGTCGCCCGCTCCTCGGGGTCGAACTCGACCCAGGTCGGCTGCCACTGGCACACCGAATAGGGGCCGTAGGTCTCGGTGAGGCCATAGACGTGCACGATCCGGAACCCCATCTTCTCCGTCTGCAGGATCGTGTTGGGACTCGGCGGTGCGCCAGCGGTGGTGATCACGAGCTGGTAGTCCAAGCGCTCGGCCTCCTCGGCGTTCATGACCGTCGTGACCACGGTGGGCGCGCCGTTGAGATGGGTGACTCGCTCCTGTTTGATCAGCTTCCAGATCGCATCACCGCGGACCTCCCGCAGGCACACATGGGTGCCGCCGATCGCGGTCACCGCCCACGGGGTGCACCATCCGTTGCAGTGAAACATCGGCAGCGTCCACAGGTAAACGCTTGCCGGGGTGTGCGCCGAATGGATGATCTCGCCGAGGGCGTTGAGGTAAGCGCCCCGGTGGGTGTACATCACGCCCTTGGGTCGACCGGTGGTCCCTGAGGTGTAGTTGATCGAAATCGTGCGGTTCTCGTCCTCCACCGCCCAGGGCAGCGGCTCGTCTGACCCACGGTCGAGGAAGTCCGCGTAGGACAGCTCACTGCGCTCGGTGGTTTCCGGTCCGGCCGGATCGCTCACGGTGACGATCTCGGCGAGGGTCTTCAGCTCACCGACCAGCGGCGCCACCGTCGGGTATAGCGCGGCGTCCACCACGAGCAACTTGGACCCGGAGTGGTCGCAAATGTAGCGGACCTCCTCGCCGGACAGCCGAGTGTTAATCGCCACCAACACCGCGCCGGCCAGCGGCACCGCGAAGTGCGCCACCAACATCTCTGGCAGGTTGGGCAGAAGATAGGCCACCCGATCACCGGGCTGGACCCCCGAGGCCCGCAGTGCCCGGGCCACCCGGGTGGTCTGCGCGGCGAAGTCGACGTAGCTCACCCGCCGCTCGGCGTACACCACAGCATCCTTGTCCGGATAGACCTCTGCCGAGCGACGCAAGAATGCCAGCGGGGTGAGTGGAGTGTAGGCGACGACGCTCATGACAACGGGCCTCCTAGGGCTGCCGACCGCGCTCTGCCCATGATTCTGACCCACCGCCCGGGAGGCTGCCATGTGGCTGTCGATCACCCTGACCGCTCGCGCTAACGGACGACGACTGAGTTCATCTGCGGCACACAGTTTTCGGCTCGGCCATACTTCATTGACCTATCTGGGAGGGGCGCCTGACGCCCGGAGGAGGTCATCGTGACCGTGGTGCCTGCGCTTGTGTCGTATGTCTCGGGAGTTTCTCAGGTCCCGCTGTTGGGCGACACCATCGGAGACAACTTCGACCGCACGGTCTCGCGGTGCGGTGACCGTGCGGCGCTGGTCGATTGCCCGAGCGGTCGCCGGTGGAGCTACTCACAGTTGCGCGCCGATGTTGACTGCCTGGCGTTGGGGCTGTTGGCCGTCGGGATCAGCAAGGGTGACCGGGTCGGTATCTGGGCACCGAACTGCCCGGAGTGGCTGCTCACCCAGTACGCCACTGCGAAGATCGGCGCGATCCTGGTCACCATCAACCCCGCATACCAAAGCCGCGAACTGGAGTACGTCCTGAAGGCAGCCGGGATCCGGCTACTGGTTGCGGCAAAGTCATTCAACGCTGCCGACTACGCCGCGATGATCGCTGAGGTGGGTCCGCGCTGCCCCGCGCTGGAACAAGTCGTGCTGATCGGCTCCACCCAGTGGGCGCAGCTACCGGTGCGCGACGGTGACGCCGCGGTGCTTGCCGGCAAGCAGGCGACGCTGTCTGCGGATGACCCGATCAACATCCAGTACACCTCGGGCACCACTGGCTTCCCCAAGGGCGCCACGCTGTCGCACCACAACATCCTCAACAACGGCTACTTCGTCGGACAGCTCTGCAGCTACACCGAAGCCGACCGGATCTGCCTACCGGTGCCGCTTTATCACTGTTTCGGCATGGTGATGGGCAACCTGGCCGCCACCTCGCACGGCGCCTGCCTGGTGTACCCGGCGCGGTCATTCGAGCCGGCGGCGACCCTGTCGGCGGTCGAGCAGGAGCGGTGCACCTCGCTATACGGAGTGCCCACGATGTTCATCGCCATGCTGGCTGACGCAGGCTTCGATTCCCACGACCTGTCGTCGCTGCGGACCGGGATCATGGCAGGCTCACCGTGCCCGGTGGAGGTGATGAAACAGGTCGTCGGGCGGATGGGGATGACCGACGTGACCATCTGCTACGGAATGACCGAGACCTCCCCGGTATCCACCCAGACCCGGGCCGACGACACACTGGAACGGCGGGTGTCCACGGTCGGCCGGGTACACCCACACCTCGAGGTGAAGATCATCGACCCGGACACCGGTCTGACGGTGCCGCGCGGGACCCCGGGCGAGCTGTGCACCCGTGGATACTCGGTCATGCTCGGTTACTGGGAGCAACCGGAGCAGACCGCCGAGGTGATCGACCGGGCGCGCTGGATGCACACCGGCGATGTCGCGGTGATGGACTCCGAGGGTTACCTCACCATCACCGGGCGGATCAAGGACATGGTCATCCGCGGAGGCGAAAACGTCTACCCCCGGGAGATCGAGGAATTCCTCTACACCCACCCAGACATCCTGGATGCTCAGGTGATCGGGGTCCCCGACGCGCGCTACGGCGAGGAGCTGTGCGCCTGGGTGCGGCTGCGAACAGGTGCGCCCGAACTCACCGCCGAGGCGCTGTGGGACTTCGCAGCCGACAAGCTCGCGCACTACAAGATCCCCCGATACGTCCACCTGGTGGAGGAGTTCCCGATGACCGTCACAGGCAAGATCCGCAAGGTCGAAATGCGCGAACGCTCAGTGCAGCTGCTCGGTCTGGCCGCTCCTACGATTCTTGGCCGCTAGTCCAGGTCGGTCGTCGCGGATGCCCCGGGCTTGGTCGGTGATGCGCTGACGCACCGGCCGCGGTCAATGCAGACACCGGCCGGGCGGACTCACGCGCATCATGACTCTACTTACCAGCTCACTCGGTGTGCCGGGCTGTGAAATACAGTCGTGACGACCCTGCTGCCGCCGAGTTCGACACCACGGCTGTCCACTGCCGCCAGAGCAACCGCCCTGTCGAACTCGGCGCACACAAGGCTGTTGGCCATCTGAGGGCGGAGGCCATGCCGCGACCCAGGACTCATTTCACACCTCAGGGCGGCGAGCAGCGCCACGGAGTTCGTTCCCAAAGACCCCGGCGATCAATCCGATCTTGATCCCAACCGGGGATTCAGTCGGTTCACCGAGCGGGCAAAGAACGTCGTGATGGCGGCACAGAACGAAGCACGCGCGGCGAACAACGATCAGATCCGCCCCGAGCACCTCGTGCTCGGGCTCCTGACCGAGCCCGAGGCAATCGGCGCACAAGCGATCATCGCGCAAGGCGTCTCGCTGAATGCCGTCCGGCAGACCGTGATCGCGACGCTGCTGCTGATGCATCCCTTGCCGCCGGCGAGCAGTCGCGCCCATAGCGGACCCACCGATTGCGGAGGGTGGGATTTTAGCGTTGCGGAAAGGCGGTCCGGGACGGTCCGGCGCCCGGACGCGAGGAGTAGAGGATGATCGAGGCACATCAGCTGACCAAGCGGTACGGGGAGAAACAGCGGTCGACCATCGCCGAGGTCGTCGTGTTCCTCGCCGGTCCGGCCCGCTGGATCAACGGCCAGGTTCTGCGCGCCAACGGCGGCATCGTCTAACCCCGCTGCGCACCCGGGCTCAATGACATCGGCCTATGCGCAGACCAGCTTGAGGAGGCTGCCCGGCTGATCGAAGCTGTGGTTCCCGCTGACAACCCGGTCCAGGCCGGGCGCTGCGCGCAGTGCTCGCGGAGATCTGGGCCGGCTCCATTTAGGGTCCGGGGATGGAACCGGACAGGTTGGGCCGGCGGGTCTGGGCGCTGTTCACGCCCTACCGCGCGAGCCTGGTGGTGATCGTGGTGGCGGTGCTGGTGTCTAGCGGGTTGGGCATTATTACCCCGTTTCTCACTCAGGCCGCGTTCGACCGGGCGCTGTTCCCCGTTGGTGGGGGCGCGGTGCGGCTGGGATTGCTGGCGTGGCTGGTCGCCGGGATGGTGGTGATTCCGGTGGTTTCCGCGCTGATCGGGGTGTATCAGACCTATCAGACCACGCTGCTTGGCAACCGGGTGATGGCCGATCTGCGCGGACGGCTGTTCGAGCACCTGCAGCGGTTGGATCTGGCGTTTTTCACCGCCACGCGCACCGGGGCGATTCAGTCCCGGCTGGCCAACGACGTGGGTGGGGTGCAGTCGGTGCTCAGCGAGACCGCCAGCTCCATCTTGGGCAACGTGGTCACGGTCCTCGCCGCGCTGGTGGCGATGGTCGTGTTGTCCTGGCGGCTGACCCTGGTTGCCGTCCTGCTGATCCCGCTGTTCGTGTTGCTGCAGGTGCGGGTGGGACGGGTCCGGCGCAGGCTGGCCGGTCGCACCCAGGAGTCGTTGTCGGAGATGACCGCGCTGACCCAGGAGTCGCTGTCGGTGTCCGGTGTGCTGCTGGCCAAGGTGTTCAACCGGCAAGCCTACGAACTCGCGCGCTACCGCGCCGAGAACGCCCGCCAGGTCGAGCTGCAGGTCCGACAGGCGATGACCGGGCAGTCCTTCTTCGCCGTGGTGCAGACATTCCTGGGAATCACCCCGGCCCTGGTCTACCTCGTCGCCGGATTCCTCATCTCCAGCGGCGGTGGCGTGACCGTGACCGCCGGCACGATCGTCGCCTTTACCACCCTGCAGACCCGGCTACTGTTCCCGACGGTCAACCTGCTGCGGGTCTCGCTGGACGTGCAGACCTCACTGGCCCTGTTCGCCCGAATCTTCGGCTACCTCGACCTCACCCCACGCATCGTCGACAGCCCACACGCGCGGGTGCTGGACACCACCAACCTCGCCGGGCGGGTCGAACTCGATGGTGTCTGGTTCAGCTACCCCACCGCCACCGCCGATGTCGGTGCCGCGCCAACCGGCAGCGACCAGGCACCAGACGCCGCCGCTCCGGCTCAGGTCGCGAGTGACCCAGTCCACGCCCTGGCGGACATCTCGTTCACCGTCGAGCCCGGCCAGCTCGCCGCCATCGTTGGGCCCAGCGGCTCGGGCAAAACAACGTTGTCCTACCTGATCCCCCGGCTCTACGACGTCGACCGCGGCCGGGTCCTGATCGACGGCCACGATGTTCGGGACCTGACCCAGGCCTCGCTGGCCGAGGCGATCGGCATGGTCACCCAAGACACCTACCTGCTGCACTCCACAGTCGCGGACAACTTGCGCTACGCCCGCCCGGACGCCACCCAGGACGAGATCGAAGCGGCCGCGCGGGCGGCCAACATCCACGACCGCATCCTGTCCTTCGCCCAGGGCTACGACACCGTGGTCGGCGAGCGCGGTTACCGGCTCTCCGGAGGAGAAAAACAACGCCTGGCCATCGCCAGGGTGCTGCTGAAAGATCCTCGCATCCTGATCCTGGACGAGGCCACCAGCGCGCTGGACACCGCCAGCGAACGGCTCGTACAGCAGGCACTCGAGCACGCCACCCAGCGGCGCACCACGATCGCTATCGCCCACCGCCTGTCCACCGTCCTCGGCGCCGACGTGATTTTGGCCGTCGAGGCCGGCCGGATCGTCGAGCAAGGCACGCACGCCGAGCTACTCGCTCATGACGGGCTATACGCCCGGCTCTACACCGAGCAGTTCGCCGGCGGCAAGGTCGAAGCCCGCTGCGCCGACGGTGTCCGGTTCCGCGACGGACACGCCCTACTCACCGGCGCCGCCCACGCCGCTTGATGTGTGGATTGGACCGCGCGTGACCGCTGCTGGACTGAGCTCTGACAATCCGCGTGACGCGAACTCAGGCAGAATGCCCGCGTGGATCCTATAGGCGTCCGGGAAGACATCCGCGCGGCGCTTGCAGATGGTCGTCCGGTCGTGGCACTCGAGTCCAGCGTGATCGCCCACGGATTGCCGTCTCCGCTAAACGTTCGAGTAGCTCATTCACTCGAGGATGCCGTGCGGGTCGCCGGAGCGATCCCAGCGACCGTTGGGGTGATCGCGGGACGGGTGCAGGTGGGCTTGGAGCCTGAGGAGATTGCGCGCCTTGGCGGGGCGGGTGAGATCCTGAAGTGCGCTGCCGGAGACCTTGGATGGGCGATCGCCCAAGGCGCGGATGGTGCGACGACGGTCTCGGCGACGGTGTTCGTTGCGGCCTCCGTGGGGATCGACGTGGTCGCTACCGACGGTATTGGTGGCGTCCACCGCGGCGATACGGGTGACGTCTCGGCGGATCTGCTCAGCCTCGCTCGCCATCCGGTCGCTGTGGTCGCGGCCGGCGCGAAGAGCATCCTGGATCTTCCAAGAACTCTGGAGGCGCTCGAGACGTTGGGCGTCTCGGTGGTGGGGCTCGGCACGCGGGACTTCCCCGCCTTCTACGCTCGCAGCAGCGGGCTCGTACTGGATAAGCACACGGAGCGGGCAGAGGACATCGCCCGGTTTTGTCTCATTCGCTGGCGTCGGCTCAGACAGTCGGGCGGCGTCCTTGTCGCCTGTCCTTGCCCTGAACAGCACGCAGTTGAGCCCTCCGAGGTCGAGCAGGCAACGACCCGGGTGCTTCGTGACGCGGCGGCGCAAGATGTGAAGGGAAAACGTCTCACTCCTTGGCTCCTGGCGGCGGTCACCGAGATCCTCGGAGCGCGAACCCTCGCCGCTAACCACGCGCTGCTGCTGAACAACGCGCGGGTCGCTGCGAGCATTGCCACCACCCTGTGCGAGCTCAGGTCCGCATCGACGTCCCTGAAGGATCATTGATCGAGCGCGGTGGAGTGGTCAACCGCTGCGCACGTCCAGGCCGGGCGATTCGTCGGACCGACGGCACGGAACTGCAGTGCCATGTCGCCATCCTCGCGCCATCGCCGGACGCGTTGGCCGACCACTTGGGTTCAGGGCGGGCGGTCGGCGTGCCTGACCGGTCTGCCCGGCTCACACGCGGATAATGCTCCGAGGATGCCAGAGGAGGAGTCGGGGTGAACGTCGACCAAGAACCTCTGGATTTCGAGCCGTGGGCGCTCCCCGGTGCGGGCGGCGGCATCAAGGGATCCACCAACGGCCGCGGTCAGGTCAATGCAAGCCCTCGTGGTTTCGCCGCACCGCATGGTCCGCACTCCTGCAGTGGGTGCAGCGCCGTATGGACGGGGGCCCGCACAGCGCACTGCTCCGCATGCCACTCGACCTTCGCCACCGAGAGTTTGTTCGACGCTCATCGCTCGATCGCAGGGTGCTACGGGACCTGCCGTGACCCGGCAACGTTGACCTACCGGGCTGGGCAGCGTGCCGGTGAGCAGGTCATGTTCTGGCGAGACGGCCTGTGGCGAGCGCCGGAGATGACTGATGAGGAGAAGGTCGCAATGGTCGGAGTGCGCGCGTCATGACGCGGCGTGGCTGGCCAGATTGATCGCTGCTGCGGCCACGGTTGCTCTCCGTGTTTACGCGGGGGCGCGTTCATACTGATTAGTGAATAATTGGAAGATCTGCAACACCGCCATAAGTCGCTGCGACAAGACGAGTAGAGCCCCGTGAGGCTGTCGGACCCCCGACCCGGCAGCTTCACGGGGCTTTTCC
>DASUII010000049.1:0-8038 GCA_036279835.1 Pseudonocardiaceae bacterium
CCAATCCTTCGGTGGTCTCGACGTCGATGACGGAATACCCACCGTTGCCGGCTGCCGTGGTCGCGGTCACTGTGACGAGGCCGGCCCGGCGCTGCAACAACGACTGCGACACCGTCCAGCCGATCACCCCGGCGCGCTGCAACGCCACCGTGCCACGCCCTCCGGCACCGTGCCGGGTGATGAGATAACGGCTGGTCAGCGCATGCCCAAGGTTGCGGTAGGCGTCCAGGGCGACCAGCACCGCCACCGGCAGCAGGCCCAGGACGGCCCAGGCCACCCAGGGCGGCACCGGAGCAAGCCACAGCGCCACGGATGCCACCAGCACTGGCACCGTTGCGCGGACCAACCGACGCCGCAGGGCCACCAGCGGGTGCCTGCGCAACGTGGTGCTGGTGGGGGAGGGATCCTCTGCGAGCACCGCCCCCGACACCCGATGCGCCTCGCTGCGTGGGGCGGGCGGCAGCAGGGTCCCCCGGCCGTGGCCGCGCCGGCCGCCCAGCCCGGTCGCCACAGCGACAGTCCGGGCCCCCCTCCCGAACCGCAGCAGCGGTGGCTCGACCACCTCGACGCCGCGCAGTCGACGCTCCTCCAGCGAGACCGACCTGGTGGTGAACAGCCCTCGGCGAATCCGTAGGGTCCCGCCCAACTCACGGACCAGCGTGAATCCCCACCAAGCCTCAATGAAGATCAATACTGATCCGCCCAGTGCGATCATCAGCACCAGCACCGCGAACGCAGCGATGCCCACCCACAGCGGGGCCATGGTCAGCTTCTCGCGAACACCGCCGACGTCCACCGCGTTGGCACCGACATCGTTGATGAGCTGCCCGACAGCACCGGCGACCGCGACCAACGCCACCAGGCTTGACACGGTCAGCGGCGCGAAGCGCAACCAAGACCAGCTCAGTGCCGCCAACTCGGTGGCAACCGGCGCAACCGTGGCACCTGAGCGGTCCGGACCACCGACGTCGAGGGGATCCAGCAGCCGCTGACGTACCCGGTCGGCCTCGGCCGCGGAAATCGCGTCCAGGGTCAGCTCGCGCGCCTCACGCCCCTCGGCGCGTTCACCAGTCCCGATCTTGACCACCGACAGCCGGAACAGCCGGTGTATCGGCCCGGCGGTGACGTCGACGCTGCGAATCCGGTCCCGCGCGACCGATCGGGTGCTGCGGAACACCAAACCCGTACGCAGCTCGACGCGCTCGCTGGTGACCCGGTAGCGGGTGGTGAACCAACGCAGCATCCCAGTGAACATGACAACCAGCACACCGGCCACGACGCTGTATATTCGCCCGCCGACATCCTGACCGATCCCTATCACCACCACTACGGCGATCACCGGCAGGAGGCCGGCAAGCTGGCGCAGCGGAGTCACGGCGAGCATCCACGGGTTGAGGCGCTGCCAGTCGGGCTCACCTGGCGCCATCACCACCGCGGTCATGTGGCGTCCCCCGGGGTCGCCTGGGTCGTTGCGGTGAGTCGCTCGACGAGGTCGTCGGCCACCGCGCGGTCCAGCCCGGCCAACCGCAGCGCCCCGGCCGCGGATGCTGTGGTGACCGTGACGGTGGCCAGCCCGAACAGCTGTTGCAGCGGTCCACGCTCGGTGTCCACGGTCTGGATCCGAGACATCGGTGCGACCCGCCATTGCTGGCTGATCCAACCCGCCGAGGTGTAGACGGCGTCATCAGTGGTCTCCCAGCGGTGCACCCGGAACCGCCACCGCGGCATCACCAGCAGGTAGCCCAGACCGATGATGGCCACCGCGACGGTGCCGGGTATCAGCCACGGCCGGGCGTCGGCCCAGGCGAGTATGCCGATCACCAGCGGCACCAACACCGCCGCCACCTCGCCAGCGGCCTGGGTGCTCCACCAGATGATCGCGCGCGGGCTGACCCGGTGACGCGGCGGACGTAACCGCAACGGCTCGCTCATCAGATAGTCACTGTTATACCGGGGCCCGCGCCTATACCTTGGCCTCGCCGCGACCGACGGCCTCCAGGAAACGTGCCGGGACCTGTGGGACACGATGCGATTGCCCCGCCGTGAGCAGCAGCGCGGCATAGCTGCTCCGGGCGGCCTCCTCGAGGTTGACAGCCCGTTTGTGCGCGAGCTCCACCGAATCGGCCAGCACCGAGCAACCGTGATGGTCGAGCACCAGGGCGTTGATTCCACCAGCTACGGCTTCGGCGGCAGCCACCGCGAGCTTGACGCTGCCGGGCTGCTCGAACGGCACGATGGCGATTTCGCGTAGGTAATAAGCATGGTCACTGGTGATCAGCGCGATGTCGTAGCCCAGCGCGGCAAGTAGCACGCTGGTCTGCGGGTGCAGATGGATGATCGCGTTGACGTCCGGGCGTCGGGTATAGGTCTCCGTGTGCAGCCGCCACTCGCTGGACGGCTGCGGATGCCCACCGCGCAAGCCTCCCTCCGGGATGCTGATCAGCGAGAACTCGGTGGGCTCCAACCGGTCCAGCCAGCTGCCCGCCGCGGTGATCCAGCACTGGCCCGAACCAGCCGCGCGGGCCGAGAGGTTGCCGCCCGATCCGATCGCCAGCCCGGTGCGAACGGCCTCGGCCCCGACGTGTGCGAGCTGGTCGCGAAGGTCGCCGCCGGGATAGCTCACCGCACGAGCCTAGAAGCCCTGCTGAGCATGGCCGAGCGGCGGGCTCGCTCCGGTTACCCTCAGTGCGGTGACTCACAGTAACAGGATGTCCACAGTTACACCTCTATCGGATAATTACTCGCGGATTCTTCGGCGCATTATCGGCAATGCATATACACAGTGCCAGTGGGGAAGACCGGGACAGCTCATTCACGTTGGAGCCGGTTTGGGTTATGCTGGAGTGGGTCGGGGCCCGTACCGCTAACAATCGTCTCGACGGCCGACTCGGTTGCCTGGAAATCGCTTTGCGAGGAGGGCGAACGCAGGCTGGCCGGCAGCGGCGAGGAAGGTTCGACAATGCAGCTCAGCAAGGGCGCCCGGACAATGGGGCGGGTGGGGGCCCTGATGGCCTCCGCCACTTCGATGTTGGTCTTCGCCGGGCCTGCCTCGGCGGCGGGAGACACCGCCGTATCATACGAGCACGGCCACGAGCTATTCTCCGTCCAATTGACCGGCGATGAGGTCCGCGATGGCGGAGACCGCAACGGCGACGCCGTCGCTCGCCTCGACCTCGATCCAGAGAATGAGAGGGTCTGCTACGTCGTCACCTGGCGCGGGCTCGACGGCGACGTGACCGACTTCCACATTCACTCCGGCTCTCGGCACAACGACGGTCCAGTCTTCGTCGATCTCTTCAATGACCGGCACTTCGACGGGGAGCACGGCACGGCGGCGGATTGTGTCCATAGTGACGAATCGAAGATCCGCGCCATCGTCGAGGACCCGTCGGACTATTATCTGATGCTCCATACGACCGCGCATCATGCGGGAGCGCTCCGCGGGCAGCTGGACTAAGGACCTGTTTCACTCCTGAGGCCGAGTTCAATGGCGACTCGGCCTCAGGAGCTGACCTGATCCCTCGACAACCGCGCAAGCATGCCCTCGCAGCTGCGCACCACTACCCGGGCCCGATCAGCGGCGGCGCGATCGGACAGCGGGCTCTCGGCGCGCCGCTGCCAGCGGGCCAGGGCAGCGGTCACGGCCTCGCGAAGTACACCGGAGTCCGCGTCGGGCTCCAGGCCGAGACGGTTAGGCATCGCGGCGCCGTGGCCGCCGAGCAGCCGTTCAGCATCGGACCGGGCATCAGCCGATAGCCCCAAGTCGGGAGCTCGCAACTCAGCGAGTAGGCGCAGTTCTCGAAATTCGTGGGCGCCAGCCAGGATCCGTTCCACCTCACCGGCCAGCTCCTGAGTTTCGACGCGGGGTTGTTCCCGCAAGGTGCGGTCGACAAGCAGTAGCGCCGATCGCGCCTTGAGCACGTCGCCGCGCTCGGTGAACTGGGTGGCCAGCACAGTGCGCAGCTCGTCGAGACCGCTGCGCCGCACCAGCTCCTCGGTGAGCCCGGCTGGCTCGCGGTGCCCCTGGCGGATCAGGTTCGTCGCCAGCCGCAGCCCGAACAACCCGAACCGTTCCACTAACGCGCTGCGCGTCTGTGCCGGCAGAGTCGGATGCGCCTGCGCCGCGACGAACCGGTCCGCCGAGAGCAACAAGGCGTCCAGCTCGGCTCGGGATCCCTCGGCCAGCTCGCTCAGCGCGCTGAACTCCGCCTGCCGCAGCGTCCGAGCAGTCTGCGCGAGCAGGCCGGCGACTGCGACGACGGTCTGGCACAGCCGGCGGACCTTAGGCTCACTGCGGTATCGCCGGGCGACCTGCCGCGCCGAGACCATCGCATCGAGGCGGCCAGCGCCGATCTCGTCCGCCCGGGAAAGCACCGCGATCGTGTTGACGACCGCAGCTGGCGCGCCCGCCTGATCATGGAACGACTCGAGAAAGCGCACGTCGCTGGCGTGCAGGTGGCGCATAAGGTAGATGACGGCGTCCGCGTCCGACGGCCGGTCATCCGGCGCTAGCAGCGCGATCGACCGGGCCGAGATCTGCGTCGACAGCGACGCGATGCCGGGGGTGTCGATCAGCGTTGTGGTCCGCAGGCTGCGGGACGGCCAGTCGACGAGCAATCGCTCGACCTCCTCCGGGGTACTCCCACGAAGATCGAGCTCCAACCGGCCATCGGTCCGGATCAGCGGCAGCTGGCGTGGCAGTCCCGTGCGGGGCGTCAAGGTGACCCGCGGGCTTGCGGCGTCCCGATACCAGGTGACGACCTGCGTGCACTCGCCAGCGTCGGTCGGGGCGATCTGTTCCCCGACCAGCGCGTTGAGCAGCGTCGACTTCCCGGCCTTGACCTTTCCCGCGACGGCTACCCGAAGCGGTTCATCGAGCCGGTCGATCTGGTCGCGCAGCTGGCTGGCCGTGGTCGGACTGTCGCGATAGACCTCGGTGGCCCGCCGCAGCACCGCACGGACCGCGGCGCTGAGGCTAGGAGCCGCCCTCGTCGAGGCGTTCACGAACGCTTGCCTGGGGCGGCCAGCAGGGCGCGAGCGTCCTGGCGCACCGCGTCGATCTGCGCCAGCTCGGCCTTGAGCCAGTTGATCCGCTGCTGCCGTTGGGAATCCTCGGTGTGCGCGGCCTTTTCAGCGGCCTGGATGGACTCCGTGAGCGAGCGTTGTAGCTCGGTCGCCACCTCGCTGAAGTGGTCCCGCAGCAGCCGCTGGACCTGGCGCAACCGGTCCCGGCATTCCTTGCCCACGTGGAAGGTGACGTCGTCGATCTGGCGTCGGAGCAGCATCTGAGCTTCGGCCTGGTGCCGCTTGAGGCGGCTGTGCTTGTCATCCCGAAGCGTCTTGCTGCCGAGCACCAATCCACCAACGAGCGCGACCGGGTTGAATATCGACGTCGCTCCCACCAGCATGGTCAACATCCCGAACATCACCGCGCCACCGTAGGATCCGCGCAGCCCGGTGAGCAGCTTGCCGACGAGTTTGGGATCGTCGGCGTGCGGCGCAGCGAGTTCGGGCACTGCGTCGAGGGTGCTGGGCGTATCGCCCAGCCGCAGCTCAGGGAGCAGCTCGCCGCCATCTTCGGCGAAGTGCACGGCCACCTGCTGGGCGATCGACTGGGCGCGCTGATTTGCCCATACGAAGTTGTCCGAGGTGGCCGCAGCGAGCTGCTGACCGAGCCACTCGGTGAACTGCTCCCAGATCGCATGAGGATCGGCTTCATCCAACGCCGCCTCACCAGTGCGGACGACGTGCCGCATCCGGTCGCGCAGGTCGAACTCGATGTCGGCGGTCAGGTCGGTCATCCCGTCGCTTAGCGTCTGCTGCCATCGTGACGTGCGGCGCTGCAGGTTCTCGGCGCGGGACACCGCGGCCTCCAGCTCGGCCCTCAGCGCCGTGCCGCCTTCGGGGTTGCACTGCGCTTGTAGTTCCGCCCGCAGCGACACCGCGAGGTGGTCGGTGACGGTGAAGACGTCGTGCGCCACGCTGCGACGGCTCAGCCGGTCGGCCTGCGACACGGCGTTGCGCAGGTACCGCACCAGCGGCGGGAAGCCGGACTCATCATCGAGCTGGTTGTCCTCAGCGCGCTTCGCGTGCAGGCGCAACGTCGAGGACACCGGCAGCAGATCGACCTCGACGTTGGCGCCGGCAAGATGGACACGGTCCAGCTCGGCGATGCGCCGCCAGTGCGGGTAAAGGTCGATCTTGGAGAGCACGCAGGCGACATTGGGACACAGCTTCATCGCCTGCCGCAGAAAGTCGATCTCCGGTTCCGAGTATTCCTGCGACGCGTCGGAGACCAGCAGCACAGCATCAGCGGTGGGCAGCGCAGCCAACGTACTAGCGGTGTGCACCGAGCTGAGACCGCCGACGCCGGTGGTATCCACCAGGACCAACCCGTCGGCCAGGATCTGACGCGGGATGCCGACCTCGGCACGCAACAGATTTTGCCGGTTAGCCGGATTGCCCGCCTCGGACACGTGGCTCGCCAGCTCGTCGATGGGTACCTCGACTCGCGTGGTCTCCGGGTCGGAGGCATCGTCCATCCCGCGCACCAGCGACGCGATGGGGGTCTTCGCGTAGGAGATCTCGGTGGGCAGTGCGGTAGCGATGTCGTCGTCGACCGGGCAGACCGGAGCGTCGACCAGTGCGTTGATGAGCAGGCTCTTGCCCTGCTTGAACTCACCGACCACCAGTACCCGGACGGTCGGATCGAGCAGCCGCCGACGGGTGTGCGCCAGCCGCTGCAGTAGGTCGCTACGGTCGCCAGTCTTGGTCAAGCTGATCGATCGGTCAACAACGTCCAAGCCCGGCGGTCCTACTGCGCTCACTGCGTTGCCCTCTCCTGCCGACTGCCCCGGTGGAGGCTACTCCAGCGGATCCGTGGGGCTGTGGACCCGGATCGCACCGAGTAGCGAGCCACCGCGTTAGTGCATGGGGACAGCCCTGACATGAGCCCTTGGCGCTTTCGGACCCCGCGCCGCCGTCGTGATCCGAGCCGCCGACGCTGACACACAGTGTCGCTAACGTAGCGCCGCGTGTTGGCGATACCTGGCCGGGCGCTGCTTCGGCTCCGCTCTAGGCTGCGGTTCCGCCCGATGAGGGATCCCCGAGAAGGAAGGAGCTCGCGAGGATGAGCTACTGGCTCGGGATCGATGTGGGCACGGCCTTCACCGCTGCGGCGATCTGCCGGGAGTCTGGTGGCCTTTCTGGGGTGCCTGAGGTGGTGGCGTTGGGTACCCGGTCGACCGCGGTGAGTTCGGTGCTGTATCTGGCAGCTGACGGGCAGGTCGTGGTGGGCGAAGCCGCCGAACGTCGCGCGGTGACCGATCCTGATCGGGTGGTGCGCGAGTTCAAACGACGCATCGGTGATGAGGTGCCGATGGTCATCGGGGGCCGACCGCATTCAGCGCCGGAGATCGCCGCGATGGTGCTGGGCTGGGTGATCGACCGCGTCGCCGCGCAGGAGGGCGGCCCGGCCACCGGCATCGTGGTCACCCACCCCGCCGGGTGGGGACCGTACAAGATCTCGACGATGACCGCGGCGGTGCGCGCGGCGGGACTGACATCGATCACCTTCCAGACCGAGCCCGAAGCCGCCGCGGCCAGCTACGCGCTGGCCCAGCGCATCGCACCGGGCAGCACCATCGCCGTCTATGACCTCGGCGGGGGCACCTTCGACGCCGCCGTGGTCCGCAAGACCGGCCCCGCGACACTGCAGGTACTCGGAGTACCCCAAGGCCTCGAAACCCTCGGCGGCGCCGACTTCGATGACGCCATCATGCGTCACGTGCTCGCCGCAGTACCCGCGCTGACCCACCTCGACCCCGACGATCCCGCGACCTTAGCCGCGACCGCGACACTGCGCCGAGACTGCACCGAAGCCAAAGAAGCCCTCTCGTCTGACACCGAGGTCACCATCCCGGTACTCGCCCCCGGCGTGCAAACCCAGGTCCGGCTCATCCGGGCCGAGTTCGAAGACATGATCCGCCCCCAGGTCGAGCAGACCGTCGAGGCGCTACGCCGAGCACTGCGATCAGCC
>DASUII010000050.1:0-45010 GCA_036279835.1 Pseudonocardiaceae bacterium
CATCCCGACATCGCCGTGCGGGTCGATGCGGATAAGGCCCTCGCGGAGCTCGCGGCTGTCGATGAGGCCGCAAAGAAGGTCAACGGCAAGACGATCAAAGCGAACGTCGACGACTCAGAGGTCAAAAAGCTCGGCAGCTCCGCTGATGAGACCGGAAACAAGCTGACCGGGATGGGCAATCAAGGGCGCACCGGCCTCGCCCCTCTCATCGCGCTAGCGGTGGCGTCCTCCGGTGCCCTGCTCGGAGCCATCCCCGCAGCGATAGGGCTCGGTGCCGCCCTGGTCGGGGTGGGTTTCTCGTTCGGCGGCATCTCAGCGGCCCTGAAGGGCTACAGCGCCGATCAGGCCGCCGCCGCGACCGCGTCCAGTCAGTCCGCCGCCACGCAGCTGTCCAATGCCATCGCCATCCGCAACGCCGAGCAGTCCATCGCCGACGCTAAAAAGAACCAGGCTCGCGTCGCGGAGGACGCCGCCGCCAGCATCACCGCAGCCGAGCAGCGGGTCACCGACGCGGAGAACCAGAAGGTCCGTGCCTACCAGTCGGCCGCCGACTCGGTCACCGCAGCCGAGGAGCGGGTCACCAGTGCGCAGCAAGCAGAGCAGGCCGCCCAGGAGGCCCTGACCAACGCTCGGGAGGCCGCTACCCGGCAGCTGGAGACGCTCAATCAGCAAGTCGCGGACATGGCCCTCAATGAGGAGGGCGCGTCGCTGGCCGTCGAGCAGGCCCAGGAGCGGCTGAAGAAGCTCCTCGCCGGGGGCGCCGACCCGACGAGCCTGGCCGCCCGGCAAGCCCAGTACGACGTCGAGGCCGCGCAGCAGCGGCTGAAGGACCTTCAGGCCAACGACGCCCGGACGCGGCAGGACGCGGCGGAGGCCAACGCGCAGGGCGTGGAGGGCGCCGATGCGGTGGTCAAGGCGAAGCAGGGGGTCGTCACCGCCTCGAAGAACGTCTCCGATGCGCAGAAGGCGGAAGCGAAGGCCGTCGCCGACGCCGCCGTGCAGCGTGCCGCCGCTGACAAGGCCGTAACGGACGCCAAAACGGCCCTGGGCAAGGCGGAGGAGACCGCCGGTCGCCAGCAGGCCGACGCCGCCGAAGCGGTCGCCAAGGCCGTGCAGAGCCTCTCCGACACTCAGGCGCAGCAAGCGGCGTCCGCTGCGTCAGCAGCCGTGAAGACGTCGCAGTTCGCGACCGCGATGGCGAAGCTCACCCCGGAGGGCCGGGCGTTCGTCAATCAGCTCCTGGCGATGGAACCGCTGGTCAAGAAGCTGCGGGACACCAGCCAGTCCGCGTTTCTGCCCGGCCTGACGTCGATGCTGCGCGACTCCCAGGGCCTGTTCCCGATCTTCAACCGGTACGTGAAGGAATCCGGCACGATCCTGGGGGACGCCGCCCGGCAAGAGGGTGAGCTGTTCAAGTCCCAGGCGTTCAAGGACAACCTGAGCGCGATGCTCACCGCGACCGAACCGGTTACCCGGTCGCTGGGGGGCATGCTGGTGACCCTGTCCGGGCGGCTCGTGCGGTTCGGTGCGGAGATGACCCCCGCCTCGAAGGGGTTCGCCGACTTCCTTGACGGCGTGACCAGGGGATTGTCCGGGTTCTTCGATGGTCTCGCGCCGCACGCGGAGTCCTTCAAGCGGATCTGGGACGCCCTCGGGTTGATCTTCCAGGATCTGCTGCCGATCCTCGGTCAGATCATCGGCGAGTTCTCCGACGTGCTCGCCCCCACCCTGGAGAAGGTCGCCGGGTGGATCGACCGGAACAAAGAGGCCACGAAGCTGCTCATCGAGGGCTTCACCGCCCTGTACCTGCTCATGAAGGGCGCCGGGGTCGTCTCCTCCGTCGCCGGGTGGGTCCAGGGCGTCACGGGCTGGCTCGACAAGGTCGGGGCCCGCTCCGAAGCGAACGCTGCGAAGGTGGACGCTCTCAAGGCCAGCCTGAAAGGCGTCGGGATCGTCGCCGGGCTCGCACTTCTCGCCGTCGCAGCGGACGCGGTCCTCCCACAGAACACCCCGCAGCAGAATGACGCCGCGAAACAGCACCCCCTCACATCGGGCTACCTCGATGCCCAGCGCAGTGAACTGAACGGTCTCGCCGACGCGATCAAGTCCCCCGGCAAAGCCATCGACGACCTGAAGGGCGAGCTGAACGCGTTCCCCGCCCAGTTCGACAAGTCGCCGTTCATGAGCTTCTGGCGGGGCATCCCCAACTTCTTCCGGGACATCTGGCACAGCGTCACCGGCGGCACATCCGACGCCGTCAGCAGCGTCAGCAGCACCCTGTCCGCGCTGCCTGGCGACGCTGGCCGGTGGTTCGGTGGCCTGAAGGACAACGCCGTCTCGAAGGTCGGTGAACTGCGGGACTCGGTCACGCAGCGCGCGTCGGAAACGTGGAACGGCGTCAGCGGATGGTTCTCCCGCCTAGGCGGCAACGCCTCGCAATGGTTCGGCGACATGCGCGACCGGGCCACGGAGCGACTCGGCAACCTCCGTGACACTGCCGCACAGGATGCGTCGACCGCATGGAACAACATCAGCGGCAAGTTCTCCCGACTCGGCAGCGATGCGAGCACGTGGTTCGGCGACATGCGGACCAACGCGGGCAACATGCTGGGCAACCTCCGCGACAACGCCGGGCAGCTCGCCAACAGCGCGTGGAACGGCATCAACGGGTTCTTCTCGCACCTCGGCAACGACGCCAACGGGTGGTTCGGTGGGCTGCGGGACAACGCCCGCAACCTGATGACCAACCTGCACGACTCCGTGCTCGACCTCGCGGGCAAGGCCGGGCAGGGCGTCATCGACGCCTTCAACCGGATGAAGGATCTCGCCGGGCAGGCTTGGGCCGCGCTGCGGGACCTGGCGAACGCCCCCGTCCGCTGGGTCATCGACGTCGTCTACAACCACGGCATCCTGCCCCTGTGGAACAAGGTTGTGGACATCTTCGGCGGCGCCCGGCCCACCCCGCTCGCCGGTGGCGGCGTGCTCCCCGGTTACGCGCCAGGCCGCGACACCGTGCCCGCCATGCTGTCTCCCGGCGAGGGTGTGCTCACCCCTGAGGCTGTGAAGATGGTCGGTGCCGACAACGTGATCGCGCTGAACCGCAAGGCATCGGGGAGGCTCCCCGGTTCCACGCCCAGCGGCGTCGCGGCCTTCGCCGCTGGTGGGATCGTCGACGGCATCGCCGGGATCGCCGCCGACCCCGTGGGCTACATCCGGAACCTGTTCGCCGGTGTCGTCGGCGACGGGGCCCGCACCCCCGGGTTCGGTGCACTGCGCAACGCCGTGGCAGGACTGCCGGGCCGGGTCGTCGACATGGCCATCGCGAAAATCAAAGACCTGATCCACAGTGCGATGTCCGCCGTCGGATCGTTCTTCTCCGCCCCGTTCACTGGCGGCGGTGCTGTGCGGGACTGGATCGAGCAGGCCCTGAAGCTCACCGGCACACCCGAGTCGTGGGCCGGACCGCTGTCCGTGCTCATCGGCCGCGAGTCCGGGGGCAACCCCAACGCGATCAACCGCACGGACTCCAACGCCGCCGCCGGGCACCCGTCGCAGGGCCTCATGCAGACGATCCCCTCGACCTTCCAGGCGTACCACCAACCCGGCACGTCGTGGAACATCACCGACCCCGTAGCCAACATCGCGGCGGGCATCAACTACATCAAGGCCCGCTACGGCGACATCCTCCACGTCCAGCAAGCCAACCCGAACCTGCCACCGAAGGGCTACGACACCGGGGGGCTGTTGCCGGCTGGCACGTCGGTCGTGCGCAACAGCACCGGGCGTCCCGAGCGGGTCCTTTCCGCCCAGCAGACCGACGCGTTCGACCGACTCGTCGCCATGCTCGGCAACGGTCGGAAGTTCGGGCGCGACGGCGGAGTGACCGTCAACGTCACCCAAACCAGCGGCTCCCCGGCTGAGACCGGTCGGTTCGTGGCCCTGGCACTGAGGACGGTGGGCTGATGGCGGCGCTCGGGCTGGCCGACTACACCTTCAACTACAACGGGCTCACCTTCGGCGACGGAACCGGCTACTACGTCGATCACCATGAGGGCCTGGAGGGGTTCGACACCCGCATCTCGGACTCCGACCAACCCCGCAACGACGGCGGAATTCGCGGGCTCGACTACGTGGCACCGCGCACAGTGGCCTTCACCCTGGCCCTAGGCGAGACCTCGGACACCGCCTACGAGACCCGCTGGCAGGCGCTCAGGGCCGCGTTCCTGCCCTCCCGGAGCGCCGACATGCCGTTGACGTGGAAGCGGCCGGGGATGCCCGAGCGGATCGTCAACTGCCGCCCGGTTCAGCTCACCCGCGTGCAGGAATACCTCCAGTTCGACCAGATCGGGAAGCCGCCGCTGGTGCTGCGCGCCGTGGATCCCCGGATCTACTCGTCGGTGCAGTACAGCGCGAACGTCACGCCCTACGCAGCCGTGGGCGGCGGCATGGACTGGCCGGTGGGGAACTGGCCGGTCGACTACACCGGCGGCACCCAGAACCTGCTGGTCGTGCAGAACAACGGCACGGCCGATGCCTACCCTCTGATCCGGTTCTACGGCCCGGTGGTAGGTACCTGCACCGGCGTGACCCTGACGAACACCACCAACGGCACGGTCCTGACGATCAACACCACCGTCACTACGGGACAGATCCTGACGGCGGATATGACGGCCGCTGTGACCGGCGCCAACACGTCGGTAATCGACCTGGGCGGATCGTCGCGCTACGGCTCCTGGGTGGTGCCGAGAACCGCTTTCAACTTGTCGCCAGGAAGCAACACGATCAAGTTTCAGGTGACCGGCACCTCAACCGACTGCGTGTGCAACCTCGCGTGGCGCGACACCTGGATGGACTGAGAGGCAGACATGGCAAGCACGAGCTACACCGACTCGACGTTCAGCGCGAGCGTCATCGGGGCGCGCACAGACAACGCCGGAGCCGCTGTTACCGACACCACGGCGGAGGAGGCGCGGCTGCTGGGGCGGATGCTCAACGCCGGGTATCTCAGCCCGTCGAACGCCTTTGTGGTGGCCGCGCAGTCGGTGCCGAACATGACGGTCAAGGTCGGCTCCGGCACCGCCAAGACCGACTACTACGTGCTCAGCGGCACCGTGGGCGGCCAGGGCAACTACATCGCCCGGCTGGACGTCACCTCCCAGAACGTCACCGTGCCCGCAGCGGATGCCTCACAGACCCGCACCGATGAGGTTTACCTGGTCATTCAGGACAACCTCTACGACACATCCGCGCGGGCTCTGCCCCGGATCGGGTACCGCACGGGCACGCTCGGTGGCGCGAACCCCGGCCCTGATGGCACGTGGACGGCTTACGCGCTGCTGGCCCGGATCACAGTGGCCGCCGCCGCCACCTCGATCGTCACGGGCAACATCGGCGACCAGCGGTCGGCTGCGACGTTGCTGTCCAGCCTGGGCGGCGTGAACACGCTGTTTGCTGCGAAGGGCGACATCCTCGCTGCTACCGCCGCGAACACACCGGCCCGACTGGCGGTCGGCGCGAACAACCTGGGGCCGGTGGCTGACTCTTCGCAGGCGACGGGCATCCGGTGGGCTGACACGCCTTTGTCCCTGGTCGCTGCGAAGGGCGACACGATCGCGGCCACCGCAGCTAACACCCCGGCCCGAGTCCCCGTCGGTTCTAACGGCCAGGTGTATATGGCCGATTCTGCGCAGACACCCGGCGTGAAGTGGGCGCCTGTTGCTGCTGCGGTAGGGTCTGCCGCAGTTTACGCTTCCGAGACTACGACATCTGCCAGCTTCACTGACTTAGCCACGGTGGGACCGTCAGTAACTGTGACAGTGGGTCCCCTGGGAATTGCACTGGTCAGTTTCAGTGTTGCCGCAGAGCCATTCACTAGCCTGGGTGAAGGGTACATGTCGTTTGCCATGTCGGGAAGCAACACGGCGGCAGCCCCGGCGGCGGCGGGCGTAGAAGCCGGTCAGAACCTGTTCTTCGGCTCGGTTGGAATTATCACAGTAGGCGGCGCGGTGGCAATTTTGACAGGCTTAAACCCAGGATCTACTACTTTCAAGGCCAAGTACGTCGCGTTTTCGGGCACGATGGAGTTTCAGAACAGATTTATAGGAGTAGTGACGTTCTGATGAGAATCCCTATCACAAAAGCGGTAGACGCGGGTAGCCTGGCGGCCCAGTTCACGGCGGCACTGGGCATTCCCGTCGCCCTGTCCACCCGCGACCCCGGCCAGGATGACGGCAAGGGCGGCACGCTGCCCGGCGTCGTGGTGCTCATCGACCCGGCCACCGGTGCGGAGCTTCCCGACCAGGACGCGGCCAAGGTGGCGGCTGTCATCGCGGCGCACGTCATCCCACCGCCGCCGGTGACCCCGCACAAGGCCCTGGCGAACGCTCTGGCCACCGCCGCCACCCCGGCGGACGTCAAGACAGCCCTGATGGCGTTCGCGGGCGCTGTGGTGACGCAGGAGGACCAGGCCCGGCAGCGACAGAACGGCGGCCGTGGTGGCCGTGGTGGCGGGCAAGGCGGGGGCAACTGACCCGTGGCCGTGTTCGAGGTCGTTCTCGTCAACCGCACCCCAGCCATCACCGGGGCGCCGACGCTGACCGTGGTGAACCGGCTGGTGGTCGACACGATCTCCTACACCGAGGAGCTGAACCGGCCGGGCACCGCGACGCTGAGTTGTCCCGTGCAGTCACTCAGCAGCGACATCAAAGCCCGCCTGGTTGACCTCGCCGCCAACCCCTCCGAGGTTTGGATCTACGCGGATTCGACACTCGCGTGGGCGGGGGAGATCCAAACCCTCCAGATCCAGGGCCAAACGGTCAACCTCAACTGTGTGGGCCTGCTCGGGTACACGTTCCGCATGGGGGTCATCGCTGATCTCACCTACAGCGCCACTGACCAGTTCACCATCGCGGCGGGCCTGATCAACCAATGGCAGGCCCAGACGTACGCCAACTACGGCATCGACACCAGCACCGTCGGCACCTCAGGTGTCGTCCGTGATCGGGTGTACCTGCGCAACGAACTGCACAACGTCGGCCAGCGCCTCGCCGAGCTCGGGGCCGTCCTCGACGGGTTCGACATCAAGGTCAACCCAGCTACCCGCAAGCTCGTGCTCACCTACCCCGTGTCGGGCACGGACCTGTCTGCGTCGGTGTTCCTTGACGAGCGCAACATCGACAGCGCCTCGATCGCCGTCTCCGTGGCCCCGGCCGACCTGGTGTCCGACGTGGCCGCGACCGGCACGGCGACCACCACTGGCGGCGCGAACACCACCCTCTACAGCGCCCGCTCCACGTCATCCGTGCAGACCAGTTACGGCCGCTCCTGGGACAGCACGACTTTCGACGGAGTGTCCGTACAAGCCACCCTCGACGGGCACGCGGACGCCTACCTTCAGGCCCGCAGTAAGCAACTGCTCCAGCCCGGCCTGACAATCGTCGCCCGGGTCGGATCGAACGTCGGCGACTTCCACGCCGGTGACACGATCTCCTACAGCTACGACGCTGGGCTCGGGCTCCAGACCACGACCCTGCGGGTTGCGAAGCTCACGGTGAGCGTGGACAGCGCCGGGAAGCAACGCCTGCAAGTGGAGGTGGCCTGATGGCTCTGGATCCGCGCCGGTTCGATCAGATCGAGAAGGTGGTCCGCGACAACGGCCGGGCGCTCAACGACACGCAGTCAACGATCCTGGCCCGGCTGTCGTCGCACACCCACACCACGATGCCCAGCGGGCTTATTGTCACCGGTAGCGAAACCGTTAACGGCACTCTGGCCGTCACCGGAGCCACGACGTTAGCGAACGTCACCACAACCGGGACAATCGTTAAAGATACGTCGTGGTCAGTGGTCCCCGTCGCGGGTACCTGGGTGGGCACGGGCGCCAACTACCGAATGATGCCGGACGGAACGGTTCTATTCGCAGGAATAGTCACCAAACCGACAAATCCGGCTAACGGTGACACGTGGATGACCGGACTGCCCGCAGCCTACCGACCCACGCAAGCAACGGTATTCCTAACACCGTGCGCCACGCGAACCTACAACGGTACCCAGAAGGTCCAGATCAACACGAATGGCACGGCGCAGGTATTCGACGTGGCAGCCGCGACCGGGGACATCATTTTGTCGAGCATCCGGTACCCGGTGATCTGACCCCTCCCCCTCACACCAGCTCGCCCCGTACAGGCCGGGAGGAGGCCGTACAGGGCGAGCTGTAAGCGATTCTGCGGACTGCTAGACCAACGCTGCTAGGGCGCTCACTCCTCCCTCTTCTCGCCCCTGACGGCGTTAGCGACGTCACGGACGGCCTCCGCGAGCGCGAGCAGCGCGTGGGTGTGTGCGGCGGCGATGTTGTTCTCATTATCGAGCTGCTTGTCGGCGGCGGAAAGGTGCGTCTCAGCCGCGTAGCGGTACTCCATAAACTTGCTCATCCTCACAGCGTCACCTACTGGGGGCGTGCTCGGCTAGGCCCTCCACCACGGCTGAGCACGGCAAGAGCGAGCTGTAAGCGATTCTGCGGTCAGGCGATGCCCTGGTAGAACACGACCGGGCGCTGTGGGTCGAACTGCTCACCGACCGCCTGAACCTCGAACATCACCGGCGCCGGGTCGGTCGCCTGATAGACGCTCACGAAGTGCAGCGTGCCGCCGGGGGCGATGAAGCCGGTCTGCTGTGGGCCGAGCTCGGAGACGGCGTAGGGGTCTACCGAACGGTCGTTGGCGGTGGCCATCAGCATGTAGCTGGCCGCTTGCTTCGCGCCCGGTCCTGCGTTGTGCACGGTCACGTCTACGGAGATCCACTTGTCGACGCGGCCGGAGTAGGCGGAGGTTGTCTGCTGGCGGCGCGGCTGGCCGACGGTGATCGTGTCGCCACCGGGCCAGGTGTGCGCCCGCCCGAACGTGAGCATCGCGGGCGGGGTGACCGGGGCGGATTGGTTGGCCCAGTCGGCGGCTGGCGTCAGGGGCTGCTGCGTGGTCGCGGTCGAGCTGCACCCGACGGCTGCGGCCAGGATGAGTGGGACGGCGAGGGTCAGTCTGCGTATCGGGCTAGTCATTGTCTTTCCATCTCCCCAATTCCTCGTTCGTAGCTTCATCGAGCAGGTGCACGATCTCGGAGTTGAGCGACCGCCGCGCGCGGCTGGCCCATTCCTTCAGTCGCTCGTGCAGCTCGGGTGGTAGTCGGAGGTTGATGTTTACCGTTGTCTCTGGCATGGCACCACTATAGCACCATTGTCGTACCGCTGTGGTGCTACCAGCGGTCAGGCCGCCCAGATGTGTTCTGCCCCATCACATGCCACAACCAGGTGCGCTCCGGCAGGTGGTGAAACCGCGCCCCGAGCTCCAGCATCCCCAGATAGAACGCATGGTCGTCGTAGGGCGACCCCGGCCGATAATGGAACCCCACCCGCTGCGCCAGCTCCGTGCGCACCAGCGACGTCACCGGGATGTACGACCCCCGCCGCAGCTCGTCAGCATCGAACGGCACCCCGAACCGGTCCGGCCGGGGATCACCGGAGCCGACCATTTCCGGCCACGGGTAGACCACATCCGCGCCGGTATCCACCTGCGCCTCCAGCAGCTTCTCAAGGTGCATCGGCAGCATCGAGTCGTCATCGTCAAGGAATGCGGTCCACTGAGTGGTGACCTTCCCCAGCGCGCGAGTGCGGGTCACCGCCGACCCCTCGTGCTCATGGTCGTACTCGACCACGATCGCCGCAGGCTGGAAGGTTTGCAGCACCACCGACGCCAGCGCGCGGCGCAGCAGCCGCGCCCGGATCGGGATAGTGGGGATCACCACCGTGACGTCACTGCTCATCGCGGCCCCTCCACCCTCGCAAAGCACACCCCGCGCGGCGTCGGCAGGTACAGCGGCGTCGGCAGCATCCCATCGGCCACCAACTCCTCCAGCAGCCCGCGCACCGGGTGCTGCGGCCCCGTGTCGTGGAACCCCACCACCGCCCGGCCCGACATGTGCGGCAGGAACCGCAGGAACTCCCGGTGCCTCAGTTCCGTCAGGGAGTCGAACCACGCGAAGTCGACCGGCGCGTCCGGCACGTAGTCGAGGCTGGCCACCTCCAGTACCTCCACCGGCAGGCCCGAACAGCGGGTGCGGGAGTAGAACGCCCGGTTGCCGTCCGGTTCCAACGTGACCAACCGGCCGTGCCCGTTGTCGCGCAGCGCCATCCCGATCGCCTCCGCCGTCTGCCCCCACGCTGTGCCCGTCTCGATCACGACCTCGGGCTGTAGCGCGGTGACGAACGCGGCCACCAGGCGCGTGACCTCTAGCTCCGTGGAATCGTCATCCGTCGACGTCCAATAGCCGGGGTGCGGGCAATCGAAGTTGGGGCTCGTGAATCGGGCCTCACTGCCGACGGTCAGCCGCATAGCGCCTTCTTTCGCTGGTTCTTCCGCTGCTGCGACGCGGTGGCCCACCGAACATTGCCTGGCTCGTAGTTCCCGTTGTTGTCGATCCGGTCCAAGGAGCAGCCGTCAGGGCACGGCCCCAGCACGTTGTCGAGGTAGGCCACGAACGCAGTGACGTCGCGCCACTCGCCGCAAACTCGGATGCCCCTGCCCCCGTAGCGCTTATAGTCGGGGCGAGAAGGGTCGCCGCAGCGGCCGATCATGTTCGACCACCGTTGGTAGTGCGGGTGGCTGGTCACCCCGTGCGTGGTGTTGCGGTGCCCCGTCTCGACTACCCGTTCCCGCTGGAGGCACCCGCACGACGTCGTGTTGCCGGAGGCGAGATTCCCCAGGGCCACCCGGAAGACAGCTCCGCAGTCGCAGCGAACATCGGCGCCGCGCGGGCCTCGAATCGAGCCGTCACGACGCCGCGCTTCCGTGAGGGGCATTCGAACATTCGAGTCGATGACGGTGACGCGGCCGAACCGGCCTCCCGCCTCGATGTTGATCGTTACAGGCCGCACAGCGCCGCCTCCCAGAGATGGACTCGGTGTTCGATCGTGCGTTCGGCCGCGAGAGATTGCGCCTTAGCCCCCATTTCTGTACGCATCGCTTCATCGGCGGCCAGGGCACGAAGGTGCCTGCCCCACTCGTGGCTACGGCTGGCCAGCAGGCCCGTTTCGCCGTCTCGCACAAACGCGGAGTACGGGCCGAAGTCCGACGCGACCACCGGGATACCCAAGGCTGCCGCCTCAAGCAAGCGTATGTCGCTTTTGCTGGCGTTAAACCGCGACGGTCGCAAGGGAGCTAGGGAGATCGTGAAGTCGATCGCATTGTGGAAGCCGGGCACGGACTCGATCCACTTCGTGTGCCGAATCCGCTCGCGAGGCATCGCCTTGCAGAAGTCCTCATCAACGTGCCCCATGATGTGCAACCCCGCATCGGGGTACCGCCGCAGGAACTGGCGCACCGGGTCGCGCGCTTCGGCGAGATCCAGCTTGTGCGACATTCCGCCGGACCACCCGAGGGTGAGCCCCTTCGGCCCGTCGGCGTGCGGGGCGTCCAACAGCGACGCCGGTACGCAGTTCGGCACCACAGCCACATTTCGGTTCCACCGGCCGACCACCTCAGCCAGCGGTTCCGTGGACACGGTCACGAGGTCGGCGACTTCGATATTGCGGATCACGTTGGCGCGGATCTCCGGGCGGCTGAAAAAGTCCCACGCCGGTCCGTTCGACGGGTCGATGTCGAGCAGGTCGTCATCGACTTCGTAGGCCAGCTTGATGCGGCCTTCGCGGGCGAGCTGCTGCCAGCGCCACGTCGGGCCGGGGTTGCACACGCGCTGGCCCACGATCACGTCAGCGGTGCCCATCCAGTCTTCGGGCATAACGTCCGCAACGTGCGTCTCGTGCCCGTGGCGGGACAGTTCAACTGCGGGGAGTTCGCACCGGTAGTAGGCGCAGCCGCTGGAGTCGGCGGACCAGAAGAAGATCCGCTTGCCGCCCTGTATTTCACCCACTGTTGAATCTTCCACCCCCGGGCTGACGACGTGGGGAGCGCCGCGCCGCGAACCCGAGTTGCCAACTCTAACTAGGGCTAGTTAGAGTTGACGCCATGAAGTACCCACGGATGACAGAGCCGACGCAGCGGGTTCTGCGCGAACTGCTCGAAGACCCGGCGGCTGAGAAGTACGGCCTGGAGATCTGCAAGGCAGTCCAGCTTGCACCTGGCAGCGTGCACCCGATCCTCTACAGATTCGAGAAGCTCGGCTGGCTAGAGAGCCGCTTCGAGGAGATCGACCCCTCAGACGAGGGGCGACCCAGACGGCGGTACTACCGGCTCACTCCCGACGGAGCTGAGTTCGCCCGCGAGGCGCTTGCAAGAGTGCGAAAGCCACAGCGGCAGGAGGCTCGGCTTCGCCCAGCACTTGCCGGGGGCGCGGCGTGGCGCCTCGCAGCGGGCGTACGGCCTCGACTGTCTGGGGGCGCGGCATGACCTCCGAACGTAAACAGTTAAACGGCGCATGTGGGGAAACCTCGCTCGAAAAGGAGGTAGGGGAAACGGGGAGGATACCAGCGTATGCGTTGCGTGACTTGCATGAGCCGCGCGAGGTGCGTGAGCTGCTTGACGCGCAGTTTGACGCGTTGTTCGAAAAGGCTCAGCCGATAGAGGGTTTCCTGCGCGAGGCCACGCAGGTGGAGAAGCTCCAGATAGCGGAGCATCTCGCAGAGCGCTCGCGAACGGAGCAGCTCAAGGAACCCGAGGGGTTAGAGCAGGCGCGGTTAGCGGGCTTCCTGTTGGCAATCGCTGCGCGGCTACTGGCGCCGTCGGATTGTGCTCGGTACCTCGAAGAGTTCCGTGCCGAGCTGCTGGACGTACCCGACGACACGCGACTGTCCCACGCACTGAGCTTGCTTCGTGGAATATTAGTGCTGCGCCTGCGTCGCGGGCTCAAGGACAAGGCGGCCGATGCCGCAGCGAGGAGGGTCAAGGGCTAACCCTCGCCGAGACCTCGCATGAAGCGGGGCGGCCCCGCTGGTACGGAAGCCGCCCCTACGCCACCGAACCCCAACCCGCTCAAGGGAAGAGAACAATGACTGATTCGATTGTAGGCCCCTGCCCGCCCAAGGACGAGCCACCGCACGGTTGGGGGGTGCTGCTCGCGATCCTGGCTGGCTGGGGCATCACGCTGAGACTGATACTGCTCCTCTGTTTCCCGATCGCGGCGGTCGTCGCAGTCGTTGCACTGGTTGCGATCTACCTCGGTCCCGTCGGCGTCGGCGCACTCCTCACCGGGGGCGGCAGCGGCTTCGGCGTCACGCGGCTCCTCGCACGCCGTCGGCGCCCATGAGTCAAGAAAAGTTGATCTCTTACCGAGACCAGCCCGGACCCCCCGCCGCAGGGCGACCTGGGCTTTTAGGGTTCCGGGCTGGTCGGGCAATCTCGGTGAGGTTTAGGCAAACGCGCAGGTCAGCGTCTTACCGGGCACCTCACCGGCCGGTGAGGTCTCACCGGCGCTTGGTGAGGGAAACGACGTTGTCGCCGGGCTCCTCGCCGCCCACCAGACGGGTAGTCGAGACGTTCAGCCACTCGCGCCGAACCGCCAGAGCCGACTTCCCCAGAGCGGGGACGTGGATCTTCTCGACCTTGACCTCCATGCGACGCAGCTGCGGAGGCAACGTCTTGCTGTCCAACCCACCGTGCAGCTCCGGGCGCAACTCCGCCAAACCTGCGGCGATGCTGTTGACGTCCATCACGGCAGCCGCGCCGAACACCCGCTTGATGTCGTCCAGTAGCACGACCTGGGCTACCTCCTGCTCCATCTCCTCACCGGCGGCATCACCAGTCAGGCGCCCTTGCAGCTCACGCTCTGCGTAGGCGCGCGCCGCCACTTTCTCGGACGCTGGGGCGTCCAAGCCGAATACAGAGCGCACGATCTGAGCGTCGGCGCCTTCGCCCTTGAGGTACGCGATCCCCTTGTCGGCGAAGGCGAACAACTGCGCCTTTAGGCCCATCTTGCTGGACCCCGTGCCGAGCACCTGGTCGTTCGAGACCTGATTGTGCACCTTTAGGCAAACCCGGATGACCGCGTTGTCCGCGATAGCGGTAGGGATCGACGCCGCGCTCGGCTTCTGCGTGGCCAGGTAAAGCATGATCCCCAGTGCCGGGCCGCGCTTGACCAAGTCCGTGCAGATCTTGATGAACTGGTTCCTGACCGCTGCGTCCTCGTGCTCGAACAGCTCGTGGCACTCGTCGACGCCGATCAGGATCGGCTCTAATTTCAGATCCCGCCGAGACGCCAGCGCGGGAGTGACCTTATTCTCCGGGCACACCTCATAGGGCAGCTTCTCGATCACTTCCGCCCGGCGGTACATCTCCTTCTGGAGTTCGTCGAAGATCGGGAGCAGATCGGCGATCTTCTCGGGCCGGGCCGTGCACTCGTAACGGTGAGCCACTGTCCGAACCGGAGACAAGTCACCAGTGCCCTTCAGATCGAAGGCGTAGATCTTGCACCGGGGGTCGAGAGCCGCCACCAGCAGCAACTCCCGCAGGATGAAGGTCTTGCCCATGCGGGGCACAGCGCCGATCACGCCGGACGTGTAGGCCAGCGTGAGGTTAACCCAGCGGTTCCGCTGGTCAGTGAACAGCGGCTGCGGACTGAACACGTCCACCGTGCCGATCTTGAGCAGCGGCCACGGCTTCTGCCGCACCGAGTTCATGTCCTCGTGCGACACGAACAGCACGAGATGCCCCTGGTGGCGCTTGCCGACCGAGGGCCACACGCAGCCCAGCGGGTGGCGCAGTGCGGCGGACATCTCGGGCCGCTTCTCCATCACAGCCTCAGCGGTCACGCCGGGGGGAAGCTCCATCTCGAACAGGTAACCCGAGGAGGGACCGGAGACGTCGTGCAGCAGCCGGATGTCGTCGGGCTTCGTCATCCCGGGAATCCGCAGGCTGACCAGCGCATTCACCACGGTCTCCGACCGCAGTGGCGGGTTGCCGCTCGTGTCAGTAGCCCGCTTGATCAAGGGGGCGTCGACCGGACGACCGTAGTAGCCCAGCGGCCACACAGCGGCGAAGCCGAGCAGCGCCAGCGTCCAGTAAGGCGTCAGCACCCACACGACCGGCCACGACGTGAGCTCCCAGCGGGGCATCAGCCACCACCACAGCGCCCCGATGACCAGCGAAACCGCGACAATCCACATCGCGAAGATCCACCGACGGTGAACCCTTTCCTTGCGCTCTTTTTCCAATTTGTGCCACTCAGCGGAGTTGTTCGCCAGCGCGTGCGTCCGCTGCATCGGCCGGACCTCAGAGTGGTTAATCCAGCCCCACGCCTTGCTGGTAACCCGCCACAACCCAACGGGCGCGTAGCGGACCGCACGCAGGAAGTGCAGCGGGGAGTGCAGGACGTGCCACGCAGTGGTGTGCACAGCCCGCTTGCTGGTGTCGGTGACCTTCTCCGTGAACTCCCCGGAGTCCTTCAGCCACGACGCGAGGATGGGCCGCAGCTCCCGCTTGCCCCCCGATGGGGGCTCGGTGGGCGGCGGTACGGCGGTCGGCTTATCGGTGATGGTGGTCATTGTGCTTCGTCCCCTTCATCCTCGTCGTCTTTGTTCCGGACCGGGGCCTGCTCTGGGGTTTCGTCGTCGTCTTCGTCGTCGTGGGGGAATCCGCAGCAGCCGAAGCACATCCCGACATGGGTTGGCTTCCCGCACGACATCGCGTGCGGCGGCGTCCGGTGGTGGCACACCACGCACAGCTGCCACGGGTTGCGCTTCGCGCCGCCTTTCCCGCGCGACTTCGGCTTGCCCCGCAGGTCCCGCCACAGGTCGACGGCCAGGCGACGGGCCCGCTCTTTCAGGATCTTGCCCTTCGGGATGGGTTTGCGTTTCGGGCTCATCGGGTCACCTCCGGTCGGTCTAGTCGGACCGACGGCGCGTACAGCAGCTCCGCCTCGATCACCTCACCGCGCGCGGGCGCGGGCGGCGTCAACTCATTGCGGGCGATCCACCGGGCACGCCGCTCGATGTACCGGGCGTCGTGGTCGCGGTGCACCGCCCAGCCCGCGCACAGCCCGGCGATCAGCACGACAATCACCGTCGGCCAAAACAACATGCCCATCAGTTCGACTCCCTCACTCGTGCCTGCCCGTTGCTGCCCGGCGCACCGGCCGGGACCTGTTCGAGCAGGTCAAGCACCCGGGCAGCTCGCGTGCTGCCCAGCCCGAACGCCTGCCTGATCGCGTACTGAGTCAGCGGCCCGTCAGTGTGGGCAGACAGCTCGCGGGCCGCCTGCACGAGCTCCTCATCGGACCTGCCCGTGGCACCTGCCCGCTTGCTGCCCGAGCCGGTGCGGGCGGGCCGTTTGCGGGCAGGTTTGGTTTGCGCCGCCCCGGTCGGCCGGACCAGAACTTCCGGCCGGACCGGGACAGGCAGCGGACCGGCCACCACAACGCGGTCCGCGCTTCGCCGATCCACCCCGGAACCCGGTGAAAGAGGATGGACCGGCTCGACGTCGATGGGGCCGGGCAGCGACGGCGAGCTCGAATCGCTGCGGCCGTCGGTGCCCGGTAGTACTTTGTCCGGGCGCCCCGCTGGGTTACCAGAATGGCCCAGCGGGGCGGTAGCACGTTCGGCCCGGCGCTGCTGGAGTAGTAGGTGGAACGCTGCGGCGAACGCCACCGGAGCCCACCCCGCCACCAGCACGGAGGTCACCTCCGGCCGGGCGTCGGCCATGTTCGCGGCGAGACTAGCGATCACGCCGACACCCAGCGATCCCCACGCCAGCGGGCCGCCGGGCTGCCCGGCGCGGTGCCGGGTGAGCAGCACCATCGACGCGGCCACGATCAGCCCGTCGACGCTGATCGGGATCAGCCAGGACCGCCACTGCTCCCCTGCGCGGTGCGCCAACTCCGTCATATGGCTGTAGCTCACGACAGCGGCGACGGCGGCCACGACGACAACAGCGGTCACGGTGGTGACCCGCACAGCTGTGTGGGCCGGGGAGGTGGGAGTGATCATCGCGAGCTCCTACGCGTAATCCCATGCGTGATCGACCCGCTTGAAACCAGCGGGTACTGGCATCTCGTCGGCCAGACGCTCACACCCACAGCCGGTCGCGCACACATACGCCTCCTGGGGTGTGTTGATTTGCGTGCCGGATTTCAGGCAATGCCAAGCGACGCACCCGCAGTCGGGGCATCTGCTTGGGGTTCCTTTAGCCATGACTCCTCCTGTTTGTTGAAGTGGGCGGCCACAGTGGCTCCCCGTCGAAGATCGCGAGTACGTCGACGATTTCGAGGCCACCCACAGCGGTGTCCAGCTCATCCCACGTGACACCGGCTGCCAGGGCGGCGCGGGCGGTGTCGATCCGGTCGAGCTCGGCGCGGCGAGCCACGGCCACCTCGTAGGACACGTCGATGCGGGCGTAGGTGGCACGAGTCGGGGCTACAGCGGCGGGGGCGTTCATCACAGGCTCCGCACGTAGCGCATGAACGCGGCGTCGAGTGTCATTCCGCCCATCGCAGCCTGCACCTGGTCGTAGGTCGCACCGAGGGCCAGCGCGGTCGAGGCGGCGGACAGGCGTTGCTTGGGGGCGTCTTTGACGTGGGCCTCGATGAGGTTCGCTAGTGCTGCTCGCCTGCGATCGGTGGCAAGATCTGTGCTCATGGTCGGACCTCCACTGTCCGATCTAGGCCCCGTATCACCGTCTGAAGCGGTGTGCGGGGCCGACTTATGCGGTCGATCTATACATGTCTAACCGTAATCTGCGCTGTCGCACTGGCGTGCGCCTTGCTGGCCGCTGACCGTCGGATTCCCGGCGAGCGGCTGTGCGGGTTGGTGTTGATCGGGGAACTGGCCCTCGACGGCCGGCTGCGCCCGGTACGCGGGGTGCTGCCCGCAGTGCTTGCGGCGCGTCAGGTCGGCATCGGTCAGGTAGTGGTACCGACCGCCTCGCTCGCCGAGGCATCTCTGGTGGACGGGATCTGGGTGCGCGGCGCGACGTGCCTCAAGGAGGTGCTCAGCTGGTTGCGCAACCCCACCGTCGGGCTGACCTGCCCGGGCCCGCCGCGCCCGGCACGGTCGGCGGCGGTCCCCGATCTCCGCGACGTGCTAGCACAAGGAGACGCTCGCTGGGCGGTGGAGGTCGCCGCTGCAGGGGGCCACCATCTGTTCCTCACCGGGCCGCCGGGTACGGGCAAGACCATGTTGGCGCAGCGGATGGTGGGACTGCTGCCGGCGCTGACCGATCAGGAGGCACTCGAGGTGACCGCAGTGCACTCGGTGGCCGGCCTCCTGTCACCGGAGACGCCGCTGATCACGCTTCCCCCTTTCGTTGCGCCACACCACACCAGCTCGGTGGCCGCGTTGGTCGGGGGTGGCTCCGGGCTGGCCAAGCCGGGCGCGGTGAGCCGCGCGCACCGTGGGGTGCTATTCCTCGACGAGGTCGCGGAGTTCGGACCGCGATCGCTGGAGGCGCTGCGCACGCCGCTGGAGGATGGCGAGATCCGGTTGGCCCGCCGGGATGGGGCAGTGCGATACCCGGCGCGGTGTCTGCTTGTGCTGGCGGCTAATCCGTGCCCGTGCGCTCCGCCCGACGAGCGAGACTGCACGTGCGCCCCGTCGGCGCGCAGGCGGTACCTGGGTCGACTGTCCGGGCCGCTGCTCGACCGGGTGGACCTGCGGGTGGCGATGCGTCCGGTCAAGGACATGGGTGAGTCCGACGCCGAGCCGGAGAGCACCGCGATCGTGCGCGCACGGGTGCTCAGGGCCCGTGAAGCAGCTCGGGCGCGGTGGGCGGGCACCGGCTGGAGCACCAATGCCGAGGTGCCCGGTCCGGTGCTTCGCCGGCGGTTCCGGCTGCCGCGGGCGGTGACCGAACCGATCGCGGCAGCGCTACATCGCGGAATGGTCACAGCGAGAGGAGCGGACCGCACTCTGCGGTTGGCGTGGACGGTGGCTGACCTGGCCGGGCGGGACCGTCCGTTGCTCGAGGACGTGAGCGCCGCGATGGGGCTGCGAGATCGGCGGGCGGCATGACACCGGGCCAGCGGGAGCTGCGGCGGGCGCGTGCCTACCTCAGCCGGGTCGCCGAGCCGCCGGCCCCCGCGCTTTGCGAGCTGATCAGCGATGCAGGTCCGGTGCGGGCGGCCCAGTTGGTGACCGCGGGACAGATATCCGCCCGAGTGGCCGCGGAGGCGGCAGCCCGCCGAGCAGACGATCGGGCCGAAACCGACCTCGCCGCCGTCGCCACGCTGGGCGGAAGGTTGGTCATTCCCGAGGACGCCGAGTGGCCCGCCGAGGCGTTCACCTGCTTCACCACACCCGGCGCGCAGGCTGACGATCGCTGGCGGGCCCCGGTGGCGCTCTGGGTGCGGGGAGCCGGCCGTCTCGACGAGCTCGCCGAGCGGGCGGTGGCGGTGGTAGGGGCCAGGGCCGCGACCGGATACGGGGAGCACGTCGCGGCCGAGTTCGGCTACGAACTCGCCGAAGGCGGTTTTGCGGTAATCTCCGGCGCTGCGTTCGGCATTGACGGTGCCGCGCACCGGGGCGCGCTGGCCGCTGAGGGCAGCACTGTTGCGGTGCAGGCCTGTGGCCTGGACCGGGCCTACCCGGCAGGTCACCGGAGACTGCTCGACCGGATCGCTGGCAGGGGTGCGGTGATCAGCGAGTATCCACCGGGCGGTTGGCCCGCGCGACACCGCTTCCTGGTCCGTAACCGTCTGATCGCCGCGTTCGCGGCCGGCACCGTGGTCGTGGAGGCCGGTGTGCGCAGCGGCGCTCGGCGCACCGCAGCCGCCGCTGCCGCGCTCGGCCGGGTTGTGATGGCGGTGCCGGGCCCGGTCACGTCGGCCTTGTCGGTCGGCTGCCACCTGCTGGTACGTGAGGAGCAGGCGGTGTTGGTCACTCGGGCGGCAGAGGTGGTGGAAGCGGTAGGGCGGATCGGTGCGGACCTCGCACCGCTATTGAGCGTCCCGCGCCGGCGCACCGACGGGCTGAACCCGGAACTGCTGGCGGTGTACGAGGCGTTGCCGGCGCGGGCCCCCAGGCATCCTGAGCAGCTGGTACGCGAGTCCGGGGTGCCGCTGCACCGGGTGCGCTCCGCCCTGCCGTTGCTGGAGCTGCAGGGTCTCGTGGGATGCGGAACGAGTGGCTGGCACCGGGTGGTGCCCGACGGTGCTCCATGAATGCGGGCGTGGCGGTGCTTGACGTGGCGCCGGCGGCAGCGCAGCGTCCGGCGGATGAGCGAGGACCTTCCAGCGTCGGACTCGCTACCGGACGCGTTGACCGCGCATCGGGAGTGCTTCGCGGCCCATCTGCGCTCAGTGCGCGGGATGTCGCCGCATACGGTGCGCGCCTACCGCGGTGATGTCACCGCGTTGCTGCAGTATCTGGTCGATTCGGGTTGCGATGATCTCGCGGCGTTGGACCTTGCGTTGCTACGCGGCTGGTTGGGCACACAGCACCGCAAAGGTCATCGGCGCAGCACGCTGGCCCGGCGGGTGGCAGCGGTCCGGGCGTTCACTGCCTGGGCTACTCGCGCTGGTGTGCTGGACAACGACCCGGGGTGGCGACTGGTCGCGCCGCGCCCGCAGCGAGCCTTGCCCGCGGTGCTGCATCCGCAACAGGCTGCCGCCGCACTGGACGCTGCGCAACGCGGCGCCGCCGAGGAGGATCCGATCGCCTTGCGAGACCATGCCGTGACGGAGCTGTTGTACGCGACCGGGATTCGCGTCGCTGAGCTGTGCGGTCTTGACCTTGGCGATATCGACCCGCAGCGGCGTCTGGTCCGGGTACTCGGCAAGGGCGCCAAGGAACGCGCAGTGCCCTATGGGCTGCCCGCGCAACGCGCGGTGCTGCGCTGGCTCGAGCGAGGGCGCCCGGCACTCGCGCAACCGCATTCAGCAGCGGCGCTGTTCCTCGGAGCGCGCGGGGGTCGAGTCGATCAGCGGATTATCCGTACCGTCGTGCATGACGTAGTCGCTGCGGTGCGGGATGCGCCGGATATGGGTCCGCATGGCCTGCGGCACAGCGCCGCGACCCATCTGCTGGAGGGCGGCGCAGATCTGCGCGCCGTTCAGGAGTTACTCGGTCACGCTACGCTCGCCACCACGCAGCTCTACACCCATGTGACTGTCGAGAGGCTGAAGGCGATCCATGACCGGAGCCACCCCCGTTCCTGAGTCCCCAGGGGGTCGTGACCGCGTCCTGACCGCGGTATCCACTGCCGGCTTCACGGCCGGTAGCGGGACTGCGGGCGGCAGGATCGGGGACGTAGACGCCGGCATCGTGGCGTTGTGGCAGGCGTACGGGCAGCATCGCGACGCGACTCTGCGTGACCGCCTGCTCCTGCACTATGCGCCATTGGTCAAGTACGTGGCTGGCCGGGTTGGCACCGGGCTACCCGCCCATGTCGACATCGCGGACCTGGTGCAGTCGGGCGTATTCGGTCTCTGGGACGCCATCAGCCGGTTCGAGCCCGAGCGCGGATTGAAATTCGAGACCTACGCGATGCAGCGGATCCGGGGCGCGATCCTCGACGAGCTGCGCGCCCAGGATTGGGTGCCCCGCTCGGTGCGTAGCCGGGCCCGTGAGGTGGAGCGCGCGCTGGAACGCTTGGAGAGCCGGTTGCAGCGTTCGGCTACCGACGCGGAAGTGGCGGTGGAGCTCGGTATCAGTGTCGCCGATCTGCGCGAGCTCTATGCCCAGCTACAGCTCACCAGTGTGATCGCGCTGGATGAACTCATGGCGGTGGGTCGCGGCGGCACGTCGATCGCCGAGACGCTGCCTGACGACACCGCGCAGGAGCCGGGCGCTGTGCTCGATTCCGTGGAGAGCAGGCGCCTGCTTGCTGAGGCGGTCTCGCAGCTTACCGACCGGGATCGAGTAGTGGTCTCGCTCTATTACTTCGAGAACCTCACCCTCGCCGAAATCGGCCGAGTGCTCGGCGTCACGGAATCACGGGTATGCCAGCTGCACACCAGGGCGGTCCTCCGGCTCCGGAGCAAGCTACTGGAAGCGTCCGCTGGTTGAGGCAGCTGCGCACCCGACATCATCGCTGATCCCCCTGGTCATCGATGGGCAGCAGGCGCACCCGGGTGCCGGCGAGCAGCCGCAGTGGGTCCAGATATTGCGTGTCTTGTTCTGTATCCGGCGCTGCGCCTTCCGACAGGCGGCGCAGGACGCCCCAGTGCAGGCAGGCGATGGCGGGGCAGCCCAAGTGGCCGGGCTGCACAGTGCCGATCCGCTGACCCCTGACCACCCGATCGCCAGCGGTGACGGTGGGGGACACCGGCTCATATGTCGTGCGCAGTCCCCCTGGATGGTCCACCGACACCACACCGCGGCCGGCCACGATGCCGGCGAATACCACAGTGCCGGCGCCAGCGGCGAGCACCGCAGCTCCCGCCGCCGACGCGAGGTCAACGCCTCGATGTCCCGGCCCGTACCGCACCGCCGGCGGGTGGAAAGCCCGGACCACGGTCGGGGAACCGGAAAGTGGCCAGCCAAACCGGTGCCCGGGTTCGTCGCCGATGTCATCAGCTCCGGCTTGGTGCACCACAGCGGTCAGGGACGTGGTCGGGACTGCATGATCAGGCCACCTGGCTAGGTGGGACAGCCCCACCGGCGCACCGCAGGTAACCGCGATGACCACGGTGGCGACAAGGTTGCGGGACACACCGACAGCGTCACCGCGTTGCGGCCGGCTGCCCAGCTACCAGGCCGGTGGTTGGGGATGAAGCGGGCACTGTGGACAACTGTGGACTGTGCGACCACCTGGACTGCGGTCCGACCTTGGCAGGTCGTACACTGAACACGCGACTCGCATGCGGGTCGACTTCGCGCGCCAGCGCTGCGCCCTACCGGGGCCTCAGCGTCCGGCGGTCCTCGTCGCGGTCTTGATCGCACGGGGTCCGGCCGCTGGCCTGGCGCCAGGACGGCGGTCCAACCCGGCCCGCCGTGACAACCGCATGAGCGCGCTGGCGCAAGCCAACGCGCCTGACACATTGAGGTGTGCACCGGCTATGGCCGTCGTCACCATGAAGCAGCTGCTCGACTCCGGCGTGCATTTTGGGCATCAGACCCGCCGCTGGAACCCGAAGATGAAACGCTACATCTTCACCGAGCGCAACGGCATCTACATCATCGACCTGCAGCAGACGTTGACCTACATCGACCGAGCCTACGAGTTCATCAAGCAGACCGTGGCTCACGGCGGTTCAATCCTGTTCATCGGCACCAAGAAGCAGGCCCAGGAAGCGATCTCGCATCACGCGCAGCGAGTCGGCATGCCCTTCGTGAACCACCGCTGGTTGGGCGGCATGCTCACGAACTTCTCCACCGTGCACAAGCGCCTACAGCGCCTCAAGGAACTCGAATCCATGGAACAGACCGGTGGTTTCTCCGGACTGACCAAGAAAGAGATCCTGATGCGCACCCGGGAGAAGGACAAGCTGGAGAAGACGCTGGGTGGGATCCGGGACATGCAGCGGGTGCCCAGCGCGGTGTGGATCGTCGACACCAAAAAGGAGCAGATCGCTGTCGGCGAGGCCCGCAAGCTGGGCATTCCGGTGGTGGCCATCCTGGATACCAACTGCGATCCCGACGAGGTCGACTACCCCATCCCGGGCAACGACGATGCGATCCGCTCCGCGGCGCTGCTCACTCGGGTGGTGGCCGACGCCACCGCCGACGGCTTGATGTCGCGGGGCGGACGGTCTGCCGGAGCCGATGGCTCGGACAAGCCCGAGGTCGGGGCCACTGTTCACGAGCCGCTGGCGGAATGGGAGCAGGAGCTGATGGTCTCGAGTGCCCTCGTGCCCGGCAGCCCTGTCGCCGGCAGCCCTGTTTCTATCACCCCTGCCTCTATCACCCCCGCCTCGACCAACGTTGGCGAACAGGAAGCCGAGCCGTCGCCGGCGGAACCTATGGCCGCCAACAACGGCGTGTCGCAGTCCTAAGAGGTCGGCTGCCCGATCTGCTTTGATCCGATAACGAAATCTCCAGGACGGTAAGTCACGATGGCGAACTACTCTGCCGCCGATGTGAAGCGGATCCGGGACCTGACTGGTTCCGGGATGATGGATTGCAAGAAGGCCCTGGAAGAATCCGGCGGCGACTTCGACCGTGCGGTTGAGCTGCTGCGGATCAAGGGCGCCAAGGACGTCGGCAAACGTGCTGAGCGCACCACTGCCAATGGCCTGGTGGCGGCCGAGGGTGGCGTGATGATCGAGCTCAACTGCGAGACCGACTTCGTGGCCAAAGGCGCCGACTTCCAGGAGCTCGCCAGCAAGATCATTGCTGAGGCGATCCGGGTCCGACCAGCCGACGCCGAGACGCTCGCGCGGGCGCAGCTCAACGGTGGCACGGTCGACGACGCGGTGCAGGACGTCTCGGCCAAGATCGGTGAGAAGCTGCAGTTGCGCCGGGTAGTGTCTTTCGACGGCGAGGTGGCCACCTACCTGCACCGCCGTGCTTCCGACCTGCCGCCCGCGGTGGGCGTGCTCGTCGAGTATGACGGCGGATCAGCGGAGACGGCTCGAGCAGTGGCGATGCAGGTCGCCGCGATGAAGCCGCGCTATGTCACTCGTGGCGAGGTGCCGGTCGACGTGCTGGCCGACGAACGGCGCATCGCCGAGGAGACCGCTCGCCAGGAAGGCAAGCCGGAGCAGGCGCTGCCGAAGATCGTCGAAGGCCGTCTCAACGGTTTCTTCAAAGACGCCGTGTTGCTGGAGCAGTCTTCCGTGCAGGAATCCAAGAAGACCGTCAAGGCGTTGCTGGACGAGGCCGGCATGGTTGTGCGGCGCTTCGCCCGCTTCGAGGTCGGCCAGGCCTGACACCGATGGTCGACCGGCTGGTGGCTCCCGAATACCGCAGAGTGCTACTCAAGCTCGGCGGCGAGATGTTCGGCGGCGGTGGAGTCGGGGTAGACCCGGAGGTAGTCAAGGCTGTCGCGCGGCAGATCGCCGACGTGGTCGCCAGCGGGGTGCAGATGGCGGTGGTGATCGGTGGGGGAAACTTCTTCCGTGGCGAAGAACTCCAGCAGGGCGGGATGGAACGGTCCCGCGCTGACTACATGGGAATGCTCGGCACGGTGATGAACTGCCTTGCCCTGCAGGACTTTCTGGAACGTGTGCATAAGATCGACACCCGGGTGCAGACAGCCATCACGATGGGTCAGGTCGCCGAGCCATACATTCCGCGCCGAGCGATCAGGCACCTTGAGAAGGGCCGGGTGGTGATCTTCGGGGCCGGCGTGGGGATGCCCTACTTCTCCACCGACACCACCGGTGCTCAGCGAGCGCTGGAAATCTGTTGCGAAGTTCTACTGATGGGCAAGGCGGTCGACGGGGTGTACACCGCAGACCCGAAGATCGATCCTTCGGCTACGATGTTCACCCACATCACCCATCGCGAGGTACTTGAACGCGGCCTCAAAGTCGCGGATGCGACCGCATTCAGCCTGTGCATGGACAACAAGCTCCCGATTATCGTGTTCAATCTGCTCACCGAAGGCAACATCGCCCGGGCAGTACGTGGCGAGCCCATCGGGACCCTGGTCAGCTCTGCGGCATAACGCTAGTTCACAAGGAGCAGTCGTGATCGACGACACCCTCTTCGACGCCGAGGAGAAGATGGAGAAGGCCGTATCAGTGGCCAAGGAGGATCTCGCCACAGTACGTACCGGTCGGGCCAGCCCCATGATGTTCTCCAAGATCGTCGTAGACTACTACGGCTCGGCCACGCCCTTGATCCAACTGGCTAGCGTCTCGGTTCCCGAGGCTCGGATGGCCGTGATCAAGCCCTACGATCCGAGCCAGCTGCGGCCGATGGAGAAGGCGATCCGGGACTCCGACCTGGGCGTCAATCCCACCAATGACGGAATGATCATCCGGGTGCTCATCCCGCAGTTGTCTCAGGAACGCCGCCGGGACCTGGTCAAGGTGGCGCATTCTAAGGGCGAAGACGCCAAGGTGTCCGTTCGCAACATCCGCCGCAAGGCCAAGGAACAGCTCATCCGTATCGGTCGTGACGGCGAGGCGGGTGAGGACGACGTGGCACGGGCAGAGAAGGAACTCGAGGCCTTCACGCACCGGTACGTGGGGCAGATCGACGAGCTTGTCAAGCACAAGGAATCTGAACTGCTCGAGGTCTGAGTGGCTGCCGACGGTTCGCCCGAGCAACCCACGTCCGCCGCGCACCCAGCGCAGCGTCTCGGTGCTTCCCGGGCGGGCCGGAACCTGTGGGCTGCCATCGCCGTCGGGGTGTTGCTGTTTTCGGGAATCCTGGTCGCGTTGTTCACGGTGCGACATGTGTTCATCGGGATCGTCGCCGCGGCTGTGGCGATATCCAGCTGGGAGCTGGCCGGAGCCATGCGCCGCGGGGGTATCGCGGTCTCATTGCCACCGGTACTGCTCGGTGGTCAAGCGATGGTGTGGCTGGCCTGGCCGTTCGGCCGCGACGGGATACTCCTCGCATTCGTGATCACGGCGCTGGCTTGCCTGGTGTGGCGCTTTCCCCGTGGTGCGGCGGGATATGTCCGCGACGTCAGCGCCTCGGTCTTCAGCGTCGCTTACGTGGCGGGCTTCGCCGCATTCGCAACGTTGCTGGTAATACCCGCTGACGGAGCGGCGCGGGTGCTGTGCTTGATGCTCGCCGCGGTGGGCTCGGACGTTGGCGGCTACGCCACCGGCGTCCTAGGCGGCCGGCACCTGATGGCGCCGTTGATCAGTCCGAAGAAGTCCTGGGAGGGTTTCATCGGATCCCTGCTGGTCGGGACTGCGGCAGGTGCGTTGTCGGTGACCTTCCTGTTGGACGGGCAGCCCTGGGTCGGGGTGTTGTTCGGGGCGGCGATCGTGCTCACCGCCACCGGAGGGGATCTGATCGAATCACTGATCAAGCGCGATCTGGGCGTCAAAGATATGGGGACCATCCTGCCCGGCCACGGCGGATTGATGGACCGCCTCGACTCACTGCTGCCCTCGGCGGTCGTGGCATGGCTACTGCTAAGCCTGCTCGTCCCAGCCTAGTGGTTGTGGAGGTACCCGGACTCGTCGGCGATGCTGGTCGGCGGCGGCACGACCCGCATGGTGGGATCGATCAGCGCGAAGTGAGCCCCCGAGGGGTCGGTGACCCGCGCGATCCGACCCAACTCGGTGTCGTAGGGATAAATCTCCACCCGCCCGCCGAGGTCGAGGACCCGATTGACCGCACCGTCGGTGCCGATCTGCGGGTCCACCGCGAAGTGCGGCATCCAGTGCGCAGGGACTTCGCGGGCCCAGTCCTCGTTCATCTGAAGCCTGGCCAGCATCGTCGGCCCACCCCGCGACCAGGTGGTGTAATCCACATAGCGGCCGTCACCGATCTGATGCTGCTGGTAGCCGAACAGGTTCGCGTAGAACTCGTCGGCCAGCCGACCATCCCAGGTGTTCAACTCGGCCCAGATCAGCGACCCGGTGTCGGTGGTATGAAACATCCACGGCGGACCCGGCTCCCAGAAGCCGATCACCCCGCCGGTCGGATCCGCCCCGATGAGCACGCTGCCTTGTCCCGGCGCATCCACGGGCCCATAGAGCACCTGGCCACCCCACTGGGTGACCATGTCGGCGGTGTGCATGACGTTGGCACATGCTAGATACAGCCGCCAGGCCACCGGTTGGTCTGCCTCCACCGGAACGCCTGCCAGGCCAGCCACCGGTTGACCGCCACACCGCGCAATGGTGTAACTCCCGCCGCGTGGATCTGGGTCAATGTCGTAGGTCCAGCCGAACAAACCAGCGTAGAAGTCGCGACTGCGGGCCGGATCAATGCTTGATACGTCGATCCAGCAGACGAGTCCCGGAAAGAATGGTGTGTCCTCGGTCACTGCACGACAGTACAAGTTCGCCTCTGGTGCTTGGTGGCCGGGCACAATAGACCGGTGACCGATCCAGGTGTGCTGGCCAGCCCCAACATCTGGAACTGGCCTGAGGTCTACGAACGGGAGAATCAGGCGGTCGACGCAGACGGGGCGCTGTGGGCGGCATTGGCCGATCAGATCGACTGGAGTGGCACCGACGTCGTCGATGTCGGCTGCGGGGACGGGTTCCATCTGCCTCAGTTCGCCGAACGGGCTCGCAGCGTAGTCGGCGTGGAGCCACACCCTCCGCTGGTGCTTCGCGCCCGCCGACGGGTTGGTGACCTGGCACAGGTCCGGGTACTCGTCGGCTGCGCTCAACGGCTGCCGTTGCCCGACTCCAGCGTCGATCTCGTGCACGCCCGCGTCGCATACTTCTTCGGCCCAGGTTGCGAACGCGGGCTGGCCGAGGCGCGCCGGGTGCTGCGCCCGGGCGGTACCACGGTCGTGATCGACCTGGACGGGACCCACGGCCCTTATGGCAAGTGGTTGTGCGCGGCGGCGCCCCGCTACCGACCGGCCGCCGTCGAGGCGTTCTTTGCTGCCCAAGGCTTCGACTGCCGGCGGGTAGACACCATCTGGCGGTTTCGCACTCGTGGTGACCTGGAGGACGCATTGCGCATCGAGTTCACTCCGAACGTGGCGGCGCGGGCGATCGCCCAGACCTCGGGATTGACCGTTCCCGTCCGCTACCGCCTGCACCTGCGCCGCGAGCCCACCGTTCTCACCGTGGGACACTGGAAAGCGCGATGACTGCGCTGCCCTTGGTATTCGAGGCCCCGCGCCGCGGAATGCCGCCGCGGCACCTCGCCGACCTCGACCGTGATGAGCGTCGCGCGGTCGTGACTGAGCTGGGGGAGCCGGCATTTCGCGCCGACCAACTGGCCCGACACTACTTCACCCGGCTGAGCACCGACCCGGCTGCGATGACCGACCTGCCCGCGGCACGACGGGACCGGCTTGTTGCGGCGTTGCTTCCGGAACTGGCCACCCCGGTGCGGCACGTCTGCTGCGACAGCGGCACCACCCGCAAGACGCTGTGGCGCGCGGTGGACGGGACGCTGACCGAGAGCGTGCTGATGCGCTACCCGGACCGGGCCACGGTGTGTGTCTCCAGCCAGGCGGGCTGCGGGATGGCGTGCCCGTTCTGTGCTACCGGGCAGGCTGGGCTGACCCGCAACCTGTCTACCTCGGAGATCGTCGATCAGGTCCGCGCCGCCGCAGCTGCGATGCGCGACGGTGAGCTGACCGGTGGCCCCGGTCGGCTGTCCAACGTGGTGTTCATGGGCATGGGCGAGCCGCTGGCCAACTACCAGCGGGTGGTCACCGCCGTCCGCCGGATCACCGACCCCGCCCCGGACGGGCTGGGGCTGTCGCAACGGTCGGTGACGGTGTCGACGGTGGGGCTGGTGCCGGCGATACGGCGGTTGGCCGCCGAAGGATTGCAGGTCACCCTCGCGGTGTCGCTGCACACCCCGGATGACGACCTGAGGGACACGTTGGTCCCGGTGAACCGCCGGTGGAAGGTCGCCGAAGTGCTCGATGCCGCGCGGCATTATGCCGACAGCACGGGACGCCGGGTGTCCATCGAGTACGCGCTGATCCGTGACGTCAACGACCAGCCCTGGCGGGCCGACCTGCTCGGTCGGCTACTGCGCGAACGCCTCGGCGCGCTGGTGCACGTGAACCTGATCCCGCTCAACCCCACCCCGGGCAGCGAATGGGATGCCAGCCCGCGCCCTGCGCAGGAGGAGTTCGTGGCGCGAGTCCAGGCCGCCGGAGTGGCCTGCACCGTCCGCGACACCCGCGGCCGCGAGATCGCCGCCGCCTGCGGCCAGCTCGCGGCATCCCAGCCGACAATGTCGTGAACTCGGCGTTACCGACGTTCGCACCCGGCAGCGGCGCATGATCGGCGAGCGCGAGGACACTGGAGCCCGTGGACCTTCCCGTCATGCCGCCTGTCGCGCCGATGCTGGCCAAGCCTGCCGCCGCGATTCCCACCGGCCAGCACTATGAACCGAAATGGGACGGCTTCAGGTCGATCATTTTTCGGGACGGTGACGAGGTCGAGGTCGGCAGCCGCAAGGAGCGGCCGATGACCCGATACTTCCCCGAGATCGTCGTCGCGGTGCGTGCCAACTTCCCGTCCCGCGCGGTGATCGACGGTGAGATCATCATCGCCGATCAGGACCGCAACACCCTGGATTTCGAGGCGTTGCAGCAGCGCATCCACCCTGCCGCCAGCCGAGTCAGGCTGCTTTCCGAACAGACCCCGGCGAGCTTCGTCGCTTTTGACTTGCTCGCGCTGGGTGACGACGACCTCACCCAAGAACCGCTCGCGCATCGACGCGCGGCGCTGGAGGAGGCGCTCGCCCGCGCCGACGCGCCGGTGTATGTCACACCGGCGACGCAGGACCATGACGTCGCGCGCCGGTGGTTCGATCAGTTCGAAGGTGCCGGGCTGGACGGGCTGATCGCCAAGGGTCTCGACTTGCGTTACCAGCCGGACAAGCGGGTGATGACCAAGATCAAACATGAGCGCACCGCCGACTGTGTCGTCGCCGGCTACCGGCTGCACAAATCCGGCTCGGACGCGATCGGTTCGCTGCTGCTGGGCCTGTATGACGACCGGGGTGTCCTCGTGTCGGTGGGCGTGGTCGGGGCGTTCCCGATGGCTCGGCGCCGGGAACTGCTGACCGAGCTGCAACCTCTGGTCACCGATTTCGACGATCACCCATGGGCCTGGGCCCGGCAGGAGGAGGGGGAGCGCACCCCGCGCAAGTCCGAAACCAGCCGGTGGAACGCCGGCAAGGACCTGTCGTTCGTACCGTTGCGCGCAGAGCGTGTTGTGGAGGTGCGCTACGACTACATGGAAGGCGTGCGGTTCCGGCACACCACCCAGTTCGTCCGCTGGCGCCCCGATCGCGAACCGCGTTCCTGCACCTACGACCAGCTCGAGCGCCCTGTCCGCTGCAACCTCGCCGACGTCCTCACCAGCGCCTGACCGTTTGGGTGCTCTCAGCTTCCCGAACTCCACAGCAGAGCTGTTTCACCGCCCTCGGACAGCTCTGCTGTGGAGTTCGGGAGCAGCAGAGCCGATCACACTGGGAAAACCGCGCAGTCTAGCGCTCGTCGCGGTCGGCCCACTCGAGAAGCGGTTCTAGCGAGAACACCGTGTCGTCGATGCCGGCGTGCACGTCGCCCAGGCGGGCGAACCGCTCGGGCACGGTGGCCAGAGTGAAGTCACCGGGTTCCGCGTCGGGCACCTCGTCCCAGCGCAGCGGGGTGGACACCACAGCCTCGGGTACCCCGCGCACCGAGTAGGCGCCGCGGATCGTGTGGTCGCGGGTGTTCTGGTTCCAGTCGACGAAGACCGCGGCGATCCGATCTCGCTTCCACCACGCGGTGGTGACCAGCTCCGGTGCGCGCCGCTCCACTTCACGGGCGAAGGCGTGGGCCGCGCGCCGCACGTCGGTGAAGCTCCAGCGCGGCTCGATCCGCACGTAGACGTGCATGCCCCGGCCCCCCGAGGTTTTCGGCCAGCCCACCGCGCCGAGTTCGGCCAGCACCTCCTGCACCACCGCGGCCACCTGGCGGGCCTGGACGAACCCGGTGCCGGGTTGCGGGTCCAGATCGATGCGCCACTCGTCGGGGCGCTCCACGTCAGTCGCCCGAGTGTTCCACGGATGGAATTCCACAGTGCTCATCTGCACCGCCCAGATCACGTCTGCGAGATCGGTGACGCACAGCTCGTCCGCGGAGCGCCCGGACGGGAAGTCCACCCGCACTGTCTGCACCCAGGGCGGGGCGCCGGCCGGCAGCCGCTTCTGGTGCACTCTGGGGCCGGTGACTCCGGTGGGGAACCGGTGCAACATGCAGGGACGTCGGTGCAAGGCGCGCACGATGCCGTCGCCGACCGCGAGGTAGTAACGCACCAGGTCGATCTTCGTCTCGCCCCGCGCGGGGAAGTACACCCGATGCGGGTTGGTGATCCGGACGGTTCGCCGGCCGACCTCCAGCTCGACCGCTGGGGAGCCGCGGGTGCCGGCCACCCGCCGATCCTCAGCGCCGCTTGGCTTTGCGGGCCTTGAGGTGACTGGCGATCAGCATCACCACAAGTATCATGCCGGGGGCGACCAGGAAGAAGTCACTCACGTGACCTTCGTTGTTCCCGATCAGCATCGCGAACAGCGCGAAGGCGGTGAACCAACCAGCGATCTTTCCGGCGCGCTGGGGAGTGCCATGCCAGCCCCATGCGGCTGACGGCTCTTCGTCCGGCTCCAAGCCGGGGATTGGCGCCACGCCGTGGGTCGAGTCCTGGTCGGCGGGGTGCTGATCAGTCACGGTCACGCCAACATCATCGCATACCACCGCCCGGCCAGCGCAGACTCACCACCGTGCACGCTTAACAGCGCTGCCATCGGGAACAATGACGTAGATGGACCTGTCAGATCGGCCACGCACGGTACTGCTGCTCGGCAGCACCGGGTCGATCGGTGTCCAGGCACTGGACGTGATCCAGCGCAACCCTGATCGTTTCCGTGTGGTCGGGCTCGCCGCTGGAGGTGCGAACCCGGAGGCGCTGGCCGCGCAGGTGCTGGCGACCGGCGCACCCGCTGTGGCAGTGGCCCGCGGCCGGGCGGCGCAGGATTTGCAGCTGGCGCTGTTCGCCGAGGCGCAGCGATGCGGGTACGACCGGGGCGGCTACCGGATGCCCCGGATCCTGGTCGGTCCCGAGGCAGCGGCCCAGCTCGTCACGACCGAGCCCGCTGACGTGGTGCTCAACGGAGTGACCGGTTCCCGCGGCCTGTCGCCGACGCTCGCGGCGCTGCGCAGCGGCGCCGTCCTGGCGCTGGCCAACAAGGAGTCCCTGGTGGCTGGGGGCACCCTGGTCACCCGCTCCGCCGCGCCCGGCCAGATCGTGCCGGTCGACTCCGAGCACTCGGCGCTGGCCCAATGCCTGCGTGCCGGCAGCCGGGCGGAGGTGTCCCGGCTGGTGCTCACCGCATCCGGAGGGCCCTTCCGCGGGCGCCACCGCGACGAGCTCGACGGAGTCACCGCTGAGCAGGCCCTGGCACACCCGACCTGGCGGATGGGGCCGGTGGTGACGGTGAACTCGGCCACCCTGGTGAACAAGGGTCTCGAACTGATCGAGGCGCACCTGCTCTTCGGCATTCCCTACGATCGCATCGACGTCGTGGTGCACCCGCAGTCAGTGATTCACTCGATGGTCACCTTCACCGATGGTTCCACGATCGCCCAGGCCAGCCCGCCGGACATGCGACTGCCGATCGCGCTAGCGCTGGGCTGGCCGGACCGGGTCGCCGACGCGGCCCCGGCTTATGACTTCGCCAAGCCGACGACCTGGACCTTCGAACCGGTGGATACCGAGACGTTCCCTGCCATCGAGCTGGCCAAGGAGGCGGGTGCCGCCGGTGGGTGCGTGCCCGCGGTGTTCAACGCGGCCAACGAGGAGGTGGTGGCCGCCTTCCTCGAGCGCCGCATCTCCTTCCGTGAGATCGTCGACACGGTGGCGGCCGTGCTGGGTGAGGCGCAGGGGTGGCGGGCCGACCCGACTACGGTGGATGACGTGCTGGCTGCCGAGGACTGGTCTCGGAGCAGAGCCAGGGAACTGCTGGGCGGCCGACTAGCCCGGCCGGTCGGAGTCCGAAGTGAGGAGTGACGCGTGACGTTCGTGCTGGGGGTAGTGCTGTTCGCGCTGGGCATCGGTATCTCCGTCGCATTGCACGAGGCCGGCCACATGTACAGCGCGAAGGCCTTCGGGATGAAGGTGCGCCGCTACTTCATCGGCTTCGGCCCCACCCTGTTCTCCTTTCGCCGGGGAGAGACCGAGTACGGCCTCAAAGCGATCCCGGCCGGCGGTTTCTGTGATATCGCGGGGATGACCGCGATGGACGAGCTACCCGATCCGGACGACCGCAGGCGGGCGTTCTTCCGGTTCCCCACCTGGCAGCGGGTGGTGGTGCTTTCCGCGGGCTCGCTGACCCACTTCGTCGTGGGCATTGTGCTGATTTACGTGATGGCGGTGTCGACCGGGCTGCCCAACCTTAACCGGGCGCCGGCCCCCGCGGTGGTGTCCAAGGTCAGCCAGTGCCTCGAGGTGCGGGCCGACAATTCTTGCCAGCCCGGTTCCCCCGCGCCGGCTAAGAACGCCGGCCTGCAGCCAGGGGATCGCGTGCTGGCTGTGGCGGGCACCCCGGTGCACAACTCCACCGACCTGATCGGCGCGATCCAAAGCCGTTCCGGTCCCACCGAGTTCCGGCTCGAACGGGCCGGGCAGCAGATCACCGTGCTGGTCGACGTGGCCCGGGTGCCGGTCTCGGCGCTAGGTGGTCAGGGCGACAAGCTGGTCGGCGCGATCGGCGTGACACCGCAGCAACCAGACGCCGTGACGCTGCATTACGGCCCGGCGGCCGCGGTGGGAAAGACCGTCAGCTTCACCGGCACGATGTTCGCCAACACCTGGCAGGGCCTCAAGCAGTTCCCGGAGAAGATTCCTGCGCTGTTCGAACGGATCGGCGGGGAAAATCGACCGGACTCCCCGATCAGCGTGGTCGGGGTCAGCGTGCTCGGTGGTGACGCTGTCGGTTTCGGTGCGTGGTGGTTCTTCCTTTTCCTGCTCTCGGCGTTCAACCTTTTCGTCGGGGTATTCAATCTCCTGCCGTTGCTCCCGCTGGACGGCGGGCATATCGCGGTCAACCTTTACGAGAGCCTTCGCAACGCCATCCGGCGGGCGACCGGCCGCCCCAACGGACCGCCGGTGGACTACGCGAAGCTGATGCCGCTGACCTATGCGATCGCGATCGTGTTCATCGGGGTGGGTGCTCTGACCATCACCGCCGACATTATCAATCCGATTCGGTTGCACCCATGACCGCACTCATAAGGGGGGTCTTGTGATGATGATTGGCATGCCCGCCATGCCGCCGCCGGTGCTCGCCGAGCGGCGCAAGACCCGACAGCTGCAGGTCGGTACCGTGGGCGTGGGCAGCGAGCACCAGATATCCGTGCAGTCGATGACCACCACGCTCACCGCTGACGTCAACGCCACCCTGCAGCAGATCGCCGAGCTCACTGCGGCGGGCTGCGACATAGTCCGGGTGGCCGTGCCCAGTGCCGACGACGCCGACGCGCTGCCGGCCATCGCGCGCAAGTCACGGATCCCGGTGATCGCCGATATCCACTTCCAGCCCAAGTACGTCTTCGCCGCCATCGACGCGGGGTGCGCCGCTGTGCGGGTCAACCCCGGCAACATCAAGAAATTCGACGACCGGGTGGCCGAGATCGCCAAGGCGGCCAAGGACGCGGGTATTCCGATCCGGATCGGCGTCAACGCGGGATCGCTAGACCCCAAGATCTTGGCCAAGTACGGCAAGGCGACCCCGGAAGCATTGGTCGAATCTGCGTTGTGGGAGGCGAGCCTGTTCGCAGAACACGACTTTCACGACGTCAAGATCTCGGTGAAGCACCATGATCCGGTGATCATGGTGCGCGCTTACGAGCAACTCGCAGCGCAATGCGACTACCCGTTGCACCTCGGGGTCACCGAGGCCGGCCCGGCGTTTCAGGGCACCATCAAGTCGGCCACCGCCTTCGGGGCGTTGCTCAGCCAGGGCATTGGGGACACCATCCGGGTCTCGCTGTCCGCGCCGCCGGTCGAGGAGGTCAAGGTCGGCCTGCAGATCCTCGAGTCGCTGAACCTGCGGACCCGGCGGCTGGAAATCGTGTCCTGCCCGTCCTGCGGCCGAGCCCAGGTCGATGTCTACAAGCTTGCCGAGGAGGTCACTGCGGGTCTGGAAGGCATGGAAGTGCCGCTGCGGGTGGCCGTGATGGGCTGTGTGGTCAACGGACCCGGCGAGGCCCGCGAGGCCGACCTCGGAGTGGCCTCGGGCAACGGCAAGGGACAGATCTTCGTCCGCGGCAAGGTGATCAAGACTGTGCCCGAGGCGCAGATCGTCGAGACCCTCATCGAGGAGGCCTTCCGCCTGGCGGAAGGTTCCCAGTGAGCGCGTTCAGTGGAAGTCATCCGCCGTTCTGGCACTCTAGGTGGTGTGCTCAAGTACGCGGCTGCACGGCTGCTGGATGACCGTGACGTGCGTAGCGTCCGTGCGGCGCTGGCTATTGACCCGGTGATGTCCTGCATGGTGGCTGCCCGGATCGAAAACGGCGGGCTGGATCCATGGCGCCTCGGCGGGGAGCTGTGGGGTTTCGCCGATGGTCCGCAAGGTGGGCTGGACGGGCTGTGCTTTTCTGGCGCCAACCTCGTGCCGCTGTGCGGGGGACGGTCGGCGATCCGGGCATTCGCAGACCGAGCGGCGCGACGGGCCAGGTGCTGCTCGTCGCTGGTGGGACCGGTCGATCAGGTGCTCGGGCTGTGGTCGGAGCTGGGTGAGAGCTGGGGACCAGCCCGCGAGGAGCGTCTGAACCAGCCGCTGCTGGTGCTCGCCGAGCAACCATGGGTGCCCGCGGACCCGCTGGTGCGGCCGGTGCGTTCCGACGAGTTGGAAAGCTACCTGCCGGCTGCAGTGGCGATGTTCACCGAGGAGGTCGGGGTCGATCCTCGACTGCCCGACGGCGGGGCCGGTTACCGGTCCAGGGTGATGGAGTTGATCGCGGCGGGGCGGGCATTCGCCCGGTTCGAGGCCGGTGAGGTGGTGTTCAAGGCTGAGATCGGCGCGATGTCGGCTACGGTGGGTCAGATCCAGGGGGTGTGGGTGCACCCGGATTGGCGTGGACATGGACTGGCGGCGGGTGCGACCGCGGCCGTGGTGGCCCGACTACAGCAGATGGGCCGGGTCGCCAGCCTGTACGTCAACGCCTACAACCAGCCGGCCCGCGCTGCGTACCGCCGGGTCGGTTTCACCCAGGTGGGATGTTTCGCAACGGTGCTCTTCTGAACAGTCAAGAGGCATACTCGCGCCTGTGTCCCGACTACGTTTGGTAGCCGTACTGCTGGTGGCCCTGATGGCCGTCCTGCTGGCGGGCTGCGGTCTGTTCGGGTCGGACCCGCGCGACGCGGCGGCTGCGTTTCTCGACGCCGTATCGAGAGGTGACACTGCTGGTGCCGGGCGGCTCACCGACGATCCGGTTGCCGCCACTGAGCTGATCAGGCAACTCCGCGAGGAGCTGAAACCCCAGCACGTGCAGCTCACTGTGGACGAGGTCCGTTCCGGCGACCGCATCGCGTCGGCATCGTTCGCCGCGGTCTGGGACCTGGGTAGGGGCCGGCAGTGGCGCTACCAAGGCACCTTCGAATTGGTGCCTGCGACCACCAGCGCCGGTTGGCTGGTGCGATGGGCTCCAGAGGTGCTGCACCCGCGCCTGGGTGCACATCAGCTCGTGACGCTACGCGACATACCAGCCGAACCGGCCCCGGTGGTCGACCGCACCGGGACACCCTTGCTCACCTCGCAAACCGTGGTCACCGTCGCGCTGGACCGCAGCGCGATCCCGGACCTGGCCGCAGCGGCTGCCCAGCTGGCAACTGCGCTGGGACGTTTCGATCCCCAGATCACCCAGCAGTCGATCATCGCCGCAGCCAACGCGGCCCCGGCGGGACAACCCAGCGCGGTGGCAATGCTGCGCGAGTCGGACTACGTAACGGTGCGGGATCAGATCGATGACCTGCCCGGTGTGAGCTTTCCCACCCAGCAGCGGCTGCTCGGGCCGGACCGGGACTTCGCCTCCCAGCTGCTGCCGGGCCTGCGCAAAGTGGTCGATCAGCAGCTCGAGAACGCCGCCGGTTGGCGCATCGTGACGGTGAACGCGATGGGGCAGGAGGTCGAAACCCTCGCCGCCGAGCAGCCACGTCCGGTGCCGACGCTGACCACCACGGTCGACCGCGGCGTGCAGGTCGCCGCCGAACACGCTGTCGACGCGGTGCCCAACCCGGCGATGATCGTGGCGGTCCAGCCGTCCACGGGGGAGATTCTGGGCGTCGCGCAGAACAGTGCGGCCGACGCGCAAGGCGCGCTGTCTCTGACCGGGCGGTTCCCGCCGGGGTCCACCTTCAAGGTTGTCACCGCATCGGCGGCGTTGCAGTCCAAGCAGGTCACGCCGAACTCGCCAGTGGCCTGCCCGGCGACCACGATTGTCGGGGAGCGGGTCGTGCCCAATGATCACCTCCTCGACCTGGGCACGGTGCCACTGCACACCGCCTTCGCTAACTCGTGCAACACCACGTTTGCCCAGCTAGCGGCTAGGCTGGGAACTGGCGCGTTGACCGATGCGGCGCACCAGATGGGCATCGGGATGAACTACGACATCGCCGGCGCCACTACCGTCACCGGTCAGGTTCCCCCTGCGGAGTCGATGGTGCGGCGCGCGGAGAATGGATTCGGGCAGGGTCGGGTGCTCGCCAGTCCGTTCGGGATGGCGCTGGTGGCTGCGACGATCGATGCCGGTGGCCGGCTCCCCACCCCCATTCTGGTCAGGGGAATTCCGACGCAGACGGCACTCGGACCGGTACCGCCGGTGCCACGCGATGTCGCCGATGCGGTGCGGGCGATGACACGCGAAGCGGTGACCACGGGCACAGCGAAATTCTTGGCCGACCAAGGCCAGCTGTTCGGGACGACCGGGACCGCGGAGGACGGCCCTACCGGCGCGGATGGCTGGTTCGTCGGTTTCCGCGGTGACGTCGCATTCGCCACTCTCGTCGTCGGCGCCGGCTCGACCGCTCCAGCGTTGGACGTCTCTGGGCGCTTCCTGTCCGCACTCGGTGTGCAGTGACCGGCATAGAGTAGGCAACATGCCCGTGCGAACCCCGTTGCGTCCAGGCCGTCAGACACCGATGCGTCCGGTTCCGCCGACGATCCGGCGACCGGCCTATGTCGGCAAAACTGGACCCGGTCCGTGCACCGAACCGTTGATCCAGCCGCCCGAGGTGATCGAAGCGATGCGGGAGGCGGGACGGATCGCGGCCCAGGCGCTCGCTGAGGGCGGCCGGACGGTGCGGCCGGGCGTGACCACCGATGAGGTCGATCGGGTAGTACACGAGTTCCTGGTCGACCACGGGGCGTATCCCTCGACCCTGGGTTACAAGAGCTTTCCCAAGTCCTGCTGCACATCGCTGAACGAGGTGATCTGCCACGGCATCCCGGACTCGACCGTGATCGAGGACGGCGACATCGTCAACATCGACGTCACCGCGTTCATCGGCGGTGTCCACGGCGATACCAACGCCACCTTCCTCGCCGGTGCGGTCACCGAGGAGGACCGGCTCCTAGTCGAGCGGACCCACGAAGCGATGATGCGCGGCATCCGCGCGGTACGACCGGGCCGGGCGCTCAACGTGATCGGCCGGGTCATCGAGGCCTACGCCAGGCGCTTCGGCTACGGAGTGGTTCGCGACTTCACCGGCCACGGCATCGGCCGCTCCTTCCACGGCAAGCTCGTCGTGTTGCACTACGACGAGCCCTCCGTGGACACCGTCTTAGAGCAGGGAATGACCTTCACCATCGAACCGATGATCACGCTCGGCACGATCGACTACGACGTGTGGCCAGACGGTTGGACGGTGACGACCAAGGACAAGACGCGCACCGCGCAGTTCGAGCACACTCTCGTCGTCACCGCGGACGGGGCGGAGATCTTGACTTTGCTGTAATCATGCCCAGAATCGTGCGCGGAGCGCTGCTGGTCGCAGGTACCACCTCGGACGCGGGCAAGAGTGTGCTGGTGGCCGGGATCTGCCGGTGGCTGGCCCGCCGTGGGATATCGGTGGCGCCGTTCAAGGCGCAGAACATGTCCAACAACTCGGTCGTGACGCCTGACGGTGGGGAGATCGGTCGAGCTCAGGCGATGCAGGCCGCGGCGTGCGGGATTGAGCCGCAGGTGCGGTTCAACCCTGTCCTGCTCAAGCCCGGAAGCGACCGCTGCGCCCAGGTTGTGGTGCTCGGCCACGCCGCTGGCACGGTCTCTGCGGCGTCCTACCGGCACCGTAAGGCTGAGCTTCTCGGCGTCGTGGTAGGTGCGTTGACCGCGCTCCGAGCCGAGTACGACGTGGTGATCTGCGAGGGCGCCGGATCGCCCACCGAGATCAATCTGCGGGGCACCGACATCGCCAACATGGGATTGGCCCGGGCCGCTGGGCTGCCGGTCCTGGTGGTCGGCGACATCGACCGTGGCGGCGTGCTCGCGCACCTGTTCGGCACCCTGGCTCTGCTGTCGGGCGCCGACCAAGCGCTGGTTGCCGGATTCGTGATCAACAAGTTCCGCGGCGATCCGGGCCTATTGGCTCCCGGGCTGGCCCAGTTGCGGGCGCTGACCGGTCGGCGCAGCTACGGAGTGTTGCCGTATTGCGACTCGCTATGGCTCGATGCCGAGGACTCACTGGCACACACCGCTGACGGGGCGGTCGGGCAGCCGGCGCCACCTCATGGCACCCAGTGGCTGCGAGTGGCCGCGGTGCGGCTACCGCGGATCTCCAACGGCACCGACGTCGAGGCGTTGGCCTGCGAGCCTGGAGTGACGGTCCGCTACGTCACCGAGCCGTCCCGACTGGCCGACGCTGATCTGGTGGTGCTCCCCGGCTCGAGGTCCACCGTGGCAGATCTGTCCTGGCTGCGCCGAACGGGCCTGGCCGCCGCGGTGCTGGCACATGCTGTCGCCGGCGGTCCGGTGCTGGGCATCTGTGGTGGCTACCAGATGCTGGGCCGCCGCATCACCGATCATGTCGAGTCCGGTGCCGGGGAGGTGGCCGGCCTCGGGCTGCTGGATCTCGACGTGGTCTTCGATCCGGTCAAGCATCTGGCGCGCCCTTCCGGCACCGCGCTGGGAGAGCCAGTGACCGGCTACGAGATCCACCACGGTCGGGTGGCCCATCGCGGTGACCCACCGCTCGTCTCGGGTCCCGACGACGGGTCCGATGGCGGCCATCTGCTGGGCACCCACTGGCATGGGCTGTTCGAGAATGACGGCTTCCGCCGTGCCCTGCTGCGGCGAGTGGCTGACCTTGCCGATCGGCCCGGTTTCCGACCGGCGCCAGACACCAATTTCGCCGCATTGCGAGACGCCCAGCTGAATCTGCTTGGTGACCTCGTCTCGGCCCATCTGGACACCGATGCGTTGCTCGAGTTGATCGAGCACGGTCCTCCGCCCGATCTACCGGTCGTCGCGCCAGGTGCCGACGAAAGTTAGGAACACGGCCTGGCTCGCGCGGGAAAGCCCTCGGGGTGGTTGCCGTTGCGGCCGGCTGCAGTGTTGGAGCTGGTCGCTGCTCTCACATGAACTATTCCTGATTCGTCCACCCACAGCGTTTCCTGGGCGAGCCTGCGCGCCAGTTCACGGCTGCGGATCCGGTACGTACCCGCGGCCCTCATCACACCCAACCGGTGGGCCCACGACCGGTCCAGATAGATCCAATGATCGGGGCGTATGCCGCGGTCAACCGTGCGTATCATCCGGTTCTCCTCTGCCAGGGCTTCGCTGCTGTCATCAGGTCGGCCACCGGTAACTCTGCCTCTTATGCAGAAGTCAGGTACACGACGCACCACAATCGGTATTTGTGGTCCGTCGGACAGCGGGCCTTTTCGCATAATTCAGCGATTCGATCTCATAGTAAACGCCGATGTCCCCCTACTTCTCATCATGACACCGTTCTACAGCGTCATGGCTTCGCGCTGACGCGGTTGAACCTAATCGAGGGGCTCCATGCTCCGCAAGGACGCTGACGGTAACGACTGTCACAGGTATCGCGTCGCATTGTTAGCTCCATCACGTCACTCTCTGAATGTTACCTTATCGTGAATTTCTGCGGAAACTGCGGCGATCGACCGGGTGCTTATCCGGTCGGGCGAGAAATGAGCTACAGCGGTGCTGCGGCGACTTGGTCTGACTAGACCTGATCTAGTACACTCGACCAAGGTCAATGGGATCGTTCGTACGGCCCGGGCGACGCCAACCGGATGGGAGATCGCGGATCATGGAGGGGCAGGTGAACGTGTACGAGGCCAAGACCCAGCTCTCCAAGCTGCTGCAGCAGGTGGAGGCGGGCGACGAGATCGTCATCGCCCGCCACGGCAAGCCGGTAGCCCGGTTGGTGCCGCTGCAGCGCACTGCGGCACCGCGCCAGCTAGGTTTGCTGAGGGGAAAGATCTGGATGTCGCCGGACTTCGACGAACCGGACCAGGAACTGATCGATCTCATGGAGACCGCGCTGGTCGTCGCAAACGAGGCCGACCAGCCGTGAGGTTGCTGCTCGACAGCCAGGTTGTGCTCTGGTCATTGCAGCGCCCGGAACGATTGCCTGCCGAAGTCGTCGCCGCGATCACGAATCCGGTGAACTCCGTCGACGTCTCGGTGGCGTCGCTGTGGGAGCTCGCGATCAAGCAGTCGATCGGCAAGCTCACCGTGGACGGCGACCTTCGCGAGCACCTGACACTCATTTCTCCAGGCCTCTTGGTCTGACCAGGTCTAGTCTGGTAGCCTGGCTTTGTGGATAAGCAGGTGAATGTCTACGAGGCCAAGACTCAGCTCTCCAAACTGCTGGAGCAGGTAGAGGCCGGCGATGAGATCGTCATCGCGCGCAACGGTCGGCCGGTGGCGCGGCTAGTGCCGGTGCAACGCACCAAGCCCAACCGTGTTCCCGGTGGCTGGGAGGGCAGGGTCTGGATGGCGCCGGACTTTGACGAGCCGGATCCTGAGCTGGAGAAATTGTTCTACCATGGGCCGATTGCCTCGAATGAGGCCGAGTGACTGTGAGGCTATTGCTCGACACTGTTGCGATCATCCGATGGTTCGAGGCGTCGCCACAGTTGTCTGCTGAGGCTCGTAAGGCGATCGCTGAGGGGTATGAGGTATATGTGTCGGCGGTAAGCGCGGTTGAGATAGCAGCTAAAACCGCGATCGGCAAACTCCAGGTGCCGGACGACTTCGCCAAGCGAATCGCGGAGCAGTCGATGATGGAGCTACCCTTAACAGTTCGGCACGGGCTGGCGATGAAGGACCTGCCACTACACCACCGCGACCCATTCGATCGCATGCTCATAGCCCAGGCGCGATGTGAGGGACTCACGATCGTGACGAGTGACCGCGCGTTCGCTGCCTACGACGTGCCGATCCTGCCCGCCTGACTCATCAGATTCCCGATCGCCGGAGATCATCATGAGCATGAACACTAGGCGGCTGCTCGGCACTCTCGTGCTCAGCGCCGGGCTGGTCGCCGCCGGTGCTGTCCCGGCGCAGTCGGCGGTGCCGCCAGCTCCAGACATTCCTGTCCTCACCGGCATCCGTACCGGCTTACACCCGACATTCGACCGAATCGTGCTGGACGTCGTGCTGTCGATGGGTATCGGGATGCGCCAGCAGAGCTCGGTCAAGTTGTTCACACTGACCGGACCCGTGTGGTGATCGACGTCGGTCACTGAGGTTAGCCTCGCTGGGGTGCGGATCCTGCTGCTGTCCACTGCTGATACCGACCTGCTCGCCGCCCGGGCCTGCGGTGCCGAGTTCCGGCTCGCCAACCCCGCCCGGACCGAGCCCACCGAGCTGCCCGCCCTGCTCGACGGCGTGGACGTGGTGGTGCTCCGGTTGCTCGGCGGCCGGCGGGCGTGGGAGGCCGGCCTCGAGGCGCTGCTGAGCGCTCGGCTACCGACTGTCTGCCTGGGTGGTGAGGCGATCCCGGACGCGGAGCTGATGGCGAGCTCCACGGTTCCGGCCGGGGTGGCGGCGCAGGCGCTGCGCTACCTGGTGGCCGGCGGCCCGGCGAACCTGGGCGAGCTGGCCCGGTTCCTGTCCGACACGCTGCTACTCACCGGGGAAGGCTTCGAACCACCGGCTCCCGCCCCAGATTACGGTGTCCACGACCTGCGCGAGCTGGATCAGGGACGTCCCACAGTGGGCATCGTGTTCTACCGGGCGCATGCGTTGGCCGGAAACACCGGCTTCGTCGACGTACTGGCCGATGCTCTGCGCGCCACCGGAGCCAACGCGCTGCCGGTATTCTGTGGCTCGCTGCGGGGATTGGGCGACGCGCAGGCTGACGGGCTCCGTGCGCTGCTGGGTGGTTGTGACGCGGTGGTGACCACGGTGCTCGCCGCAGGCGGCAGCTCCGGGGCGCAGGAAGAGGCCTGGGACGCCGGCGCGCTGGCCGCGCTGGATGTCCCAGTGCTGCAAGGCCTGTGCTTGACCTCATCACGGGCGGCCTGGCAGGCCAGCGACGCGGCACTGTCGCCGATGGACGCCGCCATGCAGGTCGCCATTCCGGAGTTCGACGGCCGGCTGGTGTCGGTGCCATTCTCGTTCAAGGAGCCGGGCCCGGACGGGATCCCGATCTATCTGGCCGATCCCGAGCGGGCCGCCCGGGTGGCGGGAACCGCCGTGGCGCTGGCCCGGCTGCGACACGTGCCCGCCTCCGACAAGCGGCTGGCGATCGTGCTGTCCGCTTACCCGACCAAGCATTCCCGGATAGGCAACGCCGTGGGGCTGGACACCCCAGCGTCGGCGGTGGTGCTGCTGCGCGCGCTCGCTGAAGCCGGCTACGACCTCGGCGATCTTGATCTCGACAGCTTGGCGGGTGACGCCCTGATCCACAGGCTGATCGCCGCCGGTGGCCACGACGTGGAGTGGCTCACCGAGGAGCAGATGGCGAGCTCCGCCATCCGGGTGCCCACCGAGCAGTACGCCCAGTGGTTCGCCGCGCTGCCCTCGCCATTGCGGGACAAGGTGGTGGCAACCTGGGGTGAACCGCCCGGGCAGTTGTACGTGTCCGACAGTGACGATTCTGGGGCTATTTACGTCGGCTCGCTGCTGTTCGGCAATGTCGTGCTGCTCATCCAGCCGCCGCGCGGATTCGGCGAGAACCCGGTGGCGATCTACCACGATCCCGAGCTGCCCCCGTCGCACCAGTATCTGGCCGCCTACCGGTGGCTGGAGCACTCCTTCGATGCCCACGCGGTGGTACACCTGGGCAAGCACGGCAACCTGGAATGGTTGCCCGGCAAGGGGCTCGGGCTCGCCGCGCAGGATGCCCCGGACGCGGTGCTGGGGAGCCTGCCGCTGGTGTACCCATTCATCGTCAACGACCCCGGTGAGGGCACCCAGGCCAAGCGCAGGGCGCACGCCACCATCGTCGATCACCTGATCCCGCCGATGGCCCGGGCCGACACCTACGGCGACCTCGCCCGGCTCGAGCAGCTGCTCGACGAGTACGCCACCATGGCGGCGCTGGACCCCGACAAGCTGCCCAC
>DASUII010000051.1:0-4949 GCA_036279835.1 Pseudonocardiaceae bacterium
CCTCCGCCAGCTAGCCAACCGGCTCGTCGGCATCCTGCACGGCTGCCTCAAAACCCGCACCCGCTACGACGAAGCGACCGCATGGCCGCACCGTGCCGACAAGGCCGCAGCTTGACATTCAAGCTCCTGGGATGTCTGTCACGACCCAGTCCCCATCCCCCTGTGCGGCTCCACGGGGCCTCCGTCGCCGGCCACCCGCATGTCATGATCGCCGAAACTGAGGTCTCACCGTTCAGATATGCACGCTCAGGGCTCACTTTTGGCGATCACCGAGCGGCACTGCAGCTGGAACACCGGGGACTGTCGGTGATCGCTGGCAGTGTGGTGAGCCGTGACTCGAGATAACGACATCGATCGACTGCTCCGCCGCCAGCACGGCGCTGTGAGTCGGGCGCAGCTACGCGAGCGTGGAGTCAACGCGAACTCCATCGATACTTGGGTCCGACGTAGTCGACTACGGCGGATCCTCCCGAGCGTCTACTGCACCGGCCCGCCGTCGCTGGCCGCCCGAGCGCATGCCGCACACCTGTGGCAACCAAAGGGTGTGGCGACTTTGACCTCGGAGCGAGCGCTGCGGATGCGTTACGTCGAGGACCTCGGACTGCGCGGCTCGCCTCATGTCGCCCAGCAGCTGGCGTCGCTGGTGCCTGGCGCGGCATCCGCGCCCGAGCGTCTACTCGCGCAAGGTCTGAGCTCGGCAGGCCTTACCGACTTCCTGGTCAATGAGCCGGTTCACGGGTACATTGCGGACTTCCTCGATCCGGTGCGGCGGCTGATCCTCGAGGTGGACGGTTACCGCACTCACGGCAGCTGGGTCGCCTTTCAGAACGACCGCACCCGCCAGAACGTGCTGGTGGCGCACGGGTACACCGTGCTGCGCTACACCGCCCACGATGTCCAAACCCGGCTCGGATCAATCCTCGACGAGATCACCGACATGGTCGCCCGGACCAGCCAGCAAACCTCATGATCGTCGAAACTGAGCCGCGGCAGTGCAAATTCGAACGGCCAGAGCTCAGTTTCGGCGATCATGGTCGGCGTTGCCGCTCGGCAGCGGGCCCGCAGGCCGCTGGGGCACCCCGGCTGGCCGCGCCCGGTGATCAGCGCAACCAGCCGGCGGCTTGCGTCGCCCAATAGGTCAGCACCAGATCAGCACCGGCCCGGCGGATGGAGATCAGCGTCTCCAGCACGGTGCGCCGCCGGTCCAGCCAGCCGCGCGCAACCGCCGCCTCGACCATCGAGTACTCGCCGGAGACCTGATAGGCGGCGACGGGGACGTCGGCGACCTCGGCGACTGAGCGCAGCACGTCGAGATAGGACATCGCGGGCTTGACCATCACGATGTCGGCGCCCTCGGCGAGATCCAGCGCCGTCTCGCGCAGCGCCTCGCGCGCATTGGCCGGGTCTTGCTGGTAGGTCAGCCGGTCGCCGCGCAGCTGGGAGTCCACCGCCTCGCGAAACGGCCCGTAGAACGCCGAGGCGTACTTGGCGCTGTAGGCCAGGATCCCGGCATCGTAGTGGCCCGCGGCGTCCAGCGCCGCCCGGATCACGCCGACCTGACCGTCCATCATGCCGCTGGGCCCGACCAGGTGTGCGCCGGCCTGCACCTGCGCAACGGCTATCTGCCCGTACACCGCGAGGGTTGCATCGTTGTCCACCCGACCGGCCGCGTCCAGCAGCCCGCAATGCCCGTGATCGGTGAACTCGTCCAGACACGTGTCAGCCATGATCACGATGTCGTCACCGACCTCGGCACGCACGTCGCGCAAGGCAGTGTTGAGCACGCCGTCCGGGTCGATCCCCCCGGAGCCGGTGGCGTCCCTGGTAGCGGGCACGCCGAACAGCATGATCCCGCCCAGCCCGGCAGCCACCGCCTCGGCCGCGGCCTTGCGCAGCGAGTCCCGAGTGTGTTGCACGACACCCGGCATGGACAGGATCGGTACCGGCTCCGCCGCGCCCTCCTTGACGAATACCGGCAGCACCAGCTGCCGCGTCCCCACCGTGGTCTCCCGAACCAACCCCCGCATCGCCGCCGTCGTCCGCAACCGCCGCGCCCGACTCGTCGGATACATCGCGCTCCCTCCCACCGCGTTCTGGATGCGAAACGCGGTAATCAGACCCCAAATAGGAGCAGTCTGCATCCAGAACGCGGCGAAGGGAGGGTTAGCGGCGGCGGTTTTTGGCTTTTCGGGGGGGTGGTAGAGCACCTGCGGCGCGGAGATGGGCGGCGTGTTCGGCTAAGGCGTCTACCAGGGCGCCGACTTGGGCTACCTCCGGTTGGACGTCTACCCGGAGGCCGAACTCGATGGCTGTCTCGGCAGTGGCCGGGCCGATGCAGGCCACGATCGTGCGGGTGTGCGGCTTGCCGGCAATACCAACCAGGTTGCGCACCGTGGATGAGGACGTGAAACACACCGCATCGAAGCCACCCGTTTTGATCATCTCTCGAGTCTCAGCGGGCGGCGGGGCGGCCCGCACCGTACGGTAAGCCGTCACGTCGTCGATCTCCCAGCCACGCTCACGCAGGCCAGCGGCCAACGTCTCGGTCGCGATGTCCGCGCGCGGCAGCAGCACCCGGTCCACCGGGTCGAGAATGTCGTCGAAGGGTGGGAAGTCGGCCAGTAACCCATCGGAGGACTGCTCGCCCGAGGGCACCAGCTCGGGGACTATCCCCATCGCGGCCACCCGCTCCGCGGTGGCTTCCCCGACGCAGGCGATCTTCACGCCGGCGAATGCGCGGGCATCCAGCCCGAACTCGGCGAACTTGTCCCAGACCGCCCGAACGGCGTTGGTGGAGGTGAACACCACCCACTGGTAACGACCGTCGACCAGCCCCTTGACCGCGCGCTCCATCTGAGCGGGAGATCGGGGCGGCTCCACCGAGATAGTCGGGACCTCCACAGGCACCGCGCCGTGCACGGCCAGCCGGTCGCTCATCGCGCCGGCTTGCTCCTTGGTCCGCGGCACCAGCACCTTCCAGCCATACAGTGCCCGCGACTCCCACCAGGACAGCTTCGTCCGCTGCCCAACCACCGAGCCGACGGTCACCACCAGTGGTCCGACGAGCTCGCCGATGTCACCATTCAGCGATGCCAGCGTGGTCTCCACCGTGTGCTGGGTGGGCATGGTCCCCGCCGCGGTGACCGCCACCGGGGTGTTCGGCGCCAGCCCGTGTTCGACCAGCGCGGCGGCCGTCTCCGCCAGGTGTGACGCGGTGGCGTGTAGCACCAGCGGGCCCGGTACCGCGGCCAGCGACGCCCAGTCAACACCCGCTCGGACGTCGGCTTCCGTGTGCCCAGAGCCCAGCGGCACCCCGGCGAAGGCCGGCACCGCGGTACTCATCGGCACCCCGGGCACCACCTCGAACGGGGTGGACATGCGGGCCACCGCCAGCGCCTCGGCGACTACCGCGTCGGCGGTGAGCGGGTCCCCGGATACCAGACGCACCACGACTCGGCCGCCGTTGGCCTCGGCTACCAGGTCCTTGGCGACCTCGCCGGGCTCCCCCACCGCCGGACGCACCTCGGCGCTAGGGGCAGCCAGCGCGAGCACGTCGGGCGGCACGTCGGGGTCGGTCACCAGCAACTCGGCGCAGCTCAGCAGATGCTGCGCTCGCACAGTGAGCATCCCGGCGTCACCGGGACCAGCACCGACAAAGGCAATCTGTCCAGCGGTCTTGCAGACACGGCTCATCTACCTACTCGTTTCCCATCAGGCCGCGACCCGGGCCGCGCAGCGCTGGGTCCACACCCAGCGCGCCAGCACCCAGATCCAGCAACTCGGCCGCGACCAGGCGGCCGAGCTTCTCGGCATCGGTTGGCTCCCCAGCGAAATTCGGCCCAGCGAAATTCGGCCCAGCGGAATACGGCCCATCGGAATACGCCACAGTGGCCGACGACCGGAGCATTCCATCGTCAACAGTGGCTGCAGCTCCGCGCAGGAACAGCCGCAGCACAACCCGTCCCTCATCGTCGAGGTCTTCGACGACATCGGCAAGCGCACCGACCGGAGCGATGCAGGCGGCCGCCACCGTGGCGAGCAACGCCCGCTCGGCGGTGACCGCGGCGCGCACGCCAGCGTCATCGAGCAGCGTGCCCAGCAGATGCTCGGTGTCCAGGTCATCGACCCGGCATTCGCAGGCCAGCGCGCCCTGCCCAGGCGCGGGCAACATCTGCAACGGGTCGAGTAGCTCAGTGACACGATCGCTGCGGCCGAGTCGGGCCAGCCCGGCAGCGGCGATCACCACACCATCGACCTCGCCGTCATCGACGCGACGGATCCGCGAGTCGATGTCACCCTGGATCGGCACCGTCTGCAGTCCCAGGCCCAGGGCCCGCAGTTGCGCGCACCGCCGCGGCGACCCAGTGCCGAGCACCGCCCCGGCGGGCAACTCACCCAGCACCATTGCGTCCCGGGCAACTAACGCATCCCGCGGATCCGCGCGCTGCGGTACCGCAGCCACTACCACGCGGGGATCCGCCGCGATGGGCAGATCCTTGTAAGAGTGCACCGCGACATCAATCGCACTCCCGGCCAGGGCCGCACGCAACGCCGAGTAGCCATCACCGGCGATAGCCACGACACGAACCGCAACGCCGGCGGCCCGCAACCGCTGCGCCACCGAGTCGGTCTGGGCGAGTGCCAACGCACCACCCCCGGCTCCCAGCAACAACGGTGACCGTTGTGACACCGCCATCACCGGGTCCCGGGTGGATCATCGGTCGACGCTGGGCGAATCGGCGCGGCGATCGCGGCAGCTGCTTGCGGGTCGAGTTCGAACAGCTCGCGCAGCGCGTCGGCGTAAGCCCGCCCGCCACCGGCCTCGGCAAGCTGCTTGACCCGCACGGTCGGGGCGTGCAACAGCTTGTCCACCACCCGACGGACACTCCGGGCTAGCTCGTCGCGCACCCCGGCATCAAGTCCCGGCAGCCGCCCGTCCAGCCGCAGCA
>DASUII010000052.1:0-12968 GCA_036279835.1 Pseudonocardiaceae bacterium
TGCGGCGTGAATGTTGCCGACGTCGTCCTGGCTGACCAGCGCCAGGGCACTGGCCTGCTCCACCCGAGCCGCCTGGAAAGCCGCCTCGCTCAAATCGGGCGCCTCGATGACGCGCACCTTGGGCAGCGCCGCTATCCGGGGCCCATGGTTGCGCTGCACCGAGGGCAGGATCACGGTGACCTCGTCACCGATCCGGGTGACGAGTTCCTCGACGAGCTGATAGGCCAGCGCGTCGTCGCCGCAGACGACCAGATGCGGACGCATCCGGCTCTGCTCCCCCTCGACTCCCATAAACCAGCGAGACTACTGCGCACAAGGCTCCGTCAGGTCCGGTGCACGTCGGCCTGCGCCACGCTGGCCCGGTCCGGTTCGGCCAACAGCGCCCGACGTCGCCGCAGCCGGAGTTCCAGCACGGCCACGAGCAGCGCCAGACACACGAATCCCGTCCCAGTGAGCAGCGCCGCGGCGATAGCGGTGCGGTAGTGGCCGCTGTGCGAAACCACGCCGTAGAACACCGCCGCCAGCGTGGCCGTCCCGACCGCCGATCCGATCCGCTGCCCGGTCTGCAGAGCCCCCGCCGCAGCCCCGCCCATCCGGGATGGCACGCACTCCAGGGTCAGCGTGACGTTCGGCGAGATCACTGCGCCACCGCCGATACCTGCGATGAGCAAGGGCAACGCCGCTGCCCGGCCAGCCCACGCTGCGGGTGTGACGTCGAGTACCAGGGCGGTCGCAGCCAACCCGACCACGACACCGGTGAGTCCCCCCACCGTCAACCAGCGGCCGTACCTGGTCACCAGCCGGCCGGCCACCGCCGCCGACACTGCCGACCCGAGGGCGAACGACGTCACCGCAAGCCCGGACTGCAGCGGTGTGTAGCCCAGCCCGCGTTGGAAGTACAGCGCGAACACCAGCCAGATCCCGCTGAAGCCGACGAAATACACCAAACCCAGTGTGGCTCCCGCCGGGTAGCCGGGCGTGCTGGACAGCAGCCGGGTATCCAGCAACGGCGCCCGATCGCGCCGCACCATCCGATGCTCCCAGGTGAGGAACAGCGCAACCAGCACCGGCGCCAGCCCGAACAGCCACCACAGCCGGCGCAGCCCACCGCTGTCCACTTCCACTAGTGGTAGCAGCAGACACAACACGCCGGCACCCAGCAGCAGCGCGCCGACGAAGTCGATCTGCGACGCCACCGGCTGGCCGCTGCGCTGCCGGGACGGCACCAGGCGCGATGCCGCGACCAGCGCGATCAGGCCGATCGGAACGTTGACATAGAAGACCCATCGCCAACCCTCATGCCCCCCTGCGGCGCTGAGTATAAGACCGCCGAGCACCGGTCCGACCGCCGTGGACAACCCGACCGTGGCGCCGAAGATGCCGAACGCCCTGCCGCGCTCCGCGCCGTGGAACAACACCTGGATCAGTCCCGAGTTCTGCGGGGTGAGCATCCCCGCGGTGACCCCTTGCAGCAGCCGGGCGGCGACCAACCACTCCGCGCTGGGCGCCGCTCCACACAGCGCGCTGGTCAGGACGAACGCGGTCAGCGCGACAAGAAACATCCGTCGCCGGCCCAAGGCGTCACCCAGCCGGCCGCCCGCCACCAACACCAGCCCGAAGCTCAGCGCGTAGCCCGACACCACCCACTGCACCTGCGCCACCGAGGCGCCCAGGCTCTGCTGGATGGACGGCAGCGCGACGTTGACAATGCTGACGTCCAGCAGGCCCATGAATCCCGCCAGCTGAGTCACCGCGAGAGCTCGCCAGCGACCCGGATACGGCTCACCGGCGGCGGGTTCCGAACCAGTACTCATCCCACCATCCTGGGCGACCGATCGGCGGCGTGAAAGCACAGCGGCTTCAAGTCAAGTTAGGCTAGCCTTATTTACGAGGAGGTTCTTGATGAGGTGTACGCACGCTGGCCAGGCGGCGGTGCCCCCGTCGACCGAGCGGGCTCGAACGCTCGCTACCCGCAGTGGCACCGCCGCTGTGCTGGTGGCGGCACTGTGAAGTTGATGAGCAGACGCACGATCTCCGGTCCCGGAATCGCTATTCGGTTCCGAATAGCGGTGCGGAGTCACAGGTGGTAAGCACTAACGATCAGGATGGCACTGGCCCGTCGTCGGGCACCGGTCCTGCAGCGTCGAACTGCTCGGGCAGTAGCGGTGAGATCGCGAGGTCTTGAACCGGCGTGTCCGGATAAGCTGCATGCACCGCTCGGACGCCTGGACGGGCCGCCACGGCCCGTAGCGCGTCGCCGTCGCCGTACACCAGCAACGCCAGCACGCACGCGCAGCCACTGCGCAGCTGAGTGGCTTCAGCGGCGGCGACAGCGGCGGGTCGCCCACTCGGCGCTGCCCGGGACGCGGCGAGGCGGTCCTGCGCCGCCGAGCGCATCGCCTCGGTGAGTTCGGTCACCGGCCGCTGCCCCGGCAGGTCCCGGGTGATCAACGCGGTCTGCACTCGCGGCAGCGGGACGCGGAGTATCACCCGCGAAAGCCGCACACCCCGGACCAGCTCAGCCGCGGGCTCCGGGGTGAGGTAACCGTCCAGCTGCACCAGCGCCCACACCGGCCCAGAGTTCGCCGCGGGCAGCGACGCATCGGCCCTCCGCAGGTACTGCGCGACCGGTTCGCCGGCCTCGGGCCCGAGCCGCTGCACCCCGCTGTGCACCGGTTCAGCACGGTGCCCGGCCACCACGACCGTCACGCCGAACACCACGAACAGCATCGCCAGCACCGCCCAGCGGGCCCGCGAAGGCATCGGCTACGCCTGCGCGGCCAGTACGTCCAGCGCGCCGCGCAGGTCGTCCGGGTCCGGGCTGGTGAACTCCACCCAGCGGTCGTCGGCTGGGTGCGGGAAGCCCAACTGCGCGGCGTGCAGCCATTGCCTGGCCAGCCCCAGCCGCTGTGCCAGCACGGGGTCTGCACCATAGGTGAGGTCCCCACAACAGGGATGCCGCAATGCGGCGAAGTGCACCCGGATCTGGTGGGTACGACCCGTTTCCAGGGTCACGTCACACAGCGACGCGGCCGGGAACGCCTCGATCACCTCGTAATGCGTCACCGACGGCTTGCCGCCGGCCACCACGGCGAAACGCCAGTCGTGCTTGGGGTGCCGGTCGATCGGGGCGTCAATGGTGCCTCGGGTGGGGTCCGGGTGGCCCTGCACCAGCGCCCGGTAATGCTTGGCGACGGTGCGATCCCGGAAGGCGCGCTTGAGCGCCGAGTACCCACGCTCCGACTTGGCGACGATCATCAGGCCGCTGGTTCCCACGTCCAGCCGGTGCACCACGCCCTGACGCTCGGCCGCGCCCGAGGTGGCCACCTGGATTCCGGCCGCGGCGAGTCCACCGAGCACCGTAGGGCCGGTCCAGCCGGGGCTGGGATGCGCGGCGACTCCCACCGGTTTGTCCACCACGACCAGATCGGTGTCGTCATACAGCACCTGCAGATTGGCCACCAGCTCGACAGATGGCGCGGCAGGCCGTGGCGGATCCGGCAGGGTCACCTCTAGCCGGCTACCGGTGGACAGGCGGTCGGACTTGCCGACTGGGCTGCCGTCCACCAGCACCGCCCCGGTCTCGGTCAGATCGACCACTGTGGTGCGGGACAGTCCCAGCAGCCGCGCCAACCCGGCGTCCACCCGCATTCCGTCGAGGCCTTCAGGCACCGGCAGCGTCCGCACGTCACTCATTCTGTCGCTCTTTCTGGAACTCTCTTTGCGGGTCTTCGAGGGCCGCGGGTGCCGTCGAAGTCCCGGCCGGTGGCGGCGAGCGCGACCAGCACCACACCGCCGCACACGATCGCGGAGTCTGCCAGGTTGAACACCGGCCACACGCTGCCATCCGGTGCTAGCAGCGACAGGAAGTCCACGACGTGCCCGCGCAGCGGGCCAGGGGCACGCAGCAGCCGATCCACCAGATTGCCCAGCGCACCCCCCAGCACCAGCCCAAGCCCGAAGGCCCAAGGCGCGCTGCGCAGCCGGGGCGCCAGCCGGACGATCACTACCACCACGCCCAACGCGATCAGCGACAGCAGCCAAGTCAAACCGGTCGCCATCGAGAACGCCGCACCCGAGTTGCGATAGACCACGAGGTACAGCGCGCCGCCTAGCAGCTTCATCGGCGGATGGCCCTCCAGGTCCGCCACCGCGACGACCTTGCTCAGCACGTCCAGCAGCAGCGTCACGGCAGCGGCAACGACAAGCAAGCCGGTCCGGCGGGGTCCCACCGGGGCCTCGCGGATGCCCTCGGCACCGGCGGCCGCTCCCTCGGCATGCTGCGATGGGTTCATGTCACCATTGTGACCACCTCACCGGCCCGGCTCTCAGGCGCCGGTCTCCCCGCGCCACTGGGCCAGTCGGCCGGCCCGGTGCACCGCCCGGATCCGCTGCTCAGCCCGGTCCCGGTTGCCGGCCGTCGTGACGATCAACAACTGGTCGCCCTCCTGCAGCCGGGTGGTCGACTGTGGTGTGAACCCGTTCCCCTCGCGCACCACCAGGCTGACCACCGCCCCGGTGGGCAGCCTCAGCTCGGAGAGGTAGACACCGTGCAGCCGCGACGGCCGGGGTACCCGGATCTGGAGCAGCTCAGCGTCCATCTCGTCCAGTGCAGCAGAGTCGACCTCCATCTCCCTGCCCTGCTCCGGCCGGGACAGTCCCAGCCATCGCACCACCAGGGGCAGCGTGACGCCCTGGACCACGGTGAGCAGCACGACCAGCACGAACACCACGTCCACCAGCCGTTGGGCCCCCGGGAAGCCTCTGGTGAGCGCGATCAGGGCCAGCACGATGGGTACTGCGCCACGCAGCCCTGACCACGACAGAAAGGCCTGCTCTCGCCAGGCCACCCGCAACGGTGTCAAGGCCAGCGCCACCGACAGCGGGCGGGCCAGCACGACCAGCACCGCCCCGGCGATCAGCGCGGGGATCAGCGCGCCGGGCAATCGGGCCGGCGAGGCGTACAGACCCAGCAGCACGAACAGGGCGATCTGGGCGAGCCAGCCCAAACCCTCGGCGAAGGACAGGGTGTCCCCGCGGTGTGGCAGGTGCGCGTTGCCGAGCACCAGCCCTGCCAGGTAGGTCGCCAGGAAGCCCGAGGCGTGCAGACCCTGCCCGGCGGCGAAGGCGAGCACGCAGACCGCGATGGTCGCCAGCGGATAGAGGCCGGTCGAGGGCAGCGCCGCCCGGCGCAGCGCCCACGATCCGGCGAAGCCCAGCGCCACCCCCACCACCGCGCCGGCGAGCAACTCGTAGCCGACCAGCAAGGGCGTCCACCACCTCACCGGGTCACCCGCCGCGAGGAGCACCACCGCGATGTAGACCGGCGCGTCGTTGATGCCCGACTCCAGCTCGAGCGCGCCCGCCAGCTGAGGCGGCACCTTCAGCGCCCGTAACACGCTGAAGACCGCGGCGGCGTCGGTCGACGACAGCACCGCACCCCACAACAGCGCCGTGCGCCAGTCCAGGCTCAGCAGCAGGTGCAGCGCCCAGCCGGTGATGGCGATGTTCGCCGCGACCGCCGCGGTGGACAGCGCAATCCCCCAGCTCAGCACGGGGCGGATCACCGAGAACCGGGTGGTGAGACCACCCTCGGCCAGGATCAGTACCAGCCCGGCAATGCCCAGGGCCGCAGTGAGCGGCGTATCGGAGAACCGGATGCCCAGGCCGGACTCCCCGATCAACAGCCCAATGGCCAGATAGACCAATAGCGATGGCAGCCCGATTCGGGTGGAGAAGCGCACAGCGAGTACGGCCAGCAGCAATACCGCCGCCCCCGCCCCGAGCGCGAATTCCACGCCGTTCACGCCCGGATTGTCCTCCAGCCTGGCGGGTCAGCTGGACCAGAAGATCGTGACCAGATCGCGGTGGCGCGGGCCCAGCCTCGCCACCGCTTCTGCGACCTCGTCCCGGCGCTCGTCGGGCAGGCACAGCCTGCGCATCGAGAAGTCAAGCTCCGCCTCCGGACTGCGCGGCTGGGCGGGTCGGGTCCAGCGCTGGACCTCCGGGCGTATCCCTACTTCGGCGATCACGGCCAGTACGTCGTCCGCGGTCGCCGGGGGTGGCCTGCGCAACCCGTGAAATTGTGCCCACAACGGATCCAGCCAGGCTCCCGGGTGCACGGCATGCAGCTCGACGACGACCCCGCGGTGAGCGGCGACACCCAGCGCGGCGACGAACGGCCCCAACTCAAGGGTGTTGTAGCCCACATGGTGGCTGACCACGACGTCGGCGACGCCCGCCTGCGCCGCCACCTGCGGCCACGGGCCATGAACGCTGCGGTGCGCCAGCCCGCGCTGCTCGCAGGCCTGCTCGAATGCCCGCAGCATGTCCTCCGCGGGATCCACCCCGGTCAGGTGCGACACCTTGGGCACCAGGGCGAGCCCGGCGGCACCCGCACCGCAGCCGACGTCGAGCACGGTCCCACCGTCGGGTCCCAGCAACTGCAGCGCGGCGCGGCGCGATGGGGTGTCCTCCGGCGTAGCCGCCGGTAGGAAGCGGGCCGGATCGTGCCGACTCGGGTCAGTCGGCGCGGCGGCCCGGATCTCAGCGGGGATGCCCCGGTTCTGCAGCAGTTCGCGCCAGCGAGTGGCAGCTGCGCTGCTCGTGAGTGGTTTCGGGTGCTGGAACACTGTTACGCACTCACGACCGCGACGGCGACCCGCACCTCGAGGCCGTCGCCGACGATGCCAGCGAAGCCGTCATGCAGAGGGGCGTAGGCGACTCGGCGGGCGAGTACCTCGCCGGCGATGAGCTGCTCGTGCTCCCGGGCCGCCGCGACTACCTCCGCCGGGGCGTCGATGGTGAGCGCGATCCGGTCGGTGACCTGCAGGCCGGCCTGCCGGCGGGCCTGCTGCACCACCCGCACCAAGTCCTTGGCGATGCCCTCGGCGGCCAGCTCCGGAGTGACCGTGGTGTCCAGCACCACCAACCCGGACCCGGCCGGCAACGCCGCGATCTCGGACGGGTCCGCGGCGACGAGCCGCTCGGTGTACTCCCCTTCCAGCAACGGGATGCCGGCTGCGGTCACGACCCCGTCCGAACCGCGTTCCCACTCCCCCGCCTTGACCGCGCGGATCACCTTCTGAGTGTCGCCGCCCAGCCGGGGCCCGCAGGCCCGGGCGTTGACGGTGAGTTCGAAGCGGCCATGCGCGGCGACGTCCTCGGTGAACTCGACCGACCGGACGTTCACCTCGTCAGCAATCAGGTCGGTGAAGGCAGTGAGCGCACCGGCGTCCGGCGCGGCCACCGTCAGCTGGGACAGCGGCTGGCGGACTCGCAGGCCCCGTGCCTTGCGCAGCGACAGGACGGCGGACACCACCTGGCGCACCCGGTCCATCGACACCACCAGGTCCCGATCTTGTGGGAGCGAGGCGGGATCGGGCCACTCGGTCAGATGCACCGAGCGTGCTGCGGTCAGCCCGCGCCAGATCGCCTCGGTGGTCAGCGGCAGCAGCGGAGCGGCCAGTCGGCAGGTCACCTCCAGCACGGTGTGCAGGGTATCGATCGCGTCCTGTTCACCGGCCCAGAAGCGGTCCCGGGATCGGCGCACGTACCAGTTGGTGAGCACGTCGCAGAATCCGCGCACGCTGGCACACGCTCCGGCGATGTCGTAGCGGTCCATCCGCGCCGTGACGTCACTGACGCAGTCATGCAGCTTGGCGAGCACATATCGATCCAGGACGTGTTCGGTGCCGGTCTGCCACTGTCCGTCGAGATCCGCGGCGTTGGCGTAGAGGGTCAGGAAATACCAGGAGTTCCACAGCGGCAGCAACGCTTGCCGGACGGCTTCCCGGATACCCTGCTCAGTGACCACCAGGTTCCCGCCCCGCAGGATCGGCGAGGCCATCAGGAACCAGCGCATCGCGTCCGAGCCGTCCCGGTTGAACACCTCGGTGACCTCGGGATAGTTGCCCTTGGACTTCGACATCTTCAGGCCGTCATCCCCGAGCACGATGCCGTGCGCCAGGCAGGAGCGAAACGCCGGCCGGTCGAACAGCGCCGTAGCCAGCACGTGCAAGGTGTAGAACCACCCGCGGGTCTGCCCGTTGTACTCGACGATGAAATCACCCGGGTAGTGGTGTTCGAACCACTGAGCGTTATCGAACGGATAGTGCACCTGCGCGAAGGGCATCGAGCCGGACTCGAACCAGCAGTCCAGCACCTCCGGCACCCGGCGCATGGTGGCGCGTCCGGTCGGGTCGTCCGGGTTGGGCCGGGTCAGCTGATCGACGAACGGTCGGTGCAAATCGGTGGGGCGCACCCCGAAATCACGTTCCAACTCGTCTAGCGAGCCGTAGACGTCCACTCGCGGGTAGGCCGGATCGTCGCTGACCCACACCGGTATCGGTGATCCCCAGTATCGGTTGCGGGAGATGTTCCAGTCCCGCGCGCCCTCCAGCCACGCACCGAACTGCCCGGTCCCGACGTTGTCCGGCACCCAGGTGATCTCCCGGTTTAGCTCCACCATCCGGTCCCGGAACTTCGTCACCTCGACGAACCAGGACGACACCGCGCGCTGGATCAGCGGGTTGCTGCAGCGCCAGCAGTGCGGGTAGGGGTGCTCGTAGGTCTCGTGACGCAGCAGCACAGCCCCGACGTAGGGGGCCCCGTCGCGCAGATCCCGGATGATCGCCCGGTTGGCGTCGAAGACCTGCATCCCGGCATACGGGGCGACCTCGGCGGTGAACTGCCCGGCCGAGTCCACCGGGATCACCGCCTCGATACCGGCGGCGTCGGTGACGCCCTTGTCCTCCTCGCCGAAGGCCGGAGCCAGATGCACCAGGCCGGTGCCCTCGTCGGTGGTCACGAAATCGGCGGGCAGCACCTGGTGTGCGTCGGTTCGGCCGGCGAAGAAGTCGAACGGCGGCGTGTAGCGAAGGCCCAGCAGCTCCGATCCGAGGTAGCGGCCCAATACCTGCGGCTGGTCACCCAGTTCCCGGGCGTAGCCGGGGAGGCGGTCCTCGGCGATCAGGTAACGTTCGCCAGCCACCTCCACGGTGACATAGCTGAGATTCGGATGCACCGCTATCGCGAGGTTCGACGGCAGCGTCCATGGAGTAGTGGTCCACACCAGCGCCAGCGCGCCGTCCAGGGCCGACCCCGGAGCGGACAGCCGAAGCCCGACGGTGACCGCAGGATCCTGCCGGTTGCGGTAGACGTCGTCCATCTTGGTCTCGGTGTTGGACAGCGGCGTCTCACAACGCCAGCAGTACCACAGCACCCGGAAACCCTGATAGATCAGGCCCTTGTCCCAGAGCGTCTTGAACGCCCACAGGACGCTCTCCATATAGGTCAGGTCGAGGGTCTTGTAGTCGTTGTCGAAGTCCACCCAGCGGGCCTGGCGGGTTACGTACTCACGCCACTCGCGGGTGTAGCGCAGCACCGAGATGCGGCACGCGGCGTTGAAGTCCGCCACGCCCATCTGCTCGATCTGAGACTTCTGGGTGATGCCCAGTTGCCGTTCTGCCTCCACCTCGGCCGGCAACCCGTGGCAGTCCCAGCCAAACCGGCGCTCCACCCGGCGGCCACGCATCGTCTGGTAGCGCGGCACCACGTCCTTGACGTAGCCGGTGAGCAGGTGCCCGTAATGCGGTAGACCGTTGGCGAACGGCGGCCCGTCGTAGAAGACGAACTCGTTGGCTCCGTCGTCGCCGGCCGACCGGGCGGCTACCGACGCCGCGAAGGTGTCGTCATCCTGCCAATACTGCAGGACGGAGGCCTCAAGCTGGGGGAACGACGGCTGCGCGGCGACGGCGTCTGCGGAGCGGTCTGCAGAAACCTTGGGGTAGACCATGGCGGCGTGTACTTCCTGTGCGGTTGTCACCTGTGCAGATCTGCACGGGGACGACCCTCGGCTACGCCGCGGACCGCGGTACCACCCCGCTTGCCACCCGTCACGCGGGCAGCCTCTCATTAAGCCGGCGATGACGGGCCGGACCCGTCCGGTTCTACTGAAGGCCCGCCCGCGCGGGACGCGCCTCGTTCTTCCGGAGGCTCCCCGGTGATGGCCGGATCAGCGCCTGTTGCTTACCAGAGTACCTGGGTCGGGCTAGCGATTTTGTGCCGGGCTAACCGCCCCCGGTGCTCGCAGCGCGGGCGTCTCGGTGCTTGCGGGCGAGCGTGGTATCCGGCCGGCACCGATCACACGGCGTGAATCCGAGTTCCCGGGCCTCGCGCACCGGTAGCCGCTCAGCATGCGCCTGGTCCGGCCACCGGCAGCGGGTGAGGTGGTAGCGCGGGTGTTCGTCCACCACCAGCACCTCATCGGTCAGTTCGTAGACCACCAGCAGGTCCGCGGCGTCGGTCTGCTCTTCACCAGGAGCCGCGTCACCGACCGGGCTGTCACCAGCTTCAACGGTCGACGCGGCTATCGCAGAGCCTGGGTCACCGTCGTGCCCTGCGGCCACCGGCCTGGGCGCGAGGTGTTGCCCGGCCGGCTCAGCCGCGTCCGACTCGTCCTCCGCTAGGAGATCCGGCTCATCCTCAGGGGCATCCTGGCGGGTCAACCAGGACCGCCGCCACCGCCTGAGGATCAGCGCCGCGGCTACCGCGCTGAGCGCGACCGATCCCCACGCCAGACCCACATGACCAGTGCTGAGCGCGGCAATGAGCAACCCCACTGCCGCCAACAGCAGCACCCCAGTGACCAACCCGCGCGACGCGTCAGCTACCGGCTTCGGCACGTGCACCGAACCCGGACGTCACAAAGCCCTGTGTGCGCGCCGCATCCGCCGGCGCAGCCGATCCACGCCCATCGAGCTCCCGGAGCTGCGACTCCAGGTAGGTCTTCAAGCGAGTGCGGTACTCGCGCTCGAAGGTGCGCAGCTCGTCGATCTTCTTCTCCAGGACAGTCTTCTCCTGGCTGATCGAGCCGAGGATCTCGGTGTGCTTGCGAGCCGCGTCACGCTCCAGCGACGCAGCCTTCTCTCGGGACTGCCGGTCCAACGTCTCCGCTCTGGTACGAGCGTCATTGAGCATGGTCTCGGCCCTGGTCCTGGCCTCGTTGACCATGCCGTCGGCCTTAGCCCTGGCGTCCGAGAGCAGCTGCTCGGACTTGGTCCGGGCTTCGCCCAACATCCCGTCCGCTTCGGCCTTGGCCTCGCCGGTTAGACGGTCCGCCATCTCCTGCGCCAGACCCAGCACCTTGGCGGCTTGGACATGGTGATCACCACCGGGCGAGGTCTGTTCCATCATCGGCGGTGGAACGGGGGCCATTACCGGCCGCGGCGGCTCCAGTGGACGCAGATTACGTCCAGTGTCGACCGGCGCAGCGCGCAGCTGCTGATCGAGCTGCTCAACCTGGTTGCGCAGATCGTTGTTGTCCTCGATCAAGCGAGCCAGCTCGGCCTCAACCAGGTCGAGGAACGCGTCCACCTCGTCCTCGTTGTAGCCCCGCTTGCCGATCGGTGGCTTACTGAACGCGACGTTGTGAACGTCGGCGGGGGTCAACGGCATCGGATCACCTCACGCACTCCTCGACGACTAAGAAGGGGACATCCTGGGGCATCGGCCCCGAGCCCGGCGGCCGTTACAGTCTCGTCGGCTCCACCACGCGCATCAGTATGAGCACCACGAACAACAGAACCATAATGGACAGGTCCAGGCCAACGCCGCCGATCCGGATGGGTTTGATCACCCGGCGTAGCGCCCGGACCGGTGGATCGGTCACTGTATAGACCGACTCCAGGGCGATCGCCACCCCCCCGGCCGGCTGCCAGCTACGCGCGAAGGTACGAACAAACTCGACCACGATACGCGCTGTAAGCAGCAGCCAGAAGAAGAAGAGCAGATAGTAAGCGACCCACCGGACCACGTCCACGGAGACACTCTGCCACCGCTACCCCAGTGCCGGTAAGCCGGGGCCCCTTGACGGCCTAACCAGGCGTTAGCTGAAGAAGCGACCTTCGGCGATCCGGCGCCTGTCCTCAGCGGACACGTCGACGTTGGGCGGCGAGAGCAGGAACACCTTGTTGGTCACCTTGTCGATCGAGCCGCGCAGCGCGAAAGCCAGCCCGGCTGCGAAGTCGACCAGCCGCTTGGCGTCCCGGTCCTCCATCTCAGTCAGGTTCATGATCACCGGATTGCCCTCTCGGTAGCGTTCCCCGATGGGCCGGGCCTCGTTGTAGTTGTGCGGATGCAGCGTGACGATGCGGGACAGCGGATGTGAGCCGCCGTCTCCGAGCGCATCTTCAGCGAGCGAGCCAGTGCGTGGCGCTGGCGCGACGCGTTGAGGTGCGACCGGCTGGCGGACCGTTGACCTGGTCTCGATGGTCGCCGGGTCGATCGCCAGCGAGCCGCGCACCGGAGCCGTCCACGGACCGGCGGCACGAGAATCTGTGGAACGAGAACCGGTGGCCCAGGAAGGAGATCGGGTGGAATGCGCCCTAGGCGCCGCGTGATGCCCAACCCGGGTTGCGAACCCGTCGTCGTAATCGTCGACAGCCGCCCGGTGCGGACGTCGTAGGCCCGGTCGTTCGGCAGCATGTTCACTCGGCCCGTTGGCCGCCGGAGCCTTGACTGCGGCCATGTCGGGGCCCTGGTCGTACGCTGGGTCATAACCGTGGTTACCATTGCCCGGATCGGGGTATTCAGCGCGGTAGCTCGAGTGATAGTCGTCGAATTCCGCTGCACCGAACTCAGCTGCGTCGAACTCCTCGACTCCGACCATGCCGAAGTACGCCTTCAGCCTGTGCAGCGCGTTCATCGTTCGCCTTCCTATCCCCATCTTCGACGCACCACCCGCCGAGCCCGACCTCGACCCACGAATCCGACTCCAGCCCACGGACCGTCGTACCCGGTCAGCGCGAGGTTAACGGCCGATCACCCAATAGCGCGGTTCCGACACGCACGCACGTCGAGCCGTGCGTGATGGCCTGCTCGAGGTCGCCGCTCATCCCGGCGGACATCTCGACCGCGCCGGGATGCGAACGGCGCAACCGCTGGGCAGCCACCGCGAGCTGGGCGAA
>DASUII010000053.1:0-5645 GCA_036279835.1 Pseudonocardiaceae bacterium
GTCGCTGTACTGATGCCACCAGCCGGGCACGTTGGCCCGCCGGACGAGGGTGAGAAACGCCCGGCGTTGCTGGTCATCGGTGATGCCGTAGAGGGTGAGCAGGTCCGCCACGTCGCGGTCCCGGAAGCCGACCCGGCCGAGTTCCATGCGGCTGATCTTGGCGTGGGACGCCCGGATCGCGTGCCCGGCCACTGCCGCAGTGATACCACGCGCTTCTCGCAGCCGACGCAGTTGAGTACCCAACACGATACGCAGCGCGGTCGGCCCCGGCGATCGCCCCGAAACCGGCCCACCGCTGAGATCCTCACTCCACCGAGGCGCGCTCACCATCCTCGGATCAACCTAAACTGGCGCCGAGGTGCAAGTTGCACTGCATGAAAAAACGCTACCGACGTGCGCCTACAGCTGTCAAACGCACGTGCATCTGCTCGCGTTGAGCGAGGGATACCTACGCTCCGCCGTCCGCGAGCGCTCAGCCAGCCGGTGTGCAGGGAGGCTGCCGCCGCCGGGCTCACCGTCGGGATCAAGGCCCACTGACCGACGGGCGTCAGAGTTTCCGCCCAACACCGCTGAAGTGGAACACTTCCACAGGCCCACCGAGTGTGCTGCTGCAGCCAGGTCTCCACCGTGAACACGAGACCACACCGGGCTCCAATAGCTCCCGACCATCGAAGAAACGGATGAGCTCCTGACGGCTGCGGGCCACTATCGGTGCCGCACCCTGCTCATTCCACAGCCGCATGGTCTCTTTGATCGCCTCACCGTCGACCTCTGCAGTGGGGTGAGAGATCACAAGGTGGCTACCAGACGGCAACGCGTCCAGGAGCCGGTCCACAATAGCGTGCGCCTCGTCCGTATCCGTAATGAAATTCAAGATTCCTAACAGCATGAGTCCGACTGGTCGGGTGAAGTCGAGCGTCCTGGCGGCTTCTCGCAGAATCGTGTCTGGCTCGCGAAGGTCGGCCTGCACGTAATCGGTTCTACCCTGTGGTGTGCTGGTGAGCAGGGCGCGGGCATGTACCATTATGATGGGGTCGTTGTCGACGTAGACAACCCGAGACTCCGGTGCGGTCGCTTGAGCGACTTCGTGAGTGTTGTTGGCTGTGGGCAGACCGGTGCCGATATCGAGGAACTGACGAATCCCTGCACTGCCTGCCAGATACCGGACCGCGCGGGCCAGGAATCTTCGCTCGGCGCGGACAGTATCACGGAAGCTTGGGATGACAGCAATAATCTGTTCCGCGAGCTCGCGATCGACCGCATAGTTGTCCTTACCACCCAGCAAATAGTTCCAGAACCGAGCAGAGTGCGCTACTGCAGTATTGATAGGCAGAGCCCTTTCCTGCACCGGCGTTGGCGTTGACGAGTTGTCCGTCACAAGTCTGCTTCCCCCGCGTTGCTCAGCTTCGTGGCGTTATTAGTCCAGGCAGAAATCACGCAACTGAATGCCCTGGTTACTTCCCCCGGTGGCCAGGACTTCGTAGCCACCTAGTTGATCACCTTACTCCCCGGCAGAGGAGCGTGATGTCACTCGTTTGGTCGACTCGCCGCGGGCGGAAGCGACGCCGGTGTCGGGCAAGTCATCGCGCAACGCTCGGCACCCGGATGGAGATCCTGGTTCCGGTCCCCGGGACGAAGTCGGCTATCAAGCCGGCGCGCGCACCGAAGGAGTCCCGCAGCTGATCGTTGATCGTGCCCAGGATGTCCTGGATGTCTGCTTCCTGCCTCCCGGGACCGTCATCGGCGACGGTGATCAGGCAGTCCGGACCCTGCAGGCGCGAGGAGATCGTGACGGTGCCGCCGAGCTGCTTGCGCTCGATGCCGTTGCGAACCGCGTTGTCGACCAGTTGTTGGACCGCCAGAAACGGCAGCGCTACGGGCAGTGCCGCCGGCGCGACGTCGAGCTGCACTCGGAGCCGGTCGCGGAAGCGAGACCGTTGCAGCGTCAGGTAGCGCTCGATGTTCTCCAGCTCCTCGGCCAGCGTGGTGTGGGGGACCGAGCGCAACGAGTACCGGGTGAACTCAGCGAAGACGATCAGCAGGTCCCGGGCCCGCGGCGGGTCGGTGCTGACCAGGCCGACGATCGTGCTGATCGTGTTGAACAGGAAGTGCGGGGAGATCTGGCCGCGCAGCGTCCGCAGTTCGGCGCGAACCTGCCCGACAGCGCGGTCCAGCTCGGCGAGCAACTGTTGGTCCTCTTCGCGGCCACCTTCGCGGGCCCGCAGCACGACCGGCGCCTGTACCGCCGCCACGTGCTTGGCGGGACGCAGACCGCGCCAGGTCGGGTGCCCGAGGCGACCGTGGGAGGTCCACTGCCGGTAGAAGACCTCGCCCAGCAGTCGCGGAGCCACCCAGTGCACATCCCGGTCGGGCACCTCATCGGTGAACGGGCTGGCCGGCTGGGCCAGCTCGGTCAACCGGTCGCGCAGCTCCCGGCGGGCCGCTTCGGTGAAACCCGTAGCGACCTGGCCGACGTATCGCAGGCCCTGCTCTGTGGGGACGCCGACCAGCAGAGCGCCGATCCCGGCGGCGCGGTGACGTTCGGGCACCCACCCTCCGATGATCACTTCTTGGGACTGGCGCAACGTAGTCTGAATCCAGCTACGGGACCGGCCCGGCTGGTACGGCGAGTCCACCCGCTTGCCGACCACGCCGCGCAGACCGTGTTCGGCAGCGGTGTCCAGCACCGTCTGGCCGTCGGCATCCAGAAAAAAGGGCGGCAGCACGACCGATCCGCCGGCGAGCTCGAGTTCCGCCAGCAGCTCCCGGCGGCGCTGATACGGCAGCTCGGCGGTGGACCGGCCATCCAGGCTGAGCAGGTCGAACACGTAGTAGGTCACCGGCGCGCGGCGCAACACCGTCGCGGTCGGACGTTGCACGTTCATCCGCCGGTGGAGCTGCGCGAAGCTGGGGCGTCCGCAGGAGTCCAACGCGACGATCTTGCCGTCGAGCAGCATCCGACGCCGCCCCGCGAACGCTGCGAGTTCCGGGTACGCGGGGGTGATGCTGCGGTGGCTGCCGCTGAACAGGCACATCCGGTCGGGCTCGGCACACGCCAGCGAGCGGATCCCGTCCCAACTGAACTCGAAGGCCCAGCCCGGGCCCGTCGGCAGCGGACCCGCTGTCGGCAACATCGGACGCACCAGCTCTGGCATCGTCGACTCAGCTTCGACGGCTGGCTTGCTTACCCTTATCACCGGACTTGCCCTTGTTACCGGACTGGCGCTGGCTCGGCACGGTCGGTGGGTCACCGCGAGCGGCCTTGGCAGCCTCGACGGAGGCCTTCAACGCGGTGATCAGGTCCACCGCCGGGGCGGGCTGCGCCGACGTCGGCGGGGCGACGAACTCCTTGCCCGCCGTCTTGGCTTCGATGACCGACAGCAACGCCTCGCGATACCCGTCCTGGTAAGCCTCGGGTGTGAAGTCGCCGGACATCGCCTCGATGAGGGTGTCGGCCATCTTCAGCTCCGCGTCGCTGACCGACACCTCGCGGTCCAGCACGTCGAACTGCGCCTTGCGCACCTCATCGGGCCAGACCATCGTCTGCAACGCGAGCACATCGCCCCGGGGTCGCAGCACGGCCAGCGATTCCTTGCTCCGCACCGCGATCTTGGCCAGGCCCACCCGGCTGGTGCGGTCCAGCGCCGCCCGGAGCAACTCGTAAGGCTTGCGGCCGGCCGGATCTGGCTCCAGGTAATACCCGCGCGCCAACGCCAGCGGATCGACCTGGTCAGCCGGCACGAACGCGACCAGCTCGACGACCTTGGTGGTGGGCAGCGGCAGGTTGGCGAAATCCTCGTCGGTGAGTATCACCGTCTCACCTGAGGGGAGCTCGAAACCCTTCGCGAGGTCGGCGTAGGCGACCTCCTGGTCGCACACCGTGCACATCCGCTGGTAGCGCACCCGACCGGCGTCCTCATCGTGCACCTGATGGAAGGACACATCACGGTCTTCGGTAGCCGAATACAGCCGAACCGGGATGCTGACCATCCCGAAGGCCAGTGCGCCCTTCCATATCGCCCGCATGACACCACAGTAGCGATTTCTTTCGGGGGCGACACTCCCGAACTACGTGTCCAGCCCAAACCGTGAGCAACGGCGTACCGTGAGGTGGTTTGCCAGATTTCCTCCCGAGCGGAGGTGCGCTATGACCGTCACCATCATCGCGGCGCTGATCGCGATCGTGGCCATCGCGTCGATGTGGTTACTGTCCGGTGCGCGGGTGGTCAGCCAGTTCGAGCGCGGTGTGGTCTTCCGGTTCGGTCGGGTGACCAGCACTCCACGGCAGCCGGGGCTGACCTGGGTCACCCCTGGGGTGGAGAAACTCCGCAAGGTCAACATGCAGATCGTCACCATGCCGGTGCCTGCCCAAGACGGCATCACCCGCGACAACGTCTCAGTCCGGGTCGACGCGGTGGTGTACTTCCGGGTGATCGACCCGGTCAAGGTCATCGTCGACGTGCAGGACTACCTCCAGGCCGTCTCGCAGGTCGCGCAGACCTCGTTGCGCTCGATCATCGGCAAGAGCGACCTGGACGATCTGCTGTCCAACCGCGAGCGGCTCAACGAGGGGCTGGAACTGTTGATCGACAGCCCCGCGCTGGGCTGGGGCGTGCAGATCGACCGGGTGGAGATCAAGGATGTCGCGCTGCCGGAGTCGATGAAGCGGTCGATGTCGCGCCAGGCCGAAGCAGAGCGGGAACGGCGGGCCCGGGTGATCAGCGCCGAGGGTGAGCTGCAAGCGTCGGAGAAGCTGGCCCAAGCCGCCGCCGCGATGGCCGACACCCCCGGTGCCCTGCAACTACGCCTGCTGGAAACCGTCGTGCAGGTCGCCTCAGAGAAGAACTCAACATTGGTCCTGCCCTTTCCGATCGAACTCCTGCGCTATCTCGACGCCGCCACCCCCCGTCCCGATCCGCATCCAACGGCCTCAGCGGAGCTACCAGCACCCGAATAACGCTCCCCCGACGAAGCACGCAGCTACACCCACCCACAGCGTGGTAGGGGCCGGAGAATGTGGGGTCAGCGGACGTTGATCGCGGTGACGCCGGTGGTGGTGCCTAGGTAGGCGTGGGTGCCGGCGAGGGTGGGGGAGGCGAAGTGCGGGAGGTCTCCCACGTCGATCTGCTGGCGGGGGATGCCGGTGGCCGGGTCCAGGGCGTAGAGGATGCCGTGGTCGGTGTCGGTCACCCAGACCGCGCCGCCGCCGACGACCGGGGACCCATCCGCCGGTACCGACGCCGTCCACCGCACCCGCAACCCACCGCTGGGGTCGACGCCCACCGCGCGGGTGCTGTCAGTGCACGGGATATACACCGTTGAACCGGCCGTCGAGGGGCCGCCGAACGCCTGGCAGATCGGGGTCCTGGTGAGCTGGCCGCCGATACCGCCGAGCTGCCCCGCGTCCAGCAGGTAACCGACGCCGCGCTTGCCGACCGTGAGCACCCGGTCACCAACCAGTGCCGGGCTGGCCGACCCCAGGTCGAGGTCGGCGGCGTTGTCAGCCATCCACTGCGCGGGGCTGAAGCTGTCCGCCAGGGTCAGTTGCGGGGTCAGCGCGAGTACCGAGTCGCTGTGGTCGTAGTCCTGGGTGGACTCGCCGTTGCCGACCGCGTAGTACAACCGTCCGTTGCCGACGGCGGCGC
>DASUII010000054.1:0-10831 GCA_036279835.1 Pseudonocardiaceae bacterium
CTTGCGCGGCTACCACCAGCGCTGGCACCACGACGTCGACGATCTGGCCGGGACCTATCTGGACCGGGCGGGGTGGGCGCTGTTCGTCGCTGAGCTCGACGGGGCGTTCGCCGGGACCACCATGGTCAAGCCGGGCGGTCCGGCCTGCCCACCGTCGCCTGCGTGGTTGGGTCGCCGCTACGCCGCACAGCAGACCGGCCAGTTGGCGAGGGTGTGGATCGTGCGGGAGCGGCGGCGCCGCGGGGCGGGGCGCGCGCTGGTTACTGCCGCGGCCCAGTGGGCTCTCGGTCCGGGCGGGTACAACGTGGTATGCCTGCACACCGACGCCTCCTCGCCGGGTGCCCTGGACTTCTGGCGGGCTTACCCTGCCGCTGTGGAGGTCTTCGACGCCCGCCCGGATCCTTGGGACACCGTCCACTTCGAGCTCGACGCCGCCCGACTTCCCCAGCTCGATACCGTCCGATTCTCCGGCGGTTTCGATGAACGCCTGGTCGGCGGGATCGGCGCAGTGGCGGCACTCGGCGTTCGTCGTTGATCTCCTACGGCTACACCACGACCTGTCGGCGCTGCCCACCCTGTCGCCCAACGCTCACACCAACGCGGTGTTCAGCGAGCTGGTCAGGTTGGCCACCCACCCGGAAGACGACCAGGTCGCCCGACAGATCCTGGCGAATCCGGACGTCCGTCGCATCATCCCGGGGCTGCGCAGCCTTTGCTCAGCGGGCGAGGTCGAGCTCGAACGGGTATGGACGCGGCGGATCATCGCCAGTCGCGACCCGCAGCGGGAGCTGCGCGAGTTCCCCTACTTCGCCAACTACGAGCAGCTAACTCGCCTGGAACACCATGCCATGCTCGGAGTGACCGGACGCATACCGGGTCGGGTGCTGTTCGTTGGCGCGGGTCCCCTACCGCTGAGCTCGCTGCTGCTCGCGAGCCGGCACGGCCACGCCAAGATCGACAACATCGATATCGACCCGGAGGCCACCCAGCTGGCCGCGCGGCTGGCCACCGCGCTGGACGTGTCCTCGCTGCGCTTCCGGTGTGCTGACGTGCTCGCCTGCACCGACGTTGCCGACTACGACATGGTGTGCCTTGCGGCGATGGTCGGACCGCACCCCGAGGACAAGACACGGGTGATCAAGCACCTCTACCAGCATATGAAACCTGGAGCGCTGCTGCTCGCACGCAGCGCGCACTCGCTGCGGACGTTGCTCTACGCACCGTTGGCCCTGCGCGACCTGGCCGGGTTTCGCCCACTGGCCGTGCTCAACCCCTTCACCGAGGTGGTCAATTCGCTGGTCGTTGCCGAGAAACCTCAAGTGTCGCAGCCGGACTCCCGATCACCCGATGCTGAGGAGCTCTGAGGTCACGATGGCGCGAGTGCCCTGTTCAGCCCCGGCACCGAAAACGAGCCGGCGGCCTGTGCCTGACCTGGACAAATACCGTACCGACTACTTCAGCTACCTTGAGCAACCCGAGAATGCCACCCGCTACACCCCGGCCATCGACCAGCTACGCCGCTTCCACCACCCAGTGCCACTGCGAGTGCTCGACCTCGGCTGCGGCACCGCGGTCCTGGCCCACTATCTCGACGAGAATGACACCTACACCGGCGTCGACCACGACCCCGTCGCACTCACCCGCGCCCGACACGGCAAGCAGGGCCCGCACGCCCGGTTCCACCAGGCCGACACCGTCGGATTCCTCGACGAGCACATCAGCCACGCGGATACCTGGAACGTGGTCGTCCTGGCCGGAGTGTTGTTCCACAACGTCGACACCAGCACCGGGGACCACCACCACGATCGCGCATTCCTGGCCCGCTGCTTCGAGGTCCTAGAGCCCACCGGCCACCTCGTGATCATCGCCCCGTTCGCCTACACCGATGACCAGCGGCGCGGGTTTTTCGCCCAGGCCCGATGGAAACGCGCCACCATCGCGCCGCTGCTCGACGGGCTGCACGGCGCCCACCTCGTCGCCGAGGTGATCACCCGCCAGCTCGGACTCCAGCGCCACTTAGCGGCCCAAGCCACCCCACCGGACTGGTTCGTCTCCGACGCCGCCGCTGTGCCTACCTCCCGCTACCACGGGCACTACCTTGCGACCCTCACTCTCATCGTGGAGACGACACGGATGTGAAACTCACCCACAGTCTGGCGTCAGCTGGACAATGCCAGAACTCGTCCGGCTGTGGATCAGGTCGCAAGGAGGACGCCCAACGGCACAGGCACCACCAAGCCAGTAGCGTCAAGTGGGTGCACGAGTTGTCAATCGCCGAGGCCATCGCCCATAAGGTGCGGGAGCGGGCGGGCGGGCGGCCGGTGTCCGCGGTGGCCATCCGGATCGGCCACTTCCGCCAAGCCGTTCCCGATGCGTTGGAGTTCTGCTGGACTATGGTCACTGATGCCACCGGGTTGGAGGGTTGCCGGCTGGAGATCGAACAGGTGCCGGCCACCGTGAGTTGCCCCGACTGCGACACCGTCACCACCCTTGACGTCCCCATCCTCGTGTGCGGGTCCTGCGGGGAGTCCAACGTGACCCTGCTGACCGGCGAGGAGTTCATGGTCGTCTCGCTCGAGATACTGGAGGTTTGATCGAATGGGCCGCTTCCATCCCCACTCCGATCGGACCACGCATGATCATGACCACCATGACCACGACGATGAGGGTCTGACTGCCCGGGACGTGGGGGACCACAGCGGCTACCCGGAGACGGGAACGGCCCGGGTGGCGGTGCTTGAGGGCATCCTTTCCGAGAACGACCAGGTGGCCGATGCCAATCAGAAGGACTTCGCCGAGGCCGGGGTTCGGGTTGTCAACATCATGTCCTCGCCGGGCGCAGGCAAGACCGCCCTGTTGAAGCGGACCCTCGCCGCCCTCGCGGCGGGAACCCGGATCGGCATCCTGGAAGGTGACATCGCTACCAGCATCGACGCTGATCAGCTCGACGGATACGGCGCCGTGGTGTCGCTGGTCAACACCAGTGCCGGGTTCGGTGGCGAGTGTCACCTGGATGCGGTCATGGTCCGTTCGGGTCTGTCCCGGCTGCCGCTGCCCGAGCTCGACCTGCTGCTGATCGAGAATGTGGGCAACCTGGTGTGTCCGGCGGAGTTCCGGGTCGGCGAGCACGCCAAGGCGATGGTCTACTCCGTCACCGAGGGCGAGGAGAAGCCGCTGAAGTACCCGGTGATGTTCCGGGCCGTCGATGTGGTCGTGATCAACAAGGTCGATCTGTTGCCCTACCTCGACTTCGACCTGGACAAGTTCCTGGCCAACCTGCGGGCCGTCAACCCGCAGGCGACAACAATCCGCGCCAGCGCCCGCACTGGTGAGGGCGTCGAAGAGTGGTGCTCCTGGCTGCTCGGCCAAGCGGCGGCGGGCGCCTAGCCTGTCGTCCGAACCCCGGGCACTCCGGCCTGGCGCGCGGCGGGGACTGGGGAGCCGGAGCCGGACTTGACGCGGCAGCCGCCCGGCACCAGGACCGGTGCGGGGCGGCTGCCGCGAAGCGGTGCGAAGTCTGATCCCTCAACGCACCCCAGAGAGCGCCCTACGCGACCGTTTATCGCGTATGGGTGTTGAGCCTGCGATTCAGTGCGCGTGGTCGTGAGCGTCCTCGAGGTCGCTGTCGTGGACATGTGGATGCGCGTGGGCCTGTCCGTTGTGACCGTGTTCGTGCTCGTGCTCGACATGCTCATGATCATGCAGAACATGCGTGTGAGTATGGGTCACATCGTCGTGCGTGTGCTCATGATTGTGCTGTGCTGTGGTCATTAATTGCTCCATTCGATCGTGTCAGTTCGAGACCCCCGAATCATGTGCAATAGAACGGGCCCTCGTAAACGAGGCTACCCGAGGCAGCGCAGAACCGCTAGGAAATGCCTATCATGCAATTAACTGCACCCTTCTTGCAGCTAGCTAATCGACGTAGTTGCCTTTCGCTATTTCCGTCAGATGGCGCGCCTCAGGGCGATCGGCTGGGCTGACCGCGGGCCTTCCTGGTCCCCAGGGCGGGTTGCGTGGCGTCCGGGTGGCCCAGTGCGCTTCGCCGACGAACCGAGCGCGTTCGGTGACGTCGGGGGAGGAGCCGGGCACCGCGAAACCCCGATTGCTGTGGCCTTGACCATGGGAGCCTCAGCCTCACCCGGGCCGAGACGAAAAGTCGGGCCTGCGGTTACCGGCGTAGCGCCGTGACCAGGAGATACGGCGAGGAAGTAGTCCAGCGCGGCCGTCACCGGCGGGAAGTCTCAGCTGAACGGCCGACGGGTGCTGGCCACCTCGATGAATTCCGGCCACAGTCACCCGGCGAGGACCTGCGGACGGCCCTAGTCATCGGGTCGGCGGTAGCCGGTGAACGTGGTCGCTGCACTGAGTGGATGCGATCTACTTGCAATTGCCTCATAATGGTGGCTATCCTTCTCCAGGTGGGTGTGGTTAAGCGGTGCAACCGGGCGGATCGAGGACCGATGTGACCGCCCGCTCGGAGACGAGCTCTCGCTACCCCACGTTCGGAGTTCGCTGCACCCATGGGAACGAACTCCGCTGGGCGGGATGGCCGCGTTCGTTCCCTTGTTGCCCCCGGTCTGGTTCGGTGTGCTGACCGGTGTCATCACGCGGCACTACGACCTGGGCCAGGCGGGTCTTCGGCACTGGCCATCGAGTAGGCCTCGATCGGGAGGACACATGTCATCGATCGAGAGATGCGTGCCGACCAGCATGCCGGAGGTGAGCCGTTATTTGTCGGTCGATCCGCAGACTCTCGGGCAGTTACGGATCCTGACAATCGGTGACGTGGAGCTGCAACTCGATAGCCACCGGCTCATCGTCCGAGGAACACCGGTTCACTTGCCACACAAGGAGTTCGTGATTCTGCAACAGCTGATGGACAATGCTGGTCGGGTCGTCAGGCGGCGTGATTTATTGAACAACGCCTGGGGTCGCGCAGACATCCGGAATCTCCTGGAGGTGCATATTAGCCGCCTTCGTGCGAAGATCGAGAGTGACATGGGCAGGCCGACTTATATTCGGACAGTCCGCGGGGTTGGTTATATCTTCGATTTGCCATAAAACGATTAACCTGCCGATGCGTTTCACAGTCGGCGGGGTTGCCGGCGATCTCCCAACCCGCTCTCCGGGCTGCCTGCGACCAGCCCACCGCTGACCCGACGGGCCGAACAGCGGTCCAGGCAACTAGCTCTCCAGCACCCGAGCTCCACAGCAGCGCCGTGTGAGGTCGATCGCACAGCTCTGCTGTTTAGCTCGGGAGGTTTAGCGCAATGGGGCGGTGGTCTCATGATCAGCGAACTGAGCTGTATCTGTGCAACTTTGCACGGTCACCCCTCGTTTTCGCCCCGCTGACCGGGAACAGGGCCGAACCCGGCCACGACCCACTCAACCTATTGTTGCGGTTGTGGGCGGACTGCGCCGAAGACGCGGGCGCGTACGCTCTGGCTCTATGAGCGCGTCCGCCGCGGATCGAGTGCTCGCTAACGCAGGTGTCCGGTTCGCCTACCTGTTCGGCTCCCGTGCGACCGGCGTACACCGCCCTACCAGCGACGCCGATGTCGCGATCATGCCCAGAGAGCCACTGGATCTGCTTGCGGAGGCCGATCTGGCCGATCGGTTGGCCCAGGCTTTGCGGGTACCCACGGTCGACCTCGTCGACTTGCGGCGCGCGCCGCTGCGGGTGCGCGGAAGGGTACTGGCGGAGGGTCGGCTGCTGTACAGCGCTGACGAGCCTGGTCGGGTCGCCTTCGAAGTCCGTACCCGGAGCGAATACTTCGATTTTCTGCCCACCCAGCGAGCACACCGTGACGAATTCCTGCGCCGGGTGGCGGCAAAGGGGCTCAATGGTTGATCTCGACCGAATTCACCAGCGCTTGGAGCTGCTCGCCGGCTACCTGCGCGAGCTGCGGCGCCTCCGTGACCTGCCGATCGCCGAATACCTGCGCTACGAGGTGTACGCAGGCCGTTACCTTGTCCAAGTCGCGGCGCAGACCTGCATCGATTTGGCCAACCACATCATCGCCTCCGAAGGCTGGCGGGCCCCGCGTGACTTCGGCGACAGCTTCACGATCCTCGCTGAGCACGGCGTCATCGACGACGCGCTGGCCGGGCGGCTCCGTGGCCTCGCCGGACTGCGGAATCGACTCGTGCACGTCTACGACGAGATCGACGACAGTCGGGTGCACGAATTACTCGCCGCCGGACTGCCTGACCTGGACGTGTTCGCCACTGCGTTGGCCCGGCTCGGTGTCGGAACTGCCCGCGAGCAGCCAGGAAGCCCCCTGAGCGGTGTCGCGGACCTCGATTCCGGCTGCGATGAGGCGATCGCGAAGGGTGTCGGCCACGGTCCATGAACCTTCTTCGCGGGCCTGCTCCCGCAGCTCGAGGAGTGTCTCGACGAGGGGCGCGACGGCCTCTCGCGGGTCCCGCGCACCTACCACGGCGAGCTCGGCCAGTCGCGTCACCATTCGGCGCAGCATCGCCCGTGGTCGCTCGATGCCGTCCATCTCCTCGGTGTCAGCCGACCAATCGACGATCGCCTGCTCCAACTCAAGGACGGCGGTGCCCGCTGCGGTCACGTCACGGTTACGTAGACCGGTGTCGAAGACGCACTCCAGCCGCTCGGCCTCCGCGCGCAGTGATGGCGGCGGATCAGCCGTGTCGGCGGCTGGCGATTGGGCGCACGGAAACTCGATCGTTGGCCTACCACCGGCGGCGATCGCCCGAAGCTCGTCGATCGGTACGGTGACGCCCGAGGGGAATATGGTGCTTACCGCCTGCCTGCGCACCGTGAGCGCGGCCCGACCCAGCACCGTCACGGTGTCCGCATCGAGGTCGAACAGGGCAGCGGTGTGTTCGTCCACGCCAAGAACGACCGTATCGCTGTCCAGCAGCGACTCCATCAACCGCAGCCGGCGCTCGCCGAGGTAGCAGAACCGGGTGTCGTGGGTACCGCCCTCGGCGTTGTCGAAATGCGGGATCACCGCAGCACGTAGCCCGAGTTGCGCCAGTAGGTCCAGGCCTGGCGCCCAGTACGGGGTGGCGCCGACCTTGTAGATCTCGTACACCGGCACGGTCGCGACTCCCAGGGTCGCCGCCGCCGCGCTGGAGAAGGTCACGCATCCGCCGTTGATGAACTTGTCGCCCAGGACATTGCGCAGTCGACTGTGCGCCCATACCCCGAGTGCGTAGGTCGGGCTACCCGGGCCGGCGAAGACATAATCGGCGTCGTTGACCCGCACCAATGCCCGCTCGCGGCGCAGCACATCGTCTGCGGCAGGCCACGACGCGACGTCGAGAGGAATCTGAAGGTTCCGAAAATAGCCGACCGTGCGAAGGGAGATCTCGTCAGCGTTTTCCTGAAAGCCGTAGGGGCTGTCGAGCAGTACCGCATCGACGGGCGCAGCGCCGAGACGCTCGACGAGCAGGCGATGCACCCGCGCCATTGTCGGTGCGGTCTCTCCGGATCCCATAATGGCAAGCAGTCGAGGGCGAGGCGGCACGAGGTGATCTCCCTTGACCTACGTCTCAGCTCCGGAGCCGACGAGCTGACCTGCCACATCGGGGGTGTGGGCAACCACAGCGTGCCATAGCCGCGGGTGCGAATCGGCTGCCACTACGACCGCCGGGCTGGTGCGGGCCACCAGGGACAGGTGCCGCAGGGCATGGGCTAAGACGTGCTCGACCGCGACCGCCGGCGGGGTCGGGGCGGCGGCGTCCGCAGAGCAGGCGATTGTGACATCGGCCGGAACGGCATGCACGGTGCCTTCAGCCGGATCGGGGTCCGGCAGGACGGCGTAAGTGAGGATCAGTCCATCTGCGTTGGGTCGCCACGACGTCGAATGCACGACTGTCGCGGTAGGAACGTCGCTGCCTAGCCCGGCGAGCTCGCGCGCCCGAGAATCAGGTTGGCGTCCCGGTGGCAGGTCGCCACCGACCACCCGCCATCTCAGCTGGTCACCACGCGAGACCGAAAGCAGTAGCACCTCGATCTGAACCTCGTGCACCCCTGACCCCCTCTACAGCTGCCCCTTAACTGCAGTTGCGATCTTAGGGCAAATTGCGCGCGGTGTCGCTCGACGGCTGGAAGTATGCCTGCACGGATGTCGCGTTACGCTTGCCTTGACTGGCCACCATGGGAGAGGGGAGCTGGACATCCCACCGCTGACCTGGCAAACCGCTGTGACGACGTGGACCTCGGCACCCGTCGTCGACGTACTCGCTGCGCTCGCGGTGGTCGGTTACCTGATCGCCGTGGTTCGCCGGTCGCGCACGACCGGGGAGGGCTGGCCGCCGCGGGCAACGGTGTCCTGGTTGGCCGGCGTGGCTGTATTGCTGGTTTCGGTGCACAGCAGCATCGAGGCGTACGGGCATGCGTTGCTGTGGGTGCACATGATCCAGCATCTTCTGTTGATCATGGTGGTGCCGGTGTTGCTGATCTGGGGGCACCCGGTCAGGCTCTGGTTGAACCGCTCCCCGAGCAGCCGCCTGGCGCGATGGTTGACCTTCCCCGTGCTGACGGTGGGCTTTTATACCGCGGCGCTGGTAGTCACGCATCTCACTGGTTTCCAGGAACTAATGGCCACCCAGCCTCTGGTGCACCACGGGGAGCAGATCCTGTACCTGGTCAGCGGTTATCTGATGTTCTGGCCGTTGGCCGGCTCGGAGTCCAGCCCGTGGCCGGTGCCGCATATCGTCCGGTTCGCCCTGCTCGGCTTGGCGATGGGAGCAGACACGCTGGTGGGGGTGGCGCTGATGCTCACCGGCTATCCGCTGGCCCCCAGCACAGCAATGATGCGTCCGGGCTGGGGTCCCTCCCTGCTTGAGGACCAGAACTTGTCCGGGGCGATCATGTGGGTCGGTGGCGACGTTCTGATGATGCTGCTGATGCTCGCCGTCGTCGCCCAATGGAGCGCTACCGGCTCCCGAGCTCGGCTCGGCGACTGGTTGGAATCGGCCCGTCGCCAGGCCCTCGCCGGGGTCGGGTCAGCTTCCCGCGGTGCGGACAACACGACCGTCGGGGTCAGTTCCGATGTCGACGACGACGAAGAGGCGCGGCAGGCCTACAACCGCATGCTGGCTGCCTTGCACCGACGCTCACCCCCCAAGTAGAACGGCCGGAGCGCGTACGCCGGTGAGAGTCCTCGGTTGGACCGGGGAGAACCGGCGATGCTGTCGCTTCTACCGTCTAGAAACGGAGTGGGGTGCGGGCGGGATCGATGATCGCGGGTGGGATGAATTCGACGTGGTCGTGGTAGATGAGGATTTCCCAGCCGGTGTGGTGCACGTGCCGATGGTGCGTTTCGCAGAGCAAGACGCAATTTAAGATACCTTGCTAGTTGTACCATCGTCGAATGACCACGACACACGTTGCTGACCAGCCACAACTGGCCCTCCAAGCCCGGGACTACCTGCGCGTCTCGATCGATCAGGTCGGGCCCGTTCGTTGGAGAGCAGCACGCCGGCCATGAGCAGGTGGCGACCGGGCACGGATGGATCTTTGGCGAATCCTACCGGGATGAGTCGGTCAGCGCGTCACGCTACTCCCGCAAGACCCGCGATAACTTCGACCGGTTGATTGCTGATCTGGAGAACGATCAGTTCGACGCGCAGGTGTTGATGATCTGGGAGAGCAGCTGGGGTAGCCGCCGGGTTGGGGAGTGGGTCAATCTCTTGGAGTTGTGCGAGCGGCGTTCGTTGTCTATTTAGGTTGTCACGCACCATCGGACCTATGACCCGGCCAACGGGCGGGACCGGCGCTCGCTGCTCGCTCGCGCTCGCAATGGAACATATGCCGACGTCAAAAGAAACTACGATTCACATGCAGAGTTCCGACAGGTCGCTTTCGTGACTATGCGATTTAGGCAATTAGAGTTCAGCTTCATCAGTAAGGCATCATCCGAAAATGGCCTGCGGCGAACCTTGAGGATGGAGGTCTTTCCATTGGTCATCGTTCAGGATTTTTGGCGGCACGCTCAATCATTCTGGGATGCCAAAGCAAATCTCAGGCCTAGTGGGGACCTGGTGCGAACAGTCGGGTGGTAGAAGATCCGCAACACTGACGACCACTCTTGCAGCACCCAGGCGACTGACCGGGCACGTCAGGGCGCCAGCCGGAGCACCACGCTGGGGGCTTCCTGGCCGTCCGTAAGGGCTCCGAGACGCACTATGGATCTGAGCAAAATAGTCAATTGCCTTTCGCAGTCCAGCCTCGGTCATCGTCATCATCCGGAGGTAAGGCAACAATCCATGTGATTGCACGGACGCCTGCACGTGCATATGCAGCGGCGAAGTGGTGTTCCGCACTCCGGTTGACAGGCGCTTGACGGGAAGTTATTCTGCTGCTCCCACAACCCGAGAAGGAGACACACCAGTCGCGCGAAGCGGAAACACCGTTTGTCACCCTGGTGGCTAATTCAATGAGCTATTCCGGATCAGCCGTGCAAACGGCCGCAGTTGTCGCTGGGCTGGCTGAACTCGGCGTGGGTCCAGGGGATCGTGTGCTGATTATGCTGCCGGACGGTCCCGGCTTCGCCGAGGCTTTCGCCGGCACGATCAAGCACCAAGCGGTGCCCCTACCGGTGAATCCGCTGCTTGCTGCCCATGACATCGTGGCAGTCGCCGCCGACGCAGGTGCCCGACTGCTACTGGCCTCGGCAGAACAGATCCAAACGCTCACCGATCTGGGCACCGAGCCACCGATCCTGATCGACGGGCCACAGGCGCCCTGGGCAGCCGCGCTGCGACTGTGCTTATTAAGTGACAAGCATCTCAGCGAGAACGGGAATCGAGCGAGTGACCAGCCACGATAGGAATCATCTAGGCCGAT
>DASUII010000055.1:0-3292 GCA_036279835.1 Pseudonocardiaceae bacterium
TAGGGCGAACAGTCCAGGTGGACCAGGAACGCGTCCGGGGATTGGGCCACATGCTGCTGGAGCGCCCAGATCAGCCGCGACTTGCCGATGCCCGGCTCGCCCGCCACGAGGGCGACGCCGCCCTGACCGGCCCTGGCCTGCACCCAGCGGTCGGCCAGTGTGGCCAGTTCGTCATCGCGACCCTGCATGGGGGGAAGTCCGCGCCGCGCGGCAACATCCAGCCGGGTTCGCGCCCCGCTCTCGTGCAGCACCTGGTAGAACGCCATCGGCTGCGAGATGCCCCGGATGGCGTGAAAGCCGAGATCGCGACAGTCGAAGTATCCCGCGATCAATCGGTACGCCGCCGCGCTGATCACCACCGAGTCGGGCGCGGCCAGGGCCTGCAGGCGCGCGGCGATGTTCGGCGGAACGCCGACCGCCGCGTCCTCCATACCCTCGTCGGCAGCAACGGCACCGGCCACGACCAGGCCGGTGTCGATACCAATCCGGACGTGCAGGTCGATGCCGTAGTCAGACTGAAGGCGGCTGTTGAGCTGCTCGACGGCCTCGACGATCCTGAGTCCGGTACGCACGGCCCGCTGGGCGTCGTCCTCGTGGGCCGACGGGAATCCGAAGTAGACCATGATGCCGTCGCCCAGATAGTTGTGGGTGTGGCCTTCAAAGCGGCGGATGACGGTCGCGCAGACGCGATGATAGGCGGCCAGAGTCTCGCGTAGCTCCTCGGGATCCAGGCGTTCGGAGAGCCCAACCGAGTTCACGAGGTCGCAGAACAGACACGTCATCTGCCGCCGTTCCGCCTCCGCGAAGGCCCACTCGGACTGGCGAGGCGTTGCCGTGTCCGCGAGTGTGAGCGGCGATCCGCATTCGAGACAGAATTTGGCATTAGCCGGATTCTCGGCATTACATCTTGAACAGCGCATTATTCCCCCCCATCACCGTGTCACCGTGTCACATTGCGGTCAATGCCCCGGCTCAACATTCAAGGCCTACCGGAAACGTCAGCAGCGCGCGCAACCCCACAGGCTCGCTGGCCTGGAGCAGCGCGTGATAGAGCCCTGGCCGCGCGTCGTCGGGCACCTCCAGACCAATCGCGAGATCGACGCAAGCGCCGGGCGGGACTCGAACTCGGCCGGGCAGGAGCCGAAGGCAGCCCGCATGGATGCGGCCATCGGGTTCGGCGACCAGATCGCTCCACACAAAGCCGACCTCAGCAGGGGTCGGGCCGTCATTCTGCAGACGGGTATGAATTTCGGCAGCGCCGCCGAGCGGGGCGGAACGCCGGGCGCGCAGGACGGGCAAGGGTTCGATCGTTTGCCGCCCTTGATCTGCGGCATAGTCGCGCATAGCGGCCGGTGGTGGCAGCGACGAGGCAGCCGCTGGGCGCGGCGGCGGTGTGAGAAGGTCGAGCACGGTGTCCAGCAGCCCGCCGAACTCGGCCGCCAGCCGACGCGTCGCCTCCGGAATGAGGAGATCACGATGATGCGTCGACCACACCTGGCCCGCGGCAGCGATATTAGCGAGGGCGCCATGCTCGATCTCATCACGCAGGATCGCGGCCGTGCGCTCTCCGATCGTTAATGTACCCACGATCCAGCATAACCACCGGCGACCCAGCATTCCTACCCTTCCCCGCCCAAGGTGTCCTCACCGCCGGCAAACTTCCCAACGCCTGCGACAAGTGTCAATGGCGCCTTTACCGACGATACCAGCAGTGTTACTCAGAGTAGCCGGTGATCAGCACGGTGGGCGTAACAGATCAGTCAGATCCAGGCAGCCCGTACATCCGCCAGCTAACCGGGACGGTTTCCAAACAGGCTATTAGCGGCATAGTTGAGTCATGGACTGGCCGGTTCTCGCGTCGCTGCCTCCGCAAGAGCGGCGCGTGCTGGTCGCTGGGCTTAGGCGGCAGTCCTACCATCGCGATGAGGTGATCGTTCATCAAGGCGACCCGGCCGACACTCTCCACCTGATTGCCGCGGGGCACGTCAGTGTGCGCGTAACGCTGCGCGGCGGTGAGTTCGTCGTCCTCGCCATCCTCGGGCCCGGAGAGGTTTTCGGTGAAATCGCTTTGGTCGGCAGTGCCCATTCTCGGGGAGCTACAGTAATCGCGCTTGAACAGTGCGAGACATTGTCTCTGGGCCGGGACGAGTTCCATCGTCTTCGTATATCCTATCCCGGCGTCGACCGCTTCCTCGTAGAGCTTCTTGCCGCGCGAGCGGAAAGGCTCAACAATTACTTGCTCGAGGCGTTGTACGTACCCGCTGAGAGACGCGTTCTACGTCGGCTCCTGCACTTGTGCGAACTGTACCGGGGAGACGATCAACGCATTGTGATCCCAGTTACCCAGGAAATGCTGGCCAGCCTCGCCGGAACTACTCGTCCCACGGCGAATCAGGTTCTCCGACGGCTTGTTGCCAGCGACATAGTGTCGATAAGCCGCAGTCAGATAGTGGTATTGGATCGTCAGAGCCTACACCAACGAGCAGGCTGAATTCTCCGCCGGCGACCTCAGTGCCTGCCCTGCCGCATCAGCGCACACGAGCGAGCCGACCACACCAGGCAGCCAACTTACGGACCACCCACCGAGCAGGACAGCCCTAGCGCGTGATCCCCGTAGCTGAAGCTTCGGTTGCCGAAGTTACGCAGATTGATCGTGGTGCGGTTGGTGAGCCAGGCGCCGGTCCTTTGTTGGCACGCCGACACTGACAGTGTAGTGCGCCAAACAGACAGACCGGCCGACCGAACATAGTGTCGTTCTACAAACCCGTTCGGTCGAAAGGACCGTAAAACTGTCACCTTCGGCATTTAGTGCGTGGAGAACGAATGCCCGTCCCAACGGGCGACCGAGTTGCGGCACTAGGCACTTTGAGTGCATTAGCACGAGCCTGGTCCCGAGCACTACTTGAAAGGACGCGACTCCGATGCGTGATGACCCGATTGTCGCCGACCTCGTAACGCGTGCCGGAAAGGGCGACCAGCAAGCGTGGGATGTCCTCGTCGAGCGGTACTCCCCGCTCATATGGTCCATCTGCCGACGTTACCAGCTAAGCCGCGCCGACGCCGAGGACGTCGGGCAGCGCATCTGGCTGCAGTTCATGAACCACCTGGACGCGATCCGCGATCCTGCCGCGCTTCCTGGCTGGCTGACCACCACGACCAGACGGGAATGCAACCGAGTCGTGCGTGCGGCCCGCGGACCGCAGGCGGCCGGGCAGTTGCTGGATGAGAATATCCCCGACAAGCAGATTCGGACGGCCGAGCAGGAGTTGCTGGCGGCGGAGCGCCACACGGC
>DASUII010000056.1:0-2127 GCA_036279835.1 Pseudonocardiaceae bacterium
GGCGGTGTTCCTCGACTACGACGGAACGCTGACGCCGATCGTGGACCGGCCACAGGACGCCGTCATCTCCGACAGCATGCGAGACGCGGTACGCAGGCTCGCCGAGCGCGCCACGGTCTGCGTGGTCAGCGGCCGGGATCGACCCAGCATCGACCAGTGGATGGACATTGACGGCCTGGTGGTGGCGGGCAGCCATGGCTTCGACATCGGCGGGCACCGCGACGGTCCGGTCCGCCACGATGCGGTCACCGGTTTCGAGGACCTGCTGTCCACCGTCACCCACCGACTGAACACCGAAGTCGGACCAATTGCGGGCGCGGCGATCGAGCCGAAGCGGTTCTCGGTCGCGGTGCACTACCGGCTGGTGGCGCCGAAGAATCGGCCCTCGGTCACCGCGGCCGTGGACACGCTGCTGGCCGAATATCCCGACCAGCTCAAAGTTACCCCCGGCAAGATGGTCTACGAGATCCAGCCGAAGGTCGACTGGGACAAAGGCAAGGCCGTCCAGTACCTTCGCCACGCCTTGGGAGTCGAGGGCGAAGAATTCGTGGCGCTATATCTCGGCGACGACATCACCGATGAGGACGCCTTCACAGCCCTGAAGGAATCCGGTAATGGACCGGGCATCGGCGTCGTCGTCGCCGATCTCGGGGACCCGGAACAAGCCGATCGGGCCACCGCCGCCGATTTCGTTCTGGAGTCGACCGCGGAGGTGCAGCAGTTTCTGAACGCACTGGCGCACACCCAACTGTGACAATGGGAACCGTGACGATGGGAACGCTGACCATCGGGGTGGACATCGGTGGCACGAAGGTCGCCGCCGGTGTCGTCGACGAGCAAGGCACGATCGTCGCCACCGCGCACCGCGACACTCCCGCCGAGGACGTGTCGCTGATCGAGGGCGTGATAGCCGCCGCAGTGGGCGATCTCACCAGCAAGTACGACGTCTCGGCGGTCGGCGTCGGGGCGGCCGGTTTCATCGACGCGCAGCGCGCCACGGTGATGTTCTCCCCGAACCTCGCATGGCGTGGCGAGCCGCTGCGGGCGACGCTTACGCGCCGGTTGGGGCTGCCCGTGGTGGTCGAGAACGACGCCAACGCTGCTGCCTGGGCGGAGGCCCGGTTCGGCGCCGGCCGGGGGGTGGACCACGTGGTGGCCGTCACCGTGGGAACCGGCATCGGCGGCGGCATCGTGGGCAATGGCCGGCTACTGCGGGGACAGTTCGGCGCCGCAGCAGAGTTCGGCCACATCACCGTCGTCCCGGACGGGCGGCGCTGCGGATGCGGCTTGCGGGGTTGCTGGGAGCAGTACGTCAGTGGTCGAGCACTCGTCCGGGAGGCCCAGCAGCTCGCCGGTGACGTCCCCGACAGAGCGGGAGAACTGTTGCGCCTGGCCGGTGGCCGGCCGGAGAACATCACCGGCGCGATGATCACCCAGGCCGCGCACGCTGGTGATGCGATGGCGTTGCAGTGCTTCGACGTGGTCGGGGTGTGGTTGGGCCGCGGACTGGCCGGGCTGGCCGCGATCCTGGACCCCGGCCTGTTCGTCATCGGTGGTGGCGTATCCGCTGCCGGTGAGGTGCTGCGCGCTCCCGCGGCCGCCGCGTTCGCCGCATCCTTGACCGGCCGCGGGTACCGACCGCTCGCCGAGCTACGGATCGCCCAACTGGGTCCCGACGCCGGCCTCGTTGGTGCCGCCGACCTGGCCCGCGTCCCCTCATAGTCGACCCTCGTAGTCGACGCCGCCGGCTTCGGCGGGACATACTGGGTTGACGTAGGCGCGCTCCCCCGCGCTCGGCTGAGCAGTGAGAACCTCAGCACGAGTCGACCAGGGAGCAGCGCGTGACGCTCGGATGGATCGGCGCCCATGGCGGCGAGGGCATCACCGGCGGCCAGGCGATCCGCGCCCGGGCGGTATGGATCGACCTCGACATGATGTTCCCGCTACCTCCCGATCACCGCCGGCGAGTCGTCGCCGACGGCCTCGACCTCACCGGCCGGGTTCCCGGCATGTTGAAACGCTGGGTCCGTGGCTCCCGGGGCGAGTGGTACGGCGTGGTGTGGGTTCCGATCAGCGACGGCTCCGGAGATGTTCGGCTGACCCTCGACGACCATCTGGTCCCAGCTG
>DASUII010000057.1:0-5932 GCA_036279835.1 Pseudonocardiaceae bacterium
TTTCTCTATATGTGCTACCTCGTCACCACGGTGTTGTTGGGTACCTCAGTGCGGTGGCGGCCTGGCCGGATGGTGCTAATAGCGCTGGCCGGCACGATTCCGTTGATGTCTTTCGTGGCCGAGCGCAGCGTCACCCGGGAGATTCGCAGCCGGAAATCGGGTGAGCGCTGACTGGCGTCGGTTGGACCCCGACTAAGGTGCCTCGGGTGTCGACCGTGCTGAATCTGCATCCTCCGGGTCCGTCCTCGGTCCCACCGTTGCTGGCCCGGCTGGTCGATGACGCAGCGCTGTTCGCTCCGTCCGGGGTCAGCGTGGTCGACGCCGTCAAGGCGCACCTCACGGCCTGCCGTGCTCCTTACGGCGGGGTGATCGGTTTCCTGCTGTGTCCGATCTCCCGATTCGGTGCACTGGTCGGCGCGCTGCGCAAGGTGCGCTTGACCCGGCCGGTGTCATTGTCGCTGGTCGCAGACACCGGTCTGGGTGGGCTGCCCAAGGCGATCTCCACCGCGCTGGACAACCCGAAGCTCGTTAATCTGCGGATGATCGAAGTGCCGGCACCATCGGACGTGGACTCCAATTGGCTGGTGCAGCTCACCGAGTTCGTGCCTGACGACGTGGTGCGGGTGGTCGAGCCGCGCCGAGGCCGGCCCGATTGGTTGGCGGGTGTGCGCCGGGTCGCCGAGGCTGGCTGCTGGCCCAAGCTGCGCTGCGGTGGCAGGTCCGTGGAATCGTTTCCCAGCGTCGACGAGGTGGCCGATTTTCTGGCTATCGCGACCAGCACCGGCCAGCCGTTCAAGGCGACCGCTGGGCTGCACTATGCGGTCCGCCACCACGACGAGAGCAGCGGGCTGACTCACCATGGGCTGCTCAACATGCTGGTAGCAACCGCCCGCGCGGTATCCGGTGCCAGCGCGGCCGAGGCGTTACGGTGCACCGACGCGGCAGCGTTGGCCGCCGAGGCTGGTGCGCTGTCCGCCGATACCTCCCGCTTCGCTCGCGAGGTGTTCGCCTGCTACGGATCGATGTCGCTGACCGAACCGGTCGCCGACCTGATCCGGCTGGGGCTGCTGCCCGACGCCGAGCCGCTGCGGGCCACGCCATGACCGGCACCGCTTACCTTGGACCGCAGGGAACCTTCGCCGAGCAGGCGGCTCGCGTGCTGGCGCCCGGCGACGAGCTACATCCGGCGGTGTCGGTTCACGCGGCGATCGCCGCACTGCGGGCCCGCCAGGTGGACGCGGCGTGCGTACCGGTGGAGAACTCGGTGGAGGGTTCGGTGCCGGCCACCCTCGACGCGATGGTCGAGGGCGAGCCGGTGCTGGCGGTCGCCGAAGCCGTGCTACCGGTCCGGTTCAGCGTGCTGGTCCGTCCGGGGACCGGTGCGGCTGACGTCCGCACTGTGGTCACCCATCCGCACGCCGCGGCTCAGGTCCGGGGTTGGCTTGCCACGCACCTGCCCGAAGCGACGACGCTGCTCGCCGATTCGACGTCGGCAGGTGCGGTCGCGGTAGTCGAGGGCCACGCCGATGCGGCGGTGTGTGCCCCGGTCGCACTGCAGCACTACCCGCTGGCCGAGCTGGCCAGCGGGGTGCACGACAAAGATGACGCCCAGACCCGCTTCCTGCTGTTGCGTCGCCCCGACGTGTTGCCGCCCCCCACCGGCACCGATCGCACCTCACTGGTGGCGGTTGCCGTCGATCGACCTGGGGCACTGCTAGAGGTCCTTGCCGAGTTCGCCCTGCGCGGAATAAACCTCACCCGGATCGAGTCCCGGCCGATGAAGGCCCGGCTGGGTGAATACCAGTTCTTCCTCGACTGTGAGGGCCACGTGGCCTCCGACGCGGTCGGCGACGCCCTGGCCGAACTGCACCGGCGGTGTACCTGGGTGCGCTTCCTGGGCTCCTACCCCCGGACTGGCGAGCCCCGCCCCGGTCCGGACCAGACCGGGTTCACCGGCGCTCGGGAGTGGCTCAGCGCGGTGCGTGCCGGGCGCAGTGCGTGACGCCGCTGCGACTTGTGCTAGCCCGGCACGGGCAGTCCACCGCCAACTCGCAGGGCATTCTGGACACTCGCTTGCCGGGGCACCCGCTGACCGAGACCGGTCACCAGCAAGCTGTCGACCTGGCACAGAAACTGGCCGATGAACCCATGGTCGCGGTCTACGCCAGCCGCGCGTTGCGCGCCCGGCAGACCGCCCAGCCCATCGCGGCCAGGCACCGGCTGACCGCCCAGATCCTCGACGGGGTGCACGAGGTGTTCATCGGTGATCTGGAGGGATGTCAGACTCCGGAGGACCACCACACCCTGCACGAGCTGTACCGCACCTGGCATTACGGTGACCTTGAGGCTTCCCGACCGGGTGGCGAGTCGGGCAAGCAGGTGCTCGAGCGCTACCTCGCCGGCGTTGCGGCGATCCGTCGCGCGCATCGGGGCGGCGGTACCGCCGTGCTGGTCAGCCACGGCGCCGCGACCCGGCTGGCCGTCGTCGCGCTAGCAGCCAACGTCGAGGGCTCGTTCGCCGCGCCGCGGCTGCTGCCCAACGCCGCAACCGTGCTGCTGGAAGCCGACGGGACCGGTTGGCGCTGCCTGCGTTGGGACGACATCGACCTGGGTTGAGCCACCCCGCCAGTGGGTGATCACCGGTTGTGTGACCACGACGACAGATTTTGTCGCCACGGTCACACAAACGGTGATCACCGCATCCGGACGCGATATGTGCAGCACGGATCAGCTGGCTTTCGGGGCGACGAACCACGAATAATCGGCAAATCGACCACGCCCAGCTCGGCAAACCAACCACCATATCTGCGGCAGCCCAACCACATAGTGCCTGTGACGTGCTACGTTCCGGCAGATGTCTGGGCTCAGCCGCCGAATGCCGCCGAGAGCTAACCCCAGCCGAGTTCGTGCAGCCGGTGTTCGGGAATGCCGAAGTGATGGGCCACCTCGTGCACCACGGTGATTGCGACCTCTTCCACCGCCTGCTGCTCGTCGCTGCAGACGTCGAGCAGGGCGTCGCGGTAGATGGTGATCCGGTCGGGCAGGATCCCGCTGTACTGCGAGTCCCGCATGGTCAGCGCGACCCCCTCATAGAGCCCTAACAACTCGGGATTGTCGGGGTTGCGCGGCTCCACCAGCACCACCACGTTGTCCATCGCCTCGGTGAGCTTGTCCGGGATCAGATCCAACGCGTCGGCCACCAGTTCGTCGAACCGGTCCGCGGGCAGCCAGGTGGCCATCACGGCGGTGGGGCAGCTGGAGTGTCGACCGTGGTTACCGGAGGCGCCGCCACGGGCGCTGGTCCGGGGTTGCGCGGGGCAGGCGGGGCAGGGTGTTTGCTCACCTCAACCGGCCCCTTCACACTGCCGGTCACCGGGGCGAACCCGGAGCGGTCGGGTAGGAAAGCGCCGAGCCGGCAGTCCACCCGGGTGCTCCCGGCTTGCCAGCTCTGCATTCGCAGTGTCTCCCAGAACAGTGTGAGCCCTTTGTTCCCGACTACCGCGGGACCCCCCGCAAAATCCTTCGCCAGCCCGGTGCACTCGGTGTTCAGCACCCGATCCTGCGCAGCTTCGTCCGGGTAGCCCTTGGTGAAGGCGCCCTTGAGGTCGACCACCCCGACGATCTCGATGGCGTGGGGCAACGCGCAGTCGACCGGGTCACCCACCGCTTTGCCATCGTTGCCGAGACAGGTGCCGGGCTGATGCACGTCGGACTGGTCCAGCGCTTGCGCGTTGCCGGTGGTGGCGAACAACGTTCCGGTGCGGCCGGCCGACTGGACCCCGCAGCGCAGCGTCCGGTCTCCGCGCAGCCAGCCGGCCTCGCTGGGTTTGATCGCTCCCACGGTGAACCGGCCGAACGGGTCGAAGTGGTCGGCCAGCGCCTGGGTGGTGAGCTCGGTGCAGCGCTGCGCCACCAGCTGCTGCCAGCGCGCCGGGTCGGGGAAAGCGGCTCCGGCATCAAAGTCCTGGAGGTCCAGCGTCCCGGTGACCTCGAAGAGATGCGGGGCAGAACAGTTCACCACGGCGGCATCGGCGGCGTCTGGTAGTTGCCAGGTCAGGCAGGTGTGTGCGGGCGCGCGCAGCGACTGCGCACTCGGGGCGGGGGACAGGGTGGGCTCGATGGCGAGCAGCGCTGCCTTACCCGTCGGCACACCGACCGCGACCAGTGCTACCAGCGCGCCCAGCACGGCCCCAGCGGCGATTCGCCGGACCCGGCGACTGGCGCGGTGCCCGCCGGGTTTCACCGACGCGTCGTGAGGTCGCATCGACGCCATCTTGCTACCTGGAGGAGCGCGCTGTCCGCTGGCTCAGCGCGCGGGCCCTGAGCGCCTCGATGAGGATCGGCACGAACGATAGCGCGACGATGCCGATCAGAATCAGCTCCACGTGATTCCGGACGAACGTGATCCCGCCGAGCCAGAACCCGAGCAGAGTTACTCCAGTGGCCCAGCCGACGCCACCGAGAATCGAGTAGGTGAAGTACTTGCGGCGATCCATCCGGCCGACTCCCGCAACCGCCGTGATGAAGGTCCGCACGATCGGGACGAACCGGCCCAGCACGATCGCCCGTGCCCCGTACTTGTCGAAGAAGGCGTGCGTCTTGTCCACGTACTCTCGTTTGAACAGCCGGGAATCCGACCGATCGAACATGACTGGCCCGGCCCGGTAGCCCAGGTAGTAGCCGACGACGTTGCCCAGCACCGCACTCCCCGTGAGCAGCAGGCAGACCAGCCAGATCGGCGTGCCGATGAGGCCGTTGGCGACGAACAGTCCGGCGGTGAACAGCAATGAGTCGCCGGGCATGAAGAATCCGATGAGCAGTCCGCATTCGGCAAAGATGATCAGGCACAGGCCCACCAGCACGTAGGGGCCCAGCATCCGCAGCAGCTGTTCGGGGTCGAGCCAGGACGGGCCGAGAGCCACCGACAGGCCGGCATAGGAGGGCGTCACGGTGTCACGGTAGCGGGCGCACCTGTATGCCGCCTTCGCGCCCGCCGCTACCAGGCGCTGATCAGGCCGGCCAGACCGCCGGCCAGCAGTCCGAGCAGCACCGCCAAAGCGAGCACGGTGGAGGCCGACAGTCTGGGTTTGGCGTGCGCCGGCTTACGGCCGGACGATCCTGCGGCTGGCGCAGGTGCGGGAGGGCTCGGTGACCCGGTGCCCAGCCCCGATGCCTGGGCCCGCAGCGCGGCCGACAACCGAGCGTGCACCTCGTCGGTCACGAGCTCTCCAGCATTCGCTGGAGAGCATCCAGAGCGCGGCTGGCGCTGGACTTTACGGTGTCCCGGCTGACTCCGGTGGCGGCGGCGATCTCCGCCTCGCTCATCCCTCCGTAGTAGCGCAGCACCAGGACCTCGCGCTGCCGGGGCGGCAGCTGACCCAGCGCGACGACCACCGCCTGATGCTCGGTGGTGAGCATCGCCAGCGACTCCGCGGAGCGCGCGTTGGCCTGGTGCGGGGGGACGTAGCCGCGAGCGGTCTTGCGGCGGCGCAGTATCGAACGGGAGCCGTTGACCACTGCGGTGCGCAGATAGCCCAACGCGGCCGCTTCGTCGCGCAACCCCGACCAGTGCCGGTGCAGCCCGGTAAACGCTTCCTGCACGACGTCTTCGGCGGTGGGCGCCTCGTCGACCAGCAGGATCGCTAGCCGCACCAGCCGCATCCGGTGCTGGCGGTACAGATCCTCCAGGGTCAGCGGCGCATCAACAGGGTCGACCGATGGAGGTTCCGGTGGGGCGTCGAGCACCCGCAGGTGGCCAAGGGTCATCTCGACCGACTGCTGCACGGTCATGCGGTCCATCGGTTCGTCGGGGGCCACGGCGGAAACGTACTGCGGCCGCGTGGCGCCCGTCCGATCGCGTCTCGTCGGGCGGGTGGGCCATACTGCGGTCTGATCGCCGGCTGTGCCGGCCGCGAATCAGGTGTGCAACCCG